>CACGGZ010000038.1 GCA_902572695.1 uncultured Pelagibacteraceae bacterium | reverse complement strand
TATGCTTACGGAAATGAGAATGATAGAAAGTGGATTATAGTCGATATGGGAGTAACTTTCGCGGATGACTCTATGCCAGGCATTGACTTAATCTATCCGGACCCTGGTTTTATTACAGATAAAAAAGATGACCTCTTAGGTATTGTTTTTACCCATGCCCATGAAGATCACATAGGTTCAATTGTTCATATCTGGCCATTATTAAAATGTAAAATTTTTGCAACTCCATTCACTGCAGTTCTAATTAATGAAAAATTTAAAGAAAAAAAAATTGATATAAGTAATTATTTAATCACTGTTCAACTTAACGACAAAATTAACCTTGGTCCTTTTGAAATTGATTTTATTACTTTGACACATTCAATACTTGAACCAAATGGCCTTAGTATTACAACTCCATTAGGAACAGTTTTGCACACAGGCGACTGGAAAGTTGACCCCAATCCATTGATTGGTGGAGATATTGACAGTGAAAAATTAAAATCCATAGGGAAAAAGGGTGTTATTGCTATGATTTGTGATTCCACCAATGTATTCAGCCCTGGTAGAGCTGGTTCCGAGTCTTCAGTCAGAGATAGTTTATTGCAAATAATAGAAAATAAAAAAAAGAGAATTATTGTAACTTCATTTGCCTCGAACGTGGCTAGAATGGAAACAATTTTTTACTGTGCAAAAAAAACTAATAGAAACATTTGTTTAGTTGGTAGATCAATGAACCGAATTTATAAAGCTGCAAAGCAGTGTGGTTACTTAAATAACCTTATAAATCCCATTGACCCTAGGGATGCAAATAAAATATCAAGAGAAAAAATAATTTATCTGTGCACTGGAAGCCAAGGTGAGTCAATGGGAGCAATGAATAGAATTATTAATGATGTGCATCCAGATGTATTTATGGAGGCAGGTGACGCTGTTATATTTTCCTCGAAAATGATACCTGGAAATGAAAAAAAACTTTACGGTCTTCAAAACCAAATTGTTAAAAAGAATATCGAGGTCATAACTGAGGAAAATGCTTTTGTTCATGTATCAGGTCATCCAAATAGAGACGATTTAAAAGACATGTATAATTGGATAAAACCTAACTGTGTTATTCCAGTTCATGGTGAGTACCGTCATATGAAAGAACATATATCTTTTGCAAAAGAGATGCAGGTTCCCTTTACACTTCAGGTAGAAAATGGTGATATTATTTCAATAGAGAAAACTAAATCTAAAATTATAGACAAAGCACCGTCAGGCAAAATGTATTTAGACGGTTCCGTTGGGGTTCCAGCAGACTCTATTTCTATTAAAGAAAGAAAAAATCTATCTTTAAATGGATATTTAGAAATAACTCTAATAATTTCTAATAAAGGTAAAGTTATAAAACCTATAATTTCAATTAAAGGTATTCCACAAAATGATTCAATTGAAAACTTCATATTTGAGATGGAAGAGGAGATTAGTAATATATGTAAATCGTTCTCTCTTAATAATAAAAAACAAGAAAAAAATTTGATTGAAGCAATTAAAAGCAACTGCAGAAAAATTATAAGGGTGAAAACTGGTAAAAAACCTTTTACAAATATTAATATTGCAAGATTATAATGGGATTAACGGGATCAATAGTGGTTTATGTGTGTATATGGTGGATTGTTTTTTTCTCAATATTACCTGTGGGCATTAAATCAAAAGATCAACGTTTCACTGGTAATATTCGTGGCGAAGACCCAGGGGCGCCTAAAAATCCTAAAATCTTAACAAAATTTTTATACACAACTTTAATTACTTCAATTATTTTTGTAGTGATATATTTTATGGTAATAAAGGATTATGTTAATTTAAGAGAGTATTTTAATTAATGTATTTATCTAAATTATTTCTTCCAATAACAAAAAACTTGCCATCTGAAGCAAAAATTAAATCTCATCAACTTATGTTAAGAACTGGAATGATCAAACAATCTGCTGCAGGAATATATTCTTGGTTACCACTTGGATTTAAAGTGATGAAAAAAATTGAGCAAATAGTAAGAGAGGAACAAAACAACATTGGAGGTCAAGAACTTTTAATGCCAACAATTCAGTCAGCAGATATCTGGAAAGAGAGCGGTAGATATGAAGATTATGG
>CACGGZ010000037.1 GCA_902572695.1 uncultured Pelagibacteraceae bacterium | reverse complement strand
CTCGGATGCAAGAGATAGCTGAAGCTATTCAAATAGGAGCTAAAGCTTATTTAAATAGGCAATACAAAACAATAGCTATCGTAGGTATAGTAGTGTTGATAATCGTAACTTATTTTTTTAATTTTTTAGTAGGGATTGGTTACTTAATTGGAGCGACTTTATCTGGTTTAGCGGGATATGTTGGAATGCTAATTTCAGTCAAAGCTAATGTGAGAACTGCTGAGGCGTCAAGAAATAGTTTACAAGCAGGTTTGTCGATAGCATTTAAATCTGGAGCAATTACTGGCTTATTAGTTGCTGGTTTAGCTCTTTTAGCTATCTCTCTATATTATATTATTTTATTGAATTTAAATGTAGAAAATAGAGAAATAGTTAACGCGTTAGTTGCTCTAGGTTTCGGAGCATCTTTAATTTCAATTTTTGCAAGATTAGGTGGTGGAATTTTTACAAAGGGAGCTGATGTGGGAGCTGATTTAGTTGGAAAAGTAGAAGCTGGAATTCCAGAGGACGATCCAAGAAACCCGGCAGTCATAGCGGACAACGTAGGTGATAATGTCGGTGATTGCGCAGGGATGGCAGCGGATTTATTTGAAACTTATGCTGTAACAATCGTTGCAACAATGGTTTTAGCTTCAATATTTTTTCCAAATAATTTATCGATGATGATTTATCCTTTAGCGATAGGGGGTTCTTGTATAATAACATCGATAATAGGTACATGGTTTGTAAGACTTGGAAAAAACAAAAGTATAATGGGTGCTTTATATAAAGGATTTATAGCTACTGCCATTTTATCATTAATTATTTTATATCCTATTACTGAAAACTCTATTGGACTAAATAAAACGTATGAGTCAGAAAATATAAAATTTACTGGATTAGATTTATATTTATGTGCAGTATCAGGCCTTGTGATTACCGGATTGATAATTTGGATAACTGAGTATTACACTGGAACTGATTATAGGCCAGTAAAAAGTGTGGCTAAGTCCTCAACAACTGGACATGGCACAAATGTTATTCAAGGGTTAGCAATTTCTATGGAAGCAACAGCTATACCAGCTATAATAATTGTTATTGGAATTCTTTTTACCAATTATCTAGCCGGCTTATATGGTATTGCAATTGCTGTAACATCTATGTTGGCTTTAACTGGAATGGTAGTTGCTTTAGATGCATATGGTCCAGTTACAGATAATGCAGGCGGCATAGCAGAAATGTCAAAACTTCCAAAAAGTGTTAGAAAAACCACGGATGCTTTAGACGCCGTTGGTAACACTACGAAAGCGGTAACAAAAGGTTATGCAATCGGATCAGCAGGTCTAGGTGCATTGGTTCTTTTTGCTGCCTATACAGAGGACATAAAATATTATGCAAATGACCCAACGTCATCCCTAAATGGTTTAATAGTAAGTTTCGATTTATCAAATCCTTTTGTTGTAATAGGTCTTTTAATTGGTGGCTTGCTTCCGTATTTATTTGGTTCATTGGGCATGCAAGCAGTTGGTAGAGCTGGTGGTGCTGTTGTATTAGAAGTAAGAAGACAATTTAAAAAAATCCCAGGTATTATGAAAGGAAAAAGAAAACCAGATTATGGAAAATTAGTTGATTTGTTAACTAAAGCAGCAATTAAAGAAATGGTTATTCCTTCATTGTTACCCGTTCTTTCACCAATTGTTGTTTATTTATTTATTTTTTTTATTGGAGGTAAGGTTGCTGCACTTTCAGCTTTAGGCGCAATGTTGCTTGGCGTAATAATAACAGGCTTGTTCGTTGCAATATCAATGACAGCTGGTGGTGGCGCATGGGATAATGCAAAAAAATATATTGAAGATGGAAATTATGGTGGAAAGGGATCTGAAGCCCATAAAGCAGCTGTTACAGGTGATACAGTTGGAGACCCATATAAAGACACAGCTGGACCAGCTGTAAATCCAATGATAAAAATAACCAACATTGTTGCATTACTGTTATTATCGGTTATAGCTCACTAGTTTCCAACACCTTTGTACATTTTTTGTTTAATACTTTGTAAAAAATTTGCAATGAAGCTTCTTTCGGTTATATTATTTTCTGTAACATCCTTAGAGAACTTGATTTCATTCATATTTTCTTCATTG
>CACGGZ010000036.1 GCA_902572695.1 uncultured Pelagibacteraceae bacterium | reverse complement strand
ATAAAAATGATCCGATAGTTACAATAGAGAGTGATAAATCAAGTGTTGAAATTCCATCTCCTTCAGCTGGCCAAATAAAAGATTTAAAAGTTAAAATAGGAGATAAAGTATCTGAGGGAAGTTTGTTAGCGACTATTGAAAATGGACAAGCAACTTCAACACCAAAACAAGAAATAAAAAAAGAACTTGTTAAAGAGGAGAGTATTCGAGAACAGCCAAAAACAAATGGCAATATTAATCCTGTAAAACAAGTAAAAAAAGTTTTTGCAGAGCCAGCCTCTAAAGATGATATTGATCCAATTGAAACAAATGAATGGATAGAGTCATTAAATTCAGTAATTGAGTCTGATGGAGCACCCAGAGCAAGCTATCTATTAAATAAAGTTATTGATCAAGCTTATAAATCAGGATTAGTTTTGCCTGATACTAGAACAACTCCATACATAAATACTATTCCGCCAGAAGCAGAAGCTAAATCACCTGGTGACCAAAATATTGAAAAGAAATTAAGAGCAATCATAAGATGGAATGCTGCTGCAATGGTTGTAAAAGCAAACAAGAAAAGTTCTGAACTTGGTGGTCACATTGGGACTTTTGCATCAGCCGCAACATTATATGACGTTGGTATGAATCATTTTTGGAGGGCCAAAAATAATAAATTTGGAGGAGACTTAATTTATTTTCAAGGTCACTCAGCTCCAGGAATGTATGCAAGAGCTTTTTTAGAAGGAAGACTTTCGGCAAAACAATTAGATGGGTTTAGACAAGAAGTTGGTAAAGATGGACTTTCATCTTATCCTCATCCTTGGTTGATGCCTGACTTTTGGCAGTTTCCAACAGTATCGATGGGACTTGGTCCTATCATGGCAATTTATCAAGCACGATTTCTAAAATATTTAATTAATAGAGGTTTAGTGAAAGATGAAGGTAGAAAAATTTGGGTATTCTTAGGAGATGGAGAAATGGATGAACCCGAGTCAATGGGTGCGATCGGCCTAGCTGCAAGAGAAAAATTAGATAATTTGATATTTGTAATTAATTGTAATCTTCAAAGGCTAGATGGGCCTGTTAGAGGTAATGGAAAAATTATTCAAGAACTTGAGGGAAGCTTCAGAGGAACTGGTTGGAATGTAATCAAAGTTATTTGGGGATCTTATTGGGATAAACTTCTAATTAAAGACAAGTCTGGCCTTCTAGTTAAAAGAATGAACGAATGTGTAGATGGAGAATATCAAGCTTTTAAGGCAAAGGATGGTTTATACGTAAGAGAAAAATTCTTTGGAAAATATCCTGAATTAAAAGAAATGGTTTCTACCATGACAGATAAAGATATCTGGAGGTTAAATAGAGGAGGTCATGATCCTCATAAAGTTTACGCTGCCTATCATTCTGCAATGCAACATAAAGGTTCACCAACTGTCATACTAGCAAAAACAATAAAAGGTTACGGTATGGGAAAATCTGGAGAAAGTATAAATACAACCCATCAACAAAAAAAATTAGATGAGGAGGATTTACTTTATTATAGAGATAGATTTGGTGTTCCTCTTACTGATAAACAGGTAAAAAATATTGAATATTACAAACCTAATGAAAACTCTGAAGAGATGAAATATTTAAAAAGTCAAAGAACAAAGCTTGGAGGTTTTATTCCTGAGAGATCATCATTTGCAAAACAAATAAAAGCTCCTCCTAAGGAAATTTTCGATAACTTTATGAAATCTACAGGAGATAAGGAAATGTCGACTACGATGGCTTTAGTAAGAATGCTCACAGCTTTATTGAGGGATAAAAATATATCACCAAGATTAGTTCCTATCATTCCTGACGAAGCCAGAACTTTTGGAATGGAAGGTTTCTTTCAAAAGATAGGAATATACGCGCATGAAGGTCAAAAGTATGAGCCAGTAGATTCTGAGCAGTTAAGTTCTTACAGAGAAGATAAAAGCGGTCAAGTTTTAGAGGAAGGTATAAATGAGTCTGGGGCAATGTCATCCTGGATTGCAGCTGGAACATCTTACACAAATCATGATTTAGAAATGATACCAATCTATATTTTTTACTCTATGTTTGGTTTTCAGAGAGTTGGTGACTTGGCTTGGGCTGCTGGAGACTCTCAAGCAA
>CACGGZ010000035.1 GCA_902572695.1 uncultured Pelagibacteraceae bacterium | reverse complement strand
AGCTGTCAATCAGTCTCAAAAAAAATTGATGAAAATGTTCAAAAAGAGGAAAGAGAACTAAGCAAGTTATTAAATTCACCCGAGGATGAATTAAAAATAGAAATGGGTAATCCAGATAGAATTATTTTTAAAGAGGGAAATAGAAATAGATTTTATGTTTACAAAAGTGAAAAGTTTAAAATTAAATGTGAGAGAATATTTGAAATTGACCAAAATGATTTAGTTATCGGTTTTACAAGTAAAAACTGTTTTTGAAGCATTCATTTGCGGAGTCTATAACTCCGCAAATAAGGTTGACTTATTTAATATCAATAAGTTTTTTTTTCTTTGTTTCCGGTATAATTTTTTCACAAGAAATAGTAAGCAATCCATCTTTTAATTGTGCACCATTTACTTTTACGTCATCAGCAATTGTAAACGATCTCACAAAGGATCTTTGAGATATCCCTCTATGAATAATTTCATCACCATTTTTTTCCTGAGATTTTTTAACTTGTTTAGTTCTTACAGTTAAAAGATTATCCTCGTATTCAACTTCAACATCATCTTTATTAAAGCCTGCGAGCGCTAACTCAATAGCGTACTTGTCTTTGCTTGTTTTTCTTATGTTATATGGCGGATAATTGCTTTGTAATGCAAGCCCTCCATTTCCAAGCATAGAGTCGAAATGATCAAACATGTCATCAAATCCGATACTAAAAGGCTTTAGTGAGTTAAATATTGATATATCCTTACTTGTCATATTTCCTCCTTTGTTAGCAAGGTTTATGTCAATTCCATAAGGCAATTGACAAGTATGATGTGGTGATTAATTTTTTTATTTCAAGATATTTATTTTAATATATTTGCAGTTTTTAAAATGAAAGAATACTCTTCAGCTAATTCTTTAATTGCATTATCTCTTCCACTCATTCCACCGTGGCCAGCTGCTTCCATTTTACATTTTAACAATTGAACATTTTTGTCTTTTTTTAAATCTCTGAGTTTGGCTATATATTTTACAGGCTCAGAGTATAAAACTCTATTATCAAATAAAGAGGTAGTAATAAGCATGGATGGATAACTTTTTTCTTCTATATTATTATAAGGCGAGTATGACAGAATATAATTAAAATAATCTTTGCTTTTAATTGGATTGCCCCAAAGATCCCATTCAGCAGGAGTTAAGGGTAATTTATCATTTAACATTGTTGTCATTGTATCAACAAAGGGTACTAACAAAAGCATTGAAAAAAATAAGTCAGGAGCCATGTTAGCAACTGCGCCTCCCGTGAGACCTCCAGCAGAACCTCCGTAAAAACATATCCCACCTTTATAGGTATATCTTTGATCTATAAGATGATTTGCACAAGCGATATAATCAAAAAAAGTATTTTTTTTTAATTTCTTTTTTCCTTCCTCATGCCAAACATCTCCAAGATCTCCACCACCTCTCACATGCGCTATTGCAAAAATTATTCCTCTATCAACCAAACAAAATCTTGATGCACTAAATGATGCAGAAACACTATGTTTGTAAGCTCCATAAGCATAGAGTAGAACCTTGGATTTCCCATCTTGTTTAGAATTTTTTAATCGCAATAAACTAATAGGAATCATTCTTCCATCTCGTGACTTTGCTTTAATTCTCTCAACGATATATTTATTTGAGTCATGACCAGATGGTATTTCAGTTTCTTTAACCAATTTTCTCTTTTTAGTAACAATATCGTATTCATAAATTTTTTTTGGTGTTGCCATACTTTCCCAACCAACTCTTATTTTCGTTGTATTTGTGTCACGCTGTTTAAAGGAGAAACTTGGGACACCGATAACCTCCTCAGATATTTTTATCTCCTCTTCTTTATTCGTTTGAATATTTCTTACAAATAACTTTGGTATCGCGTCAGATTTTTCTCCTCTTATAATGTAGTCATCTAAAAAATCTAAATCACCAATTACAGTCTCTTTTTTAGGTGGAATAAAAATTTCAAGATTATCTATTTCATCAACTTTACATCTTAAAATCTTATAATCTCTGGCTCCCTCGTTCGTATGCATATAAAAATAACCCTGCCAAGAGTCAATTGAGTAACGAACATCCTTTATTCTTTTTTTAAATAATTTTGGATTAACTTTTTTACTATTTGAAGGAAAAAAATATTCTTCAGTTGTTATATGGTCAGAGGTAGAAATTATGAAAAATTTTTCATCTGAGCTCAAACTTATTGAGCATGTGAATGTCTCGTCTTTTTCCTCAAAAATAAGTTCATCATCTTTTATGGAAGATCCCAATCTGTGTCTATAAATCTGTTTTGGCCTATGATATTTGTCTAGTTTAGTGTAAAAAAAACTTTCACTATCCAAAGACCAAGTAATATTTCCACTTGTATTTTCAATAAGATCTTTGTTATTTTTA
>CACGGZ010000034.1 GCA_902572695.1 uncultured Pelagibacteraceae bacterium | reverse complement strand
TTCAAGTCTTTTTTGAAATGCTGGCTAATAGAATTTCTTATATATTCTATTCTTATCGGATTAAACATGTGAAGTGGTTTGAATTTACCATTTACATCCCACCATTCATCTGCAAGAGTTGAAAACTTTTGAATTTCGTCTTGATTTATTGTAGTCATTTTAAACTTTAATATATTAAGTTATATAAATTAATGAAACTAATTTACAATAAATAAAGTGTAACATGGCTAAAAAAGTTTTAAAATTTGGAGGAACATCGGTAGGATCAATAGAAAGAATAATTAACGCAGCTAAAATAATTAAGCGTGAACAAGAGGGTGGAAATTCCATAATTGTAGTGGTTTCAGCTATGGCTGGTAAAACAAATGAGTTAATTGATCAGTCAAAAGCTATATCAAAAAATTTTACAAGAAGAGAGCTAGACGTTTTGTTAACTTCAGGAGAACAAGTAAGTTCAGCTTTATTATGTGGTGCCCTAAATGAGATTGGTGTTAAAGCAAAATCATGGATGAACTGGCAAATACCAATAATTACTGAAGGAGAAAATACAAATTCTAGGATTATAAATATAAATAAAGAAAAAATAAATAAATTTATCTTAGATGGTGGGGTTGCAGTGATACCTGGATTTCAAGGTATATCAATTAATGGCGATATCACTTCTATTGGCAGAGGAGGCTCAGACGCTACCGCTGTAGCTGTAGCAAAAATATTTAATACAGATAGTTGTGAAATATATACCGATGTAGATGGCGTCTACTCTAGTGACCCAAATAAAATTCCTGTTGCAAAAAAAATTGATAAAATTTCCTACGAAGAAATGTTGGAGCTTTCATCTCTAGGAGCTAAAGTTATGCAATCTTCTGCAGTTCAAACAGCAATGATACATGACATCCCATTAGAGGTTAAGTCAACATTTACAAATAGAAAAGGGACTAAAATTTTTGGTCAAGAAAATATCGATTATAATAAAAAAGTGATCACAGGAGTAGCTTATTCAAAAGATGAAGCTAAAATTATATTTTAACAGGTTCTAAAAATTAATTTTCTTTGTTAACCCAAGGGATGCTGGTCAATTCTATGCCTTCTTCCAATAATTCTTCTCTTTCTTCAGGTGTAGTTGTGCCATAAATTCTTTGATTTTCATTTTTATCATAATAAATATCCCTCACCTTTTTTGCGAATTTATCACCAACGAATTCAAAGTTTTTCTCAACAAAATTTCTTAATTTAGTTAAATCATCTTTAAATTTTTTAAATTCTTTATCCTTTGAATTATTAATTTCAATTTTTTCTTTTGAATTTAAAACTCGGGGAGACATAATAGATTTTGTAATTTTTTTTGAGGTACAAAAAATGCAGTTTAATAACCTTTTTTTATTAAGTCTTTCAAATTCATTTGAGTCTGAAAACCAGCTTTCAAATTCATGGTTGTTTGAACACTTTAGGTTGTATTTAATCATATAAAAAAAATAACAATTATTTCAAAATTTTCAAGATGGGTTACGATAATCCGCATTTATATCTATGTAATCGTGTGTAAAATCACATGTATAACATTCGAAATGATCATTACCAAGGTTAAGGTTAATTTCAATTATTATTGACTCCCATTTCATGTATTCTTTTATTTTTTCTTCGTCATAGGACTCAGAAATTTTCCCATTTTCTGCAAGAATGAAATCTCCAAATTTTACTATAATTTTGTTTTTGTCAATACTTTCACCTGCTTTACCTACTCCCATAATAACCCTTCCCCAATTTGGATCATTACCAGCAATTGCAGTTTTAACTAATGGGGAATTAGCAACTGAAAATGCAATTTTTTTTGCACTGCTTAATGACTTTGCATTAATTACTTTTACAGTAACAAATTTCTTAGCTCCCTCTCCATCTACAACAATTTGTTTGGATAAATTTAGACACAATTTTTTCAAAGCTAAATCAAATTTCTGAAGTATTGGGTCATTCAAATTCCTGTTTTGACCAATTTTAATTTTTTTTGTCGAAAAAAGCACAACCATATCGTTGGTAGATGTATCACTATCTACCGTAATTGCATTAAATGTATTTGTGACTGCTTTTTTAAGTAAAGACTTTAGTAAATTTGGTGCGATATCTGCATCAGTAAAAATGAATGAAAGCATTGTTCCTAGATTTGGAGAAATCATTCCTGATCCTTTTGCGACGCCTGCAATTTTAATTATTTTGTTACCAATGATAATTTCCTCATATGCGAGTTTAGGTTTTGTATCAGTCGTCATTAAAGATGATGCAGTTTTAACCCAGATCATTTTATTTTGATCGTCTCTCAACTTATCAACCAAATCTTGTAAATTTTTATTTATTTTTTCAACAGGAAATTTTTCTCCAATTACACCAGTAGATGCAAACATGATATCCTTAATTTTTACTGTTTCGCTAATACCCTCTTTAGACTTTGACTCTCTTATGGTTAAAATTCTTGAAAGATTTTTTGAAATAGAGTCTAAACTTTCAATTCCTTGTTGCCCAGTAAAGGTATTTGCATTCTTTGTATTCACCAAAACTGCTTTTATAGTCTTTTTGTTGCTTTTTTCATTCCAAACTATCGACTCTGATTTAATTGAATTAGTTGTAGTTACAGCTGCATAATTGGCTCCTTCTTTAAAATAAAAAAGAGTCAGATCATCTCTGCCGTTATTATAAAGATCTGCTGAAATTGAAGATA
>CACGGZ010000033.1 GCA_902572695.1 uncultured Pelagibacteraceae bacterium | reverse complement strand
TTAAAAATCTTAAATGAATTTAATTTGACAGAACGGCAAGATTATTTTCCTAATGATCTCTCAGGAGGTGAACAACAAAGAATAGCAATAGCTAGAGCTGTTATTTCTGGATCGAATCTTATTCTTGCCGATGAGGCTACCGGGAATCTAGACTATGATACTTCTATGGATATTTTTTCTTACTTCAAAAAATTGAAAAAAATGAACAAAGCTATAATTTTTGCAACTCATAATAGAGAACTTGCTAACAGGGCAGATTACAAGTTGAGTATTCTTAGAGGTAATATTAAAAGGGTTTGATGTCCCAATCTAAACATCAATTTAATAATTTTAAAATCCATACACAATATTCTATTTGTGAAGGTGCAATTAAAATAGATGATTTAGCAAATTATTGTAAAAATGAAAAAATAAAATCTATTGGAATATGCGATAGCTTTAATTTATGCGGGGCCTTAGAGTTTGCAGAAAAAATAAGCAAAGTAGGGACACAACCAATAATAGGATCCCAAATTAATTTCTCTCTTGAAGATACTACTTCAAAAATACCAATATTTGCTCAAAACGAAAATGGTTACAAGAATTTAATAAAACTTTCATCAAGTAGTTTTTTAGATATCAAAGAAACCGAGACACCTCATTGTAAACTTGATAATTTATTTTCAAATAATTTAGATCTAATTGTACTATCCGGAGGTGTTGACGATTTTTTTGGCACACTGTTCAAAAAAAATAAGATAAAAAAAATTGAAGAATTATTTTCAAAATTTGAAAAAGTTTTTTCCAACAGATTTTACCTTGAATTACAAAGGCATAATGACGATGCTGAAAAAAATTATGAAGAGTTTTTAATTAGTATTTCAAATAAATATGATTTACCAATTATTGCCTCTCAAGAAACTTATTATTTAAAAAAAGAAATGCATGAAGCTCACGATGCATTAATTTGTATTGGAGAAAAAAATTTTGTGGATGAAAACAACAGAAAAAAATTTAGTAATCAGCATTACTTAAAAAAAAATCATGAACTCATTGATTTATTTAGTGATATACCAGAGGCACTAGAAAATAATTTTAATTTTTCAAAACGATTTAGTTTTAAACCAAAAAAATCTAGCCCTAATCTTCCAAAAATACACACAAATGATAATTTATCCGCACAATCTGAATTATCTATAGAGGCCAAAAAAGGTTTAAAAAATAGGCTGGAAAATTTTATATACTTGAAAAACGAAAATAAAAATAAAGAAGATATCGAAAAAATTTATTTAGACAGGCTTAATCACGAAATAAGTATTATTGAGTCTATGAATTACTCTAGTTACTTTCTTATTGTTTCTGATTACATTAAATGGGCCAAAAAAAATTCAATTCCGGTTGGTCCTGGTAGAGGCTCAGGAGCTGGATCTTTAGTAGCTTATTGCCTTGATATCACTGATCTCGATCCAATAGAATTTAATTTAATTTTTGAAAGATTTTTAAATCCCGATAGAATATCTATGCCAGATTTTGACATAGATTTCTGCGAGGAGAAAAGAGATCAAGTCTTTGAATACCTAAAGTCAAAGTATAATGATGGCGTAGCTCACATAATAACTTTTGGTAAGTTTAAGGCTAGAATGGCATTGAGAGATGTGGGTAGAGTATTAGGATTGTCCTACGGTCATGTTGATAGAATTTGCAAGATGATACCTTTTGATCCTTCAAGGCCATTAACCTTGCAAGAGTCAATTGATAGAGAACCAAGGTTTAAAACAGAAATAGAAAATAATAACAAAGTTGCAAAGCTAATTGAGCTATCTTTAAAAATAGAAGGACTTAATCGTAACATGGCCACGCATGCCGCCGGTGTTGTTATCGCAGGTAAAGAATTGTCTGAGAAAGTTCCATTGTACAAGGATAAGAGTTCAGATTTATTTTTGCCTTCCACTCAGTTCGACATGTATTCTTCTGAAAACGCAGGTTTAGTTAAGTTTGATTTATTAGGTCTTAAAACTCTGACCGTCATTGATAGAACAATTAAAATGTTAAAAGAAAAAAAAATCGAACTCGATATATCAAAAATAAATTTAAATGATCAAAAAGTGTTTGAATTATTATCTACCGGAGAAACAACTGGATTATTCCAACTTGAAAGCACAGGTATGCGCGAAGCAATAAAACAAATGAAACCAAATAAATTTGATGATATAATTGCACTAGTTGCTTTATATAGGCCTGGACCAATGAGCAACATTCAAATTTATAATGATTGTAAAAACGGAAAAAAAACTCCTGATTATATTCATCCAAGCCTAGAAACTATTTTAAAGCCTACTTATGGAATTATTATTTACCAAGAGCAAGTAATGCAAATTGCTCAAACTTTAGCTGGGTTTTCCGCTGGAGAAGCAGATATTTTAAGAAGAGCGATGGGTAAAAAAAAACGGGCAGAGTTAGAAAAACAAAAAGAGAGATTTGTTTCAGGTGCAGTAAAAAAAGGAATTAAAAAAGATCTAGCAAATTATATTTTTACAAAAATCGAACCCTTTGCAGAATACGGATTTAACAAAAGTCATGCCGCGGCATATGCCTTAATATCTTTTCAAACTGGATATTTAAAAACATATCACAAAGAGGATTTTATTGCTGCGACGATGTCAACAGAACTTACTAACACCGGGAAGTTGAGAGAGTTTGTGGAGGAATTAAAAAAATTAAATGTTGAGGTAGTAAGACCCTCAATAAATAATTGTTTTGCAGACTTTAGAGCAGAAAAAAATAAAATATTATATGGATTGGGTGCAATTAAAAATGTTGGATTTGAGGCAATATCTAATTTAGTTAATGAGAGAGAGAAAAATGGGCCATTCAAGTCAATAAATAATTTTATCAGCAGGGCAAATCCTAAAGATGTCAACAAACTTCAATTGGAGGGGATGGTCAAATCGGGAGTATTTGACGAGTTAGAAAAAAATAGGAAAAAAATTTTTGACTCCATCCCAAAAATTATTCAAACAATAAAATTTAGATATGAGGAAAAAACAAATAATCAAAGTAATTTATTTGGAGATTCTGAAGGCACAAAAGAGGAAA
>CACGGZ010000032.1 GCA_902572695.1 uncultured Pelagibacteraceae bacterium | reverse complement strand
TATTAGTCATATGCCCTGGTTTTTCATCTGATTGTGTTGAAACATTGGAGGAAATAGCAATACAAGGAAAGGACTCATTTATTCAAAACGGTGGTAATAATTTTGAATTAGTCCCATGTTTAAATGACAATGATGATCATATCAAACTAATCGAGCATCTAATTAAGAGATATTTAATAGAAAAATGAATTCCTATCTTCTTTTTAAGTCCCTACATCTTATAGCGGTCATTTCATGGATGGCTGGTTTATTATATTTGCCTAGAATATTTGTCTATCATGCAGATGCGACTAAAAGCAGTGAACTTAAAGAAACTTTTAAGTTAATGGAAAAAAGGCTTTACTTTTACATAATGAATCCAGCAATGATATTATCATGGATTTTTGGAGTTTTACTAATTCATTCTATCGGCATAGAAACGATACAACAAAAATGGTTAATAATTAAACTTGTATCAGTAGTAATTTTAACACTATATCATTTTTTTCTTTTAAGATGTTTAAGGGGCTTTGAACTTGAGGTTAATCAATATTCCTCAAAATTTTATAGGATTGCCAATGAGGTACCAACCTTATTGCTTATAATCATTATTTTTGTAGTGGTTTTTAAGCCTTTATAAGACTTGAAAATTAATTTAAAAGTACATATATTTAACTAACATTCCTAAAAAACAAATCCAAAATGAAATTACAAGATTTAAAACAAAAAACTCCAGCTGACTTGATATCAGAGGCCGAAAAACTAGGTATCGAAAACCCAAGTACTCTCAGAAAACAAGAGATATTATTTGCAATATTAAAAAAACTTGCAGAAAAAAATGAGCAAATCAGTGCATCAGGGGTTCTAGAGGTTTTACAAGATGGATTTGGTTTTCTAAGGGCAATAGAGTCTAACTATCTTCCAGGTCCTGATGATATTTATGTCAGCCCAAGTCAAATTAGAAGATTTGGTTTAAGAACGGGTGATTCTGTTGAAGGTGAAATCAGAGCACCAAAAGATGCTGAAAGATATTTCGCACTTTTGAAGGTAAACAAAATAAATTTTGACGAGCCAGAAAAAGTTAGAAATAAAATTGCTTTTGATAACCTAACTCCACTTTATCCTAACAAAAGAATAAAATTAGAAGTTGAAAAGACAAAAGTAGAAAAGAAACCAGATAACACTGCAAGATTAATAGATCTTGTAAGCCCAATAGGTAAAGGACAAAGATCATTAATAGTTTCTCCGCCAAGGGCCGGAAAAACCATGATTCTTCAAAACATTGCGCAATCTATAACTGCTAACCACCCAGAAATATATTTAATGGTTTTACTTATCGACGAGAGACCGGAAGAAGTAACAGACATGCAAAGATCAGTTAAGGGCGAAGTAGTTTCATCAACATTTGATGAACCAGCTTCAAGGCACGTTGCGGTCGCCGAGATGGTTATAGAGAAAGCTAAAAGATTAGTCGAACACAAAAAAGATGTGGTAATTTTATTAGATTCGATCACTAGACTGGGCAGAGCTTATAATGCAGTAGTGCCAAGTTCAGGAAAAGTTTTAACCGGCGGTGTTGATGCTAACGCATTACAGAGGCCTAAAAGATTTTTTGGGGCCGCAAGAAATGTAGAACAAGGAGGTTCTCTAACTATTATTTCCACTGCTTTAATTGATACCGGGAGTAGAATGGATGAGGTTATTTTTGAGGAGTTTAAAGGAACAGGAAATTCTGAATTAATTTTAGATAGAAAAGTCGCTGATAAAAGAATTTATCCCGCTTTAGATATTACTCGATCAGGTACAAGAAGAGAGGAATTGTTATTCGCAAAAGATGATTTATCGAAGATGAATGTGCTAAGAAGAATAATAAGTCCAATGGGTACTATGGATGGAATTGAATTCTTAATTTCAAAAATTAAGGATACAAAAAATAATTCAGACTTTTTTAATTCAATGAATAAGTCAAGCTAGTCTATTGTATTGTAATTTTTTCATTACTCGAATCATATAAGTAAAATTCTACAATATTTAATAAAGTCTTTGTTTTCTCTTTTTCCGTAACAGACTCTAGTAATTTTTGTTTTTCGCCATTAGAAACTGGAGCTATCATGGACAGAGTATTGATTTGTTGACTTTGATCTAGTTTTTTAAATTCATTCCAATTTAGCATTATGCCATTCTTGTTGAAGAACTTTTTTGCTTTTTGTATAAAATATGAAAGTTCGTCCTGACTCATTAAGCTTTCCCTTTTTTGCATATCAAGAGAGAATTTTGAATAATCAACTTTAAATTCTCTGTATTTTTTTGAATTTTTAATTTCATTTTTGATATTAAATCTTACTAAACCGCCTAGGCTAAGCAATATTCTCCCATCGCTGGTTTTTTCGTATTCGTTAATTTTTCCTAAGCAACCAACTTCATAAACTTCGTTATTATTTTTTGACTGTATCATCCCCATCAATCTATCTTTTTTAAGACAATCGTTGACTAGATCTAGGTATCTTTGCTCAAAAATATTTAAAGGTAAATTAGTCTTAGGGAAGAATATTACACCGTCAAGAGGGAATATTGGGATTTCTTTAGGTAAATTATTTATCATATTTACATACTAGAAAATTTTACAATATTGTGTCAATTTATATTAGTTACCTATTTACATTGCTTATTACCTTACTATAATCATGCTTATTTGCGGGCATAGCTCAGTGGTAGAGCGTCTCGTTGCCAACGAGAAGGTCGAGGGTTCAAGTCCCTTTGCCCGCTCCATAAATAGCGACCAAATTGTTACTTTTATAAGTTATTTCTGATGATATGTTGTATGAATGTTCAAAATACTTCTGATAATTTTCTCACTTTTATTTAATAGCGCTTACGCTGCATCAATGAAAATGATTGGTGAAAAGGGTAAACAAAATGAAGTTACTAGAGAAATCGTTGTTAAAATGTATGATAATTATTATGAGCCAGATAGTTTTAAAGTAAACAAAAACGAAACAATCAAATTTATTGTTGAGAATATGGGTGAACTAGTTCATGAGTACAATATTGCTACAAAAGAGATGCATATTAAACATCAACCCGAGATGCAAAAAATGGTTGAGATGGAAATATTATTAGCAGACACAATAGACAAAGAAAAAATGAAAGAAATGGCAAAAAAAGATCATACTATGGCTCACAAACACGCAAATAGTCTTTTACTCGAGCCAAAAGAGAAGGGTGAAATTATATGGAAGTTTAGTTCTTCTGCTAAATTAGAGATTGCT
>CACGGZ010000031.1 GCA_902572695.1 uncultured Pelagibacteraceae bacterium | reverse complement strand
GGTTTATCATAATTATTTAGTATTTCTAATTCTTTATTATTAATTCTGTTTATATCTTTAGATTTAAATGACTCTATTATAGTTTGTTTGTCAGTAAAATTACTTTTCTGGCCTGTGTTATAGTTTATTGGAGCAAAATAAATATTTTGTGGAATATCAAAATCTTGAAATTCATTTTTAGAAAGAGCTAATTGAATGAAATTTTTAAAAACAGGCAAAGCAACTTTTGAACCTGTTTCATATTTTCCGAGTGGTTTTGGATTATCGTATCCAATATAAACACCAACAATTAAATTTGAGCTGTATCCAATAAACCATGCATCAAAATTATTATTTGTTGTGCCGGTTTTTCCAGCTAAAGGTATCTTTAGATCTCTAAGTTTTTTTCCAGTTCCACGTTCAATGACTCCTGAAAGTATAGAGGTCATTTGATAAGCGGTTGCACTGCTAATAACGTTTTCTTTAGAAACGTTTTTAATTGATGGGTATACTTCATCATCATTATTTAGTCTGTCGCAACCTGAACATTTACTATTTTCATTTTTAAAAATAGTTTTACCTCTTCTATCCTGTATTTTGGTTATAAGTAATGGATTTATTTTTTTCCCTCCATTAACAAAAGTAGAATAAGCAGAAGTAATTTTTAATAAAGTAGTCTCAGCAGACCCTAAAGAGACAGATAATAATTCAGGAATCTCATCATAAATATCTAATCTCTTTGATAAAGATAAGATTTTTTCTAGACCTACTTTTTCAGCAATTCTTACCGTCATCAAATTTCTTGAATATTCAATTCCTTTCCTAAGAGTAGATGGTCCATAAAACTTTTTTCCATAATTTTCAGGTTTCCAATCTTTTAAACCAATGCCTTGTTGAGCTATGTAAGGTGCGTCTAGTATTATTGAGTTTGGTGCAAATCCATTTTCTAACGCTGCGGCGTAAACAAAAGGTTTGAAAGATGAGCCGGGTTGTCTTTTTGCTTGAGTTGCCCTATTAAATTCACTTGATTTATAACTAAACCCCCCAACCAAAGCTTTTACCTCTCCGTTAAAAGGGTCAAGCACAATTATTGCCCCGTTTACTTTAGGGTATTGTTTTAAACTATAATTATTTTCTTCCCCTTTTACAAAAATTATGTCTCCAATTTTAAATTTTTCTTTTAATTCTTTTTTTTTTATTACCCATTTTAAACTTGATTTTTTAATTAACCCTTCCTCTTTCTTGCTATTAAGGATTATTATCTTTAAAAAATTTGGATCAATCTCAGTTATTTCTGCTTTTTTCCAATCCAATGTAGGGTCTAAATTAATTTCATCAATTTTCTTTTTCCAATTTGAGTTTGTAAATTTATTTGCTATCGGACCTCTCCAGCCTTTTCTTTGGTCATATTTTTCAATTCCTTCTCTAAGTGATTTAATAGCAAATAATTGATATTTTACATTTAGAGGAGTGGTTATGCTTAAGCCTTGGGTATACAATTTTTGAAACCCATATTTGCTTTTTATTGTTCTTCTAACATCTTCTGTATAAGAATTTGCTTCGTTTAAAATTTTAATTTTCCTTCTTTTTAATTTAATTTCTTTATTTTTTAAATTTTCATATTCTTGATCAGATATATAATTATTATCTTTTAGATTATTTAAAACTAAATTTCTTCTAAATTTAGCCTCTTTGGGATATTTGTAAGGGTTATATTTACTTGGAGCTTTAGGTAATGCCGCAAGAAGAGCGGTTTCCTCATAATCAAGATCTTTCACGGTTTTATCAAAATACTCTAAGCTTGCAGCTGCTATGCCATAAGTCCCTTCTCCAAGATAAATTTGATTTAAATATAATTCTAAAATTCTTTCTTTAGAGTAAGCTCTTTCAATTCTAAAAGCCAGAATTGCTTCTTTGACCTTCCTTTTTATAGAGACTTCATTACTTAATAAAAAATTTTTTGCCACTTGTTGAGTTATTGTCGATGCTCCTTCTAATCTTTTATTATTAATAATATTATAAAAGTTGTTAAAAATTGCTCTAACTATACCTTTCGCATCAACACCTGAATGATTAAAAAAATTCTTATCTTCGGCAGACAAAAAAGAATTTATTATTTTTTCCGGGACGAATTCATAAGGAATGAACAATCGTTTTTCCAAAGCATATTCAGCAATTAAAGATCCGTTATCTGAATATACTCTGCTAGATATAGGGGGTTCATAATTTGACAATTTTTTATAATCTGGAAGTCCAGACGAGAAATAAAAGAATGTTGAAATCAGAAAAAATAAGCCAACACTTAAGCAGATTAAAATGAACTTTAATGAAAAGTTTAAGAATCTCATATTGTTGGTTGTATATTATAGCCTTAAATTTGGCTTTAAAAGGGCATTAATCTAATTTTAAAATAGTGCAAATATCTTAAATAATTGTATAATTAATCATGAGATTTACACAAAATTTACTAAAAACAATCATGGCTAAAGGAATTCATTACAAATGGACAAAAATTTATTTATCGATGCATCGCATCCTGAAGAAACTAGAATTGTACTTAAATCAAAATATTCAATTGAAGAATATGAATATGAAAATAAAAATAAGTTAAATTTTAAAAATAATATTTATTTAGGTACAGTTAGTAGAGTAGAGCCTTCCCTGCAAGCAGCTTTTGTTGACTTTGGAAGGACCAAGCATGGCTTTCTTGCTTTTAATGATATCCAATCTGATTATTATCAAATTCCAACTGCTGATAAAGACAGAATAAAATCTGCTGAAGAAAAAATAAGAGAGGATTTAAAATCAAAAAGTAATGATATTGAACAAGACACTAAAGAAACTAGTCACTCAAATATAAACGGCGAAGATGCAAAAAATCCAAATTTAGATGATGATATAAAAAAGAAAGAATACAGAGAGGAATTAAAAAATACTTACGGTATAAAAAAATATAGGATCCAGGAGGTAATTAAGCCGGGTCAAGTTATTCTAGTTCAAGTTCTTAAGGAAGAAAGAGGTCAGAAGGGATCTGCATTAACAACTTTTATCTCTTTAGCGGGAAAGTATATAGTGTTAATGCCCAACACACCAAAAGGTGGTGGAATATCAAGAAAAATATATAATTCCTCTGATAGATTTAAAATTAGAAAAATTTTAAATGAAATTGAAATTCCAAAAAGTATGGGGATAATTGTAAGAACAGCTGGTGCAAACAAAACCAAAAACGATATAGACAAAGATTTTAAAAATACTCTTTTAACCTGGGATACAATCAAAGAGAAAGCTTTAGAGTCAAACGCTCCATCGATGATTTATGAAGAAGGAGATATTATTAAAAGAGCTATAAGAGACATTTATGACAATGACACCAAAAATGTTTATGTTGAGGGTAATGAGGGATACCAAAAAGCTAAGAAATTTATGAAAGAATTAGTGCCTCGAAACGTAAAATTTATTAAAAAATTCAGAGGAAAAATTCCATTATTTCATGAACATAAT
>CACGGZ010000030.1 GCA_902572695.1 uncultured Pelagibacteraceae bacterium | reverse complement strand
TCCAAAGAATTGAAAATTCATTTTGTCTCTTAAATTTTATTATTGACGTTAATAGAGATATTAAAAAAGAAATTGGTATAAATTTTGTTACTATATTGGGCAAATATAGCAAAGTGAATTTAAAATACGATGTAACCGAATATCCATTTTCAATTATTAAATCTAAGAAATTAACAGCTCTAGCCGTCCAAGCTATTATAGATAACGCAAATAATATTATGAAAAAAGACTTAAAAACTTCTTTAAAAAAGTAATTATAAATTTTGTTTTTTAACATAAGAAAAAAATGTGTATATATAAATAAATCAAGTATCACAAAAATTCAATCTATGGTTTAAGAATTACCAATTTTTCATTGAAATTTGATATATTTATACATATATACCATTCAAACATTATAGAAATAATTAAAATTTATGACTATTGAAATAAATTATACAAACAAGTCTAATAGTAAGCCTACCTCAAATATAGTCTTATTTTCTAACGAGAAATTCAGCACCGATAAATTAAAAAAACATCTCTCTGATCCTGAATTATCCTATATTAATGATTTACTAAAAACTAGTGATTTAAAAAAAAATATATTTGTTTTTGAATTAAGCTCAAAAAAAAAAGTAGTTTTGATATCAATAAAAAATAATACAAAAAAATCTGACATAGAAAGTCTCGGAGCAGAATTTTTTGGGCGTGTTAATCATGGAAAAAACAGTGAGTACTTTTTGTTTTCAGACTCCATCAAAAGCAAACAAGATAATTTCTTAGGCTATTTTCTCCATGGGCTTAAATTGAAATCTTATCAATTTAAAAAATATAAAACAAAAAATAAAAAAAGAATTATTTCAATTAGTGTAATTGGCTTAAAAAATAAACCTTCAAAAACTGACCAATTAAAATTTAAAGCTTTAGAAGAAGGCACTTTTTTTGCTAGAGATTTAGTTTCAGAACCAGGTAATGTTTTGCATCCTGATGAGTATGCAAAAAGATTAAATGCCTTGAAGAAAGATGGTTTAAAAATAAATATTTACGACGAAAAAAAATTAAAGAAACTTGGGATGAAGGCTTTGCTTGGAGTAGGTCAAGGCAGTATAAGAGGATCTTACCTAGTGACTATGGAGTGGAATGGAGCAAAAAATAATTCTAAGCCATTAGCTTTCGTTGGAAAAGGTGTTTGCTTCGACACCGGCGGGTACTCTCTAAAGCCTGCAAAATTTATGGAGGATATGACATATGATATGGCAGGCTCAGCTGCTGTGGTTGGATTAATGAAAAACCTTGCGTTAAGAAAAGCAAAAATTAACGCTGTCGGTGTGGTAGGTCTTGTAGAAAACATGGTAAGTGGTAATGCTCAAAGACCTGGAGATATTGTCAAATCTTATAGTGGTAAGACTATAGAAATATTAAATACTGACGCAGAAGGAAGACTTGTTTTGGCTGATGCTTTAACATTTACAGAGAAAAAATTTAAACCAAGATTTATTGTTGATTTAGCGACTTTAACTGGTGCAATTATAGTTTGTTTAGGATCAGAATATGCAGGACTTTTTTCGAATGATGACAAATTATCAAAACAAATTTTTGATGCAGGGGAAATAGTTGAGGAAAAAGTCTGGAGAATGCCACTACATAAAAATTATGATAAGCTTATGAATTCCAAAAATGCCGACGTACAAAATATCAATTATGTTGGAGGGGCAGGATCAACAACAGCAGCTCAATTTTTACAAAGATTTATATTAAATGGTACACCCTGGGCTCATCTTGACATAGCTGGTATGGCTTTTTCAAAATATGGTGGAGCTTTAAACTCAGGAGGTGCAACAGGATTCGGTGTAAGACTGTTAAATCAGTTGATTGAAGAAAACTATGAGCGAAGTTGAACAAACACTTTCGATAATAAAACCTGATGCCGTTGAAAGAAATTTAGTTGAGCAAATTAAAGAAATTTTTATCAGAAATAATTTAATTATAAAAAACACAAAAAAAATTATTTTATCAAAAGACGAAGCAGCAGAATTTTACAAAGTACACCAATCTAAACCTTTCTACGATAGATTATGCTCTTATCTCTCCTCTGGGCCGATAGTGGTGATGATATTAGAGGGAAAAAGCGCAATTTTAGAAAATCGAAGAATTATGGGAGCAACAGATCCTAAAAATGCAGAACCAAATACTATTAGAAAACTTTATGGTTTGTCAATTGATAAAAACTCTGTGCACGGATCAGATTCGGTAGACAATGCAAAAAAAGAAATTAACTTTTTTTTTAAAAATTAATTAAAAATTTTGATCAATGATTTTGAAAATAGAATATGTTCAATCTCTTTTGTTTTTTTTGTAAGAGTTTCAACATTATCATCTGGTTCAATAAAGAATTTTTTGCTTAAAATTAATTTTCCAGAATCTAATTTTTCATTTACATAATGTACTGTACTACCTGTAAATTTTTCTTTATTTTTCAATACTCTTTTATAAGTATTTAAACCTTTATATTTTGGAAGAATAGATGGATGTATATTTACTATTTTTTTTTTAAAATTCGCAATAAAATTTCTGCTCAAGATTTTCATAAAACCCGCTAAACAAATTATTGATATTTTTCTTTTTAAATGCTCGTTTAAAATGATTTTTTCTGAAATTAAAGAATTTTTGAAAATTAAATATGGTATAGAATATTTCTTAGCATATTTAATCCCTATGGCATTTTTATTATCTGTGACAATTAAACTGATCTTTACAGGGAAGGTATAATTTCTGGAATTTTTAATAAGCGATCTCAGGTTACTACCTTCTCCCGAAATAAACACCGATGCATTCTTCTTCACCATTTTAATTTATTTATCAATCTCAACTTTCTATTTCCTCTAGAAATAAAACCTATTGTATAAGGTTTATAATCTTTTGAAAAATATCTTTGTATTTTTTTTTTGTATTTTTTGTTAACTATCAAACAAAATCCTACCCCACAATTAAATGTTCGCAACATTTCTTTGTCAGTTATCCCTGATTGTTTTATCCATCTAAAAATTTTATGAGTCTTTATTTTTGATAAATCTATATTCACTGTAAGTTTATCTGGTACTGATCTTGTTATATTTTCAATTATTCCACCGCCAGTGATATTAGCTGCAGCGTTAACATAATTTTTATTTACGATCTTTAAAATTTCAGGAACATATATCCTTGTTGGTTTAAGAAGATCTTTTTTTAATTTACTATTAATTTTTTTTTTCTTTAATATACTTCTCACTAAAGAATAACCATTAGAATGAATCCCGCTTGATGGTATCCCTAAAATTAGATCTCCATTTTTCACTTTTTCTGAAGTTAAAATTTTGTTTTTTTCTACAATACCAACACTAAAGCCTGCTAAATCAAATTTATTTTTTTCATAGACTCCAGGCATTTCAGCTGTCTCACCACCGATGAGACTACAATTTGATAACTTACAACCTTTTATGATTCCTTTAATAATTTTTTTAGTTTTATTTAATTCAATTTTATTTAGTGCCATATAATCTAAAAAGAAAATTGGTTTAGCGCCTAAAACAACAATATCGTTTACACACATTGCAACAAGATCGATCCCAATAGTGTCAA
>CACGGZ010000029.1 GCA_902572695.1 uncultured Pelagibacteraceae bacterium | reverse complement strand
ACGCTGCATATTTAAGAGATGGAAAAAAATTAGGAGATGTTGAGATGACTGATACCATGATCAAAGATGGTTTATGGGATGCTTTTAACGGTTATCACATGGGAATAACAGCTGAGAATGTTGCCTCAAAATTTCAAGTTACAAGGGATCAGCAGGATAGATTTGCTTTAAATTCCCAGAACAAGGCAATAAAAGCCCAAAAGGAAAATTATTTTAAAAAAGAAATAGTAAACTTTAAAATTAGATCGAAAAAAGCTGAGATCAATTTTAACATAGATGAGCATCCTAGAGATGGTATTAACATTGAGGCATTGCAAAGATTAAAACCTGTTTTTCAAAAAGATGGAACTGTAACAGCTGGAAACGCATCGGGGATAAATGATGGTGCAGCGGCAGTCACATTAATGACTGAAAATACCGCAGATAAAAAAGGTATACAAAAATTAGCTAAAATAAAGTCTTGGGCTAGTTGTGGAGTTGACCCTGCTTTAATGGGCACTGGACCAATACCTTCATCCAAAAAAGCTTTAGATTTAGCAGGCTGGTCGGTTAAAGATTTAGATTTACTTGAGGTTAATGAGGCTTTTGCAGCTCAAAGTATTGCAGTGCTTAAAACATTAGGTATTCCAGAGGAAAAAGTAAATGTAAATGGTGGGGCTATTGCAATAGGACATCCTATTGGTGCTTCCGGCACTAGAATTTTAGTAACCTTGATACATGAAATGATAAGAAGAAATGTTAACAAAGGTTTAGCAACATTATGTATCGGTGGTGGTATGGGAATAGCAATGTGTGTTGAAAGATAATGGAAATTTCTAAACCTTATAAAGGAAAAGGCAAAAGAAAATTGAAAAAAATGCCATTTACCGTAAAGGGATATTTATATTATTATTTATTTTTTTGGGTATTGATACTTATTATTTATTTTTCTTATCAATCTTAGTTTAGTCAAAATGAGCCTGCCAGTTGTAAATCATCCTGATTATGTAGCAAAAATTAATGATGACAATAAATTTCCAATCAAAAAATTTGGTGCACTAGCTAACCATTTATTAAATGAGGGCATTGTAAACAAATTTCATATTCCAAAGCCTTGCTCAATTGAGACTATGAAAACGTCTCACTCTCTTAAATATATTAATCATATAAAAAATAAAACATTAGATATGAAATTACAAAAAAAAGATAGGTTTTCCAATTAATGATAGTGTTGTGAGAAGATCTTTTGTTGCTACTGGGGGGAACAGTGCTAGCAAGTAAACTTGCTTTGGACGCCAAACTTGCATGTAATACTGCTGGGGGAAGCCATCACGCTACTTTTGATTTTGGTGCTGGGTACTGCGTTTTTAATGATACTGCAGTAGCAGCAAATTATTTAAAAAATAAAAAATATGCAAAAAAAATTTTAATATTAGATTTAGATGTTCATCAGGGTAATGGTAATTCGGAAATATTTCAAAATGACAAGGATGTTGTAACTTTTAGTATGCATTGTGCCTCTAATTATCCGGCTAAAAAGTCTAAAAGTGATATTGATATTGAACTCAAAGATAATATGGAAGATATAGAATACCTAGATGTTTTACATAAAAATTTAAAAATTCTTAATCAAAATACTTATGATTTTGTCTTCTATGTTGCTGGTGTTGATATTCACTTTGAAGATAGATTGGGTAAACTCAAGATTTCTGATGAAGGAATAAATAAAAGAGACCAAATAGTAATTGAGAATTTTTATTCTAAAAATACTCCTTTATGTGGTGTTCTAGGTGGGGGTTATAATAAGAGCTTCGATAAACTTATTGAACTTCATTCAATGTTACACAAAAATTGTGCAGAAATTATTTAAAGTATTTATTATTTATTATTTTTTACTTGTTAATAACTTACTTCTATATTTATTCATACTAAACCCAGCAAAGTATATTGTATGGGATGGGAATTGATATTCCTTAGGATAATTAGCACCACCGTATTCAGGATGGGAATATGTGCCGTATTTAATATCAACATAATCGTGGGAAGCTGTTTTAAATCCTGATCTATTAACTTTTAATTCATCATTTATATAAACTTTGATAAAACCATCATAATATTTTGAGTATCTAATATTAAACTCAACCTTGTGCCATTTACCTTTAAGATTTTTTTCATCAATTACATGATTACCTTCAATAGAAAGTTTTCCGTTGTAAATAGAAGCAGAAAATTGGGGTGCATAACCGCCAACAGTTTGACCGCCTTTGCGGTTAACACTATAAAATTGTGTTATATAAGGTTGTAAAAGCTTATCTTTAAAATTGTCTGGTGTATCAGGCACATAGAAATAGTAACTTACCCATATTTCTTTTGCTTTCTTACCTATTCTTATGTCTCCACTTGAAGCAACTTCAAGTCTTAATCTATTACTATTACAATCGGTAGTTCCAGTTCCTATTTTGACTTTATTTTCTCTCCAGAAATGACCTGCTGTTCCACAATCACCCTTTCTAGGACTAAAGTTTTCAATTAATTTAAAAGGCGATGTACCAGTAGGATCTTTGATTATAGTATAATTATGTTTAAGTAATTCTTTTTTTAAATAATTAGCTATATGAACTTTGTCAATCTTACCCCTTTTTAAATAATTAGGATTTTTTGATACAACATCGGCAAATACTACACTTGTAATCATAAAAAAAATTACATTAACATAGAATATAATGATTTTTTTCATTTCAAAATTTTTCTAAACTTTAAGTTGTTGTAAATTTTCAAAAAACTTTAAGGCTTGAGGATTAGCAATAGCTTCTTTATTATTAATTTTTTCCCCGTTCACTACCTGTCTTACTGCCAACTCCACAATTTTTCCGCTTTTAGTTCTTGGAATCTCTGGAACTTTGATAATAATTGTGGGTACATGCTTAGGGGAGCAATTTTTTCTTATTCTAGATTTGATAAATTTGATTTTTTCATCGTTTAATTCTTCATGATTTTTAGTTGTAACAAATAGAATTACTCTTACATCATCTTTATAATCTTGACCGATGACTAAGCCTTCTGTGATAAAATCAATATCTTCAACTTGCTGATAAATTTCTGCCGTTCCTATTCTTACGCCCCCAGGATTTAGGGTGGCATCAGACCTACCGCGCATGATAAATCCATTATTGGCAGTTCGCTCAATAAAATCACCATGATGCCAAATGTTTTTAAATCGAGTAAAATAAGCATTATGATATTTTTGTTTATCATCATCGCCCCAAAACTTAATAGGCATTGATGGAAATGGTTGTTTAACAACTAGCTCACCTTTTTCACCGTCTGCTGTGCTTTTGCCAACATCAGAGAAAACATCAACTTCGATTCCAAGACTTTGTCCTTGAATTTCTCCCTTAAACACATTTGAAAAGAGATTTCCTAAAACCAAACAACCAACCAAATCAGTTCCTCCTGCAATCGAAGCCAGGTGCACATCCTTTTTAATATTATCATACACATATTTAAAACTTTCATCTGCTAGAGGTGAACCAGTAGACGTAATTATTTTAATTGAGTTTAAGTCTAAATTTTTACATTCATATTTTTCATTTTTTAAATGATCAATATACTTTGCACTTACGCCAAAAAGATTTATCTTTTTATTTTGACAATACTCAAGCAGAATATCTATTTTTGGGTAAGTTGGGGCACCATCAAATAAAAATATTGAAGCTCCAGTTGCCATTCCTCCAACCAACCAATTCCACA
>CACGGZ010000028.1 GCA_902572695.1 uncultured Pelagibacteraceae bacterium | reverse complement strand
TTTAATCACGTTTGTTTCTACTGCTGGTTCTTGTTCTTCACTTTTTAAAGAAATATCTATTCCTATTTTCTTTTTTATTTTTTCAGCAATTCTTGCTGACTTACCTTTTCTATCCCTTAAATAATAAAGTTTTGCCCTTTTCACCTTTCCAGATCGTATAACTTTTACAGAGCTTAAATTTGGACTATGAAATGCAAATGTCCTCTCAACTCCTTCTCCAAAAGAAATTTTTCTTACTGTAAAAGATGAGTTTATGTCTCTGTTTTTTTTTGCTATACAAACACCCTCAAAATACTGAACTCTCTCTCTTTTTCCCTCAATAATCTTCACCCCGACTTTTATTGTGTCTCCTGGCGAGAAATTTACAGTTTTTTTTGACGCAAGTATTTTTTTTACTGCTTCTTTATTTATATCTTCAATATTTTTCATTTTTTACTTATATATTTTTTCCAAAGATCTGGTCTCTGGCGACGTGTTATAGCCTCTGATTGAGATAAACGCCAGTCCTTAATTTTACCATGGTCACCAGATAATAATACATTTGGAGGGCTTTTTTTCTCCCAATTCTTTGGTTTCGTATATTGGGGGTATTCTAAAAGCCCATTTTCAAAGCTTTCCTCTTTAATAGATTTTTTGTTACCAACTACACCTGGAATTAATCTTAAAATAGAATCGATGAATACAAAGGATGCGGTTTCACCACCAGATAAAATATAATCTCCTAAACTTATCTCTTTTATTTTTCTACTATCTAAAACTCTTTGATCTATACCTTCAAAATGACCACAAATTATATTAAGCCCTTTTTTTTTACTCAAACTTTTAACGATCGATTGATTTAATGTTTTTCCTTTAGGGGAAAGATAAATAATATCTTTTTTTTCTCTTGTGTTTAAATTTTTATCTAAAGCCGAGGACAAAACGTCTGGTCTCATAAGCATACCGCTTCCACCACCATAAGGAGTGTCATCAACTGTTTTATGTTTATCGATTGCATAATTTCTTATATCAATCACTGAAAGAGACCAAATTTTCTTTTGCATTGCCCGTTTGTAAATACCCATATTTAATGGACCAGGAAATAATGATGGAAAAAGTGTAAATATTTTAACTTTAAACATTTATATCCTTTTTATTTTTTTTCTTCCTTCTTTGCTTCAGCTTTAGGTGCTTCCTTCTTTGCTTCAGCTTTAGGTGCTTCCTTCTTTGCTTCAGCTTTAGGTGCTTCATTTTTGCCGTCCTCTTTAGCCGACTCTTTTTTATCGTCTTTTTTTCTATCTTTTTTTGGTATTGCTTTTAACGGATTGTTTCCAGGTTTCGGCATTGGAAATAATTGTGCTTCTCCTAGAATTCTAGAAACCCTTAATGTGGGTTTAGCTCCTTTACTAATCCAATATTTAACTCTTTCAGACTCAATTTTTATTCTTTCTTTTTTTTCTTTAGGCAACAAAGGGTTAAAAGATCCAAGCTTTTCCACAAATCTTCCATCCCTTGGAGCTCTACTATCTGCTACAACAATTTTGTAAATAGGTCTTTTTCTTACTCCGCCAATTGATAGTCTTATTTTAAGCATATACTTCCTTTCATTTTATTTGATTAAGTATTTCATCTGGTAAAACACCAGATGGAATTTTTTTACCTTCTGACATTTTTTTCATCATGTCAGACATCATTCTAAATTGCTTAATGAGTTTATTTATTTTTGAAACATCAACTCCTGCACCATTAGAAATTCTTTTTTTTCGTGATCCATTGATTATCTTAGGATTTTTTCTTTCATTTTTTGTCATAGATAAAATTATAGCTTCATTTTCAATAAGCATGCCTTCATCAATAGATGCATTATCCATTTTTTTTTTAATTTTATTTACACCAGGTAACATCGACATAACTCCTTCCATGCCTCCCATTTTTTTCATTTGCCTTAGTTGAGCAAGATATGAATCCATAGTGAATATCCCTTTTTTTAATTCATCCTCTGTTTCTTTAATTTTTTCTTCACTTAAATCTTGTTGTGCTTTCTCTACTAGAGTAACTACATCACCCATTCCTAAAATTCTGTTAGCTAATCTGTCAGGATGGAAAAGCTCTAGGTCAGTAATTTTTTCTCCAACACCGATATATTTAATTGGTTTTCCAGTAACATATTTCATACTTAGTGCTGCACCACCTCTAGCATCACCATCAACTCTTGTAAGAATTATTCCAGAAAGACTAACTGCAGTATCAAACTCTTTTGCAACATTTACAGCTATTTGTCCTGTTAATGAGTCAGCTACTAAGATTGTTTCTGCTGGTTTTGTGATATCTTTAATTTGTTTAATCTCAGACATCATTGGTAAATCTATCTGAGTCCTACCTGCTGTATCAAATATAATAACATCTAAACCATTTAGGTTTGCTGCGTTTAATGCTCTTTTAGTTATGTCAATTGGTTGTTGCTTTTCAACTGGTGGCAAACATTGAATTCCATTTGCTTCGGCAAGTAGTTTAAGTTGTTCTTGAGCAGCTGGTCTATAAACGTCTAAACTAACTACCATTACTTTTTTTTTGTAATTTGTCTCAATATTTTTTGCAAGTTTGGCAGCAGACGTAGTTTTTCCTGAACCTTGTAATCCGACTAATAATAGTGAAACTGGAGGTACAGCTTTGAAGTTAAGCCCCTCATTTTTCGAACCTAATATATTAACTAGTTCATCATAAACAATTTTAACTATCATCTGACCAGCAGATGTTGATTTAATAATTTCTTGACCAATAGCTTTTGGTTTTACATTCGCGATAAATTCTTTTGTGACCGGAAGAGCAACATCAGCCTCTAATAATGCCAATCGAATCTCTTTTAAGCCAGAGTCAACTTGCTCCTCAGTTAATGAGGGAGCACTTTTTAACTTAGAAAAAATACTTTCTAATTTATTTGTTAAATTTTCAAACATCTTTATTATACCCAACACCTATCGCACTAGTGGGCGAACCTTCGCTGACTAGTGTCGACACTCTTGTTTTCAAGAGCACCGCAAAAACTTAATTATTTGCGGAAAGTATGAGGAAACTACAATTTGGGGTTTTAAAAGTCAATGAATAATTATAATAATCAATTATGGCAACAGTTAACGCATATAAAATGGATGGATTAGGTAATGATTTCATTATTATCGATAGAAGATCAAATTCAATCAGTTTGACCAAAGATAAAATTATTGAGTTAGGAAAAAGAAGTAATATTGGTTTTGATCAAATAATTTTTATAGAAAAAGAAAAAGAGAATTCTTTCCCTATAACAATTTTTAATTCTGACGGTGGTGAAGTAAGTGCATGTGGAAATGGTTCCAGATGTGTCGCTTATCTTTTAAGCAAAAATTTAAATGCTAACCAGATTAGATTAAAAACAAGCAATCGGATTCTTAATGCCAAAATTGTTGGCAATTTAATGGTAGAACTTGAAATGGGAAAACCTTTATTTGATTTTAAAGATATTCCATTATCAAAAACAATAAATCCTGCTGACGTTTCACTAGATATTAAAGGCCAAAAGTTTACTGGTGGGTTTTGTCTAAATGTAGGTAACCCCCATATAGTTTTTTTCGTAGATGATTGTTTTAAATACGATTTGAAAGTAATAGGACCTTTAATTGAAAATCATGAATTATTTCCTGAGAAGACTAACGTAACGTTTGCTCAAATTTTAGATAAAAGAAATATTTTAGTCAATGTTTGGGAAAGAGGTGCTGGTCTAACTAAAGCGTGTGGTACAGCAGCTTGCGCAACGGCTGCTGCTGGAAATAATAATAAATTAGTGGAAAACAAAGTTGCTATTAAATTTAAAGAGGGAATCTTAAATATAGTTTTAGATGAAAAAAATAATATATTTATGACTGGTCCAGTGTCAGACATAAAGAATATAAAAATAGAAATATAAAATGGGAATTTTTGATAAGTTTAAATCAGGACTTGGAATGAGTTCATCAGATCTTACTGACGGCTTTAAAAATATTTTTTCTAAAAAAAAAATTGATGACAGCGTTCTTGAAGAATTTGAAGAATTAATTATTTCATCTGATGCTGGTGTTGATGTCGCAAAAGAACTTAGGAAAGATTTTGAAAATTTTAAAATTGATAAAAAATTAGATGACCATAGGGAAATTTTAAAACTGTTAGCTGATAAAATGGCTATCGAGCTTTTAAAATATGAAAAAGATCTTACTTTAATGGGCAATGCCAATTCGTCTGTTATAGTTATATCTGGAGTTAATGGTGTTGGAAAAACAACAACAATAGGAAAATTGGGAAAATATTTTAAAGATAATAATAGATCAGTAGTATTTGGAGCAGCTGATACTTTTAGGGCAGCTGCTATAGATCAATTACAAGTGTGGGCGACTAAAGTAAGAGTTGATATCATTAAATCAGAAATTAATAGTGATCCCGCTTCTGTTGCATACAAAACTGCAGAATTTGCGAAAAAAAATCAAATCGACATTGCTTTGATAGATACTGCTGGAAGATTACAAAATAAAAAAAATCTTATGGAAGAGTATAAAAAAATAATTAATGTTTTAAAGAAAATTGATGAGAAATTTCCTAATGAGGTGATTTTAGTTTTAGACGCAACTACTGGTCAAAATGCATTAAATCAAGTAGAGGAATTTTCCAAAATTCATGATTTAACTGGCTTAATTATAACTAAACTCGATAGCACCGCAAAGGGGGGCATAGTGCTGGCTATTTGTAAAAAATTTAATTTACCTATTGTTGCTATTGGAATGGGAGAGAAAGAAGACGACTTGCAGCCCTTTAAAGCCGAGTATTTTTCAAAAGCGCTATTAGGAGTCGACTCCTAAAAAATCTTCTATAGATTTTAAAAGTTTTTCATTAAATTCCATCATATGATCGTCATTATCTGTGAAAAATGAAAACTTTGGTTCGTTTGCCAAATCATACAATCTTTTTCCCATCCGAAATGGCACAATTCTATCTTTTTTTCCGTGCATGATTAAAATTGGAATTTTAATTTTTTTTATTTTAGCTTTAGAGTCGTATTTGTCTTTTAGTAAATATTTT
>CACGGZ010000027.1 GCA_902572695.1 uncultured Pelagibacteraceae bacterium | reverse complement strand
CATAGACATGAAGTTTTTATAAATAAAGATAAAACTTTATTTATTAACGACTCTAAGGCTACTACTTTTCAATCAACAAAATTTGCTTTAACTCATAATAAAAATATTTATTGGATTGTAGGAGGATTACCAAAGAAAAAAGATAATATAAATATTACCAATTTTAAAAATAATATAGTCAAAGCTTACATCATTGGAAAAGATTTTTTATTTTTTAAGAGGAAGCTATATAAGCATGTCGATATCAAGATATCGAGAACTTTAGAAAGCGCAATTCAAGATATTATAAAAGATTTTGAAAAAAAATTGAGCCATAGAACTGTTTTATTAAGTCCTGCCAGTGCCTCATATGATCAATTTTTAAATTTTGAAGATAGAGGTAATAAATTTAAAAGTTTAGTAAGAAAAAATGAAAAATTATTTTTTAAAAAATAGATTTCAAAACTACTGGAGAAATATAGACAAAAATATTTTAATTTGTTTTTTTGTCTTATTTTTTTTGGGTTCTTTTTTCTCATTCTCATCAACTTCATCTCTTGCTGGAGAAAGACTTGATAAAGACTACTATTTTTTCTTCACGAAACATTTTATATTTATGACTTTTGCAATCGTTTTAATGTTTTTTGTATCTTTCGTAGAAATTAAATCTTTGAAAAAAAGTATTTTTCCCCTTTTTTTAATTACTTTTGCAATACTTTTGCTTGTGCCTTTTATCGGCTATGAGGTTAAAGGGGCGAGACGTTGGCTTGATTTTTATTTTTTTAAAATTCAACCTATTGAACTTATAAAACCTTTTTTTGTATTGGCAGTAGCAACTTTTCTTACATCAAAAAAATTAAAAAAATCAAATTCGGGTTATATTTTAAGTTTTTTAATATTACTCTCTGTCGTGATATTATTGGTAAATCAACCCGATTTTGGACAATCTATTCTTTTAATAGTAACTTGGATTTCAGTTCTATTTGTTTCAGGTTTTAGTATTTTATTAACTATATTTTTTTTTTTCTTACTTGTTATTTTTGCAAGTGTCCTAATTTTATCGTTTCCATCTAAATTTGGCTATATATTTAAAAGAGTAACTACATTTCTTGACCCAAATAAAGGAGACAGTTTTCAAACACAAAAAGCTTTAGATGCCATCAGACAAGGTGGATTTACCGGGCAAGGAATGGGAGAGGGAATTTTAAAAGAGAGTGTACCAGAAGCTCATACTGATTATATCATAGCAGTTATAACTGAGGAATTTGGATCTATAATCTCAATTTTTATCATATTAATTTTTCTTTATGTATCTTTTAGAATTATTAAAAAATGTTTAAATGAAAATGAAGAAGACATAAAATTATCCCTCTGTGGTCTTTCGTCTTTATTAATATTTCAAACCTTTATTCATATTGGTGTTAACACAAGTTTATTACCGACTACTGGTATGACTTTGCCATTTTTAAGTTACGGCGGTTCATCACTTATAGGTAGTGCAATTTTAGCTGGCGTGATTTTAAATTATACAAAAAATAGAATTAGTGAAAAGGAGTATTTATGAGTAAAAAAATATTTATTGCTACTGGAGGAACAGGGGGGCATGTCTTCCCTGCATACAGTCTCTCAAAATATTTTTTAAAAAAAAAATATAATATAGAGCTTATTTCAGATAGAAGAGGTATGAGATATTTAAAAAATTATTCTGATTTAAAGATTAATTTAATTGACACAATCACTATCTTTCAAAGAAATCCACTAAAAATCATTAAAGCGTCTATAATTTTAATTGTAGCTTTGATAAAATCTTTTTTTTTAATAATTAAAAAAAAACCAGACATTATTTTGGGCATGGGTGGATACTCATCTTTTCCAATTTGTATTGTTGGAAAATTATTTAAAATTAAAGTTATTTTATATGAAAACAATCTTATTATCGGAAAAACCAATAAATTTCTATTACCATTAATTGACCAGATTTTTGTCTCTTATGATAAAATTTTAAATATTAATGAAAAATATAAAAAAAAGTTTTTTATTACTGGAAATATATTAAGAGAAGAAATAACAAACTTTAAGACAAAAAATACAATCAAAAAGAGTAAAAATCTTACATTGTTAATTTTAGGAGGCAGTCAAGCAGCCCAAGTGTTTGGCGAAAAACTCCCAAAAATCTTTTCTGAATGCAAAAAAAACAATATGGATCTAAAAATTATACAGCAATGTACAATTAATCAGGTAGATATTCTTAAAGAATTTTATAAAAATAACAAATTTAATTATGAAATTTTTACATTTACAAAAGATATAATTAAATATTTTGATCAAGTAGATTTAGCCATTTCTCGTTCTGGTTCATCAATGTCAGCAGAATTAATAAACTGCAGGATACCTTTTATTTCTATTCCATTACCTTCATCAGCAGAAAATCATCAATTATTTAATGCAAAATACTTTGAGTCACAAGGCTTCAGCTTTTTAGTTGAAGAAAGAAATATTGAAAAAGATTTATTTACATTGATTAAATCCATCCATGAGGATAAATCTTTATTAAATCAAATGAGAGAAAAACAAAAAAAACATTCTGACAAAAAAGTTTTTGAATTAATAGATAAAGAAATTACTAAAAGTTTAAATGAAAAAAATTGATTTAGGAAAAAAAGAAACTATACATTTTATAGGTATTGGCGGGATAGGAATGAGTGGTTTGGCTCAAATTATGAAAATAATGGGTTTTAAAATACAAGGGAGTGATTTAAATAAGAATACAAATACAGAAAATTGTAAAAAACTAGGTGTGAAAATTTTTCAAGGTCACAAAAAAAAAAATTTATTTAAATCAACAATTGTTGTCAAATCTAGCGCGATTAAAAGCAATAATCCAGAAATCCAAGAAGCAAAAAAAAGAAAGCTCCCCATATATGATCGGGCAAGTATGCTAGCAAATATTATTTCTCTAAAAAAAAATATTATAATTACAGGATCACACGGAAAAACCACTACAACCTCTCTAGTAGCCAAAATTCTCTCTTATTCAAAATTAGATCCAACAATAATAAATGGTGGAGTTATAAATTCTTTAAAAAATAATGCTAAATTTGGAAAAGGAAACTGGGCTGTGATTGAGGCAGATGAGTCAGATGGAAGCTTTTTAAAACTACCAATCAATTATTCAATCGTTACTAATTTAGATTATGAACATCTAGATTTTTACAAAAACTTCAGAAATTTAGAAAAAGCATTTGAGCATTTTGTAAGAAAAACTCCGCCAATAGGAAAGGCAATTATCTGTGGAGATGACAAAAATCTAATTAACATTATCAAAAAAATCAAAACTAAGAATTATTTAACTTATGGCTTTTCAAAAAAAGCCAATTATCAAGTTATAAAAGTATTATACAAACATCAAAATTCAAGATTTGATATTCGTTATCGAAATGAAAATGGAAAATTAATTACAGAGAAAAATATTGTTATTAAACTTTTGGGAAAACATAATATTCTTAATGCATTAGCAGCCATTAGCGTATGCCTTAATATTGGTATAAAATTTAAAAATATAAAAAACGCATTACTGAATTACTCAGGAGTTGAGAGAAGAATGACAAAATTATTTTCGAAAGGTCACAATGAATTTTATGATGATTATGCTCATCACCCGACAGAGATAAAATCAATTTTAGATGGTGTTAAAGCAGTTTCGAAGAAAAGAAAAATTATATCAATTTTCCAACCACATAGATATTCAAGAGTGAAAAATTTAAAATTAAAATTTGCAAATTCTTTTTTAAAATCAGATGTAGTTGTATTATGCCCTATCTATGCAGCTGGTGAAAAAAAAGATAAATCATATGATCAGTATAATTTTTCTAAATTAATATCTAAATATTCAAAAACACAAGTAGTAAATATCTCCGAAGAAAATGATTTAATTAAATTTTTACAAAAAAATTTAATTAATGATGAAATAATTATTGGTATGGGCGCTGGTACAATATCTAAATGGATGAGAGGTTTAAAGGAAAAATTATGAAATCAAATTTTCAAGAATTAATTAAAAAATATAAATATAATATTAAATTCGATGAAATAATGTCAAAGTATAGTTGGTTTAATCTAGGTGGACCTGCTGAAACTTTTTATAAACCAAAGGATAAAAATGAATTGATAAAATTTTTAAAATTTACAAAAAATTTTAAAAATAAACTCAACATTATAGGTGCTGGATCTAACACTTTAATAAGAGATGGTGGTATAAAAGATGTAACAATTAAACTTAGCAACAATTTTTCATACTTGAGGCTGTTAGAGGATAACATAATCGAGGCTGGCGCTTCTACTTTAGATAAAAAACTCTCAAATTTTGCTACTGAAAATTCCTTAAGTGGTTTCGAATTTTTGTCATGTATACCTGGATCAATAGGTGGAGCTATAGTAATGAATTGTGGTTGTTACGATGAAGACATCTCTAAAATATTTGTTTCTTGCAAAGCAATTGACTATGACGGAAAGGAGATTGAAATTGACAAAAAAGATATTAAATTTTTTTATAGAGGTACGAATTTAAAGAAAGAATTAATAATAGTTTCTGCAAAATTCAAAGGCACAATTTCAAAAAAGGAAAAAATTTTAGAAAAACAACTTAATCTAATTAAAAAAAAACAAAACTCGCAACCTAAAAACGTAAAAACTTGTGGAAGCACTTTTAAAAATACAAAAAATTATAAAGCTTGGGAATTGATACAAAAATCTAATTGTGAAAATTTTTTGTTGGAGGGGCAAAAATTTCACCAAAACACGCAAATTTTTTTTTAAATGATGGAAAAGCGTCATCCACAGACGTGGAAAGATTGATAGAAAAAGTTCAAGCTAAAGTTTTGGAAAAGACAGGCGTATCATTAGATTTGGAGCTAAAAATTATTGGAGACAAACATACTTAATGAAAAAAAAAAAAATTCTTGTTGTAATGGGAGGAAAATCAAAGGAAAGGCAAATCAGTCTTAATTCTGGAAAGCAATGCCTAAAGGCAATAAAAAAAATGGGTTATCAAACATCAATTTTTGACCCAAAAAAAAAAGAATTTAATAAAAAAAATATAAAAAATCCCGATATAATTTTTAATGCGCTTCACGGAGCGGAAGGTGAGGATGGTATAGCTCAAAGTTACTTTGAATATCTAAAGATTCCCTATACACATTCTGGCGTCATCTCTTCAATGCTTGCAATGAATAAACATTTATCAAAAAAAATATTTACGAAAAACAACATTAAAACTCCAAACTATTTGATGGTTACTAAAAAGAAATTTTCAAAAAACAAAGTCTTTTTTCAATTAAAAAAAAATAAAATAAAATTTCCAGTTGTTATAAAGCCTATTTCTGAAGGATCTAGTATTGATGTAAAGATTTCTCAAAATAAAAAAGGTTTTTTAAAGAATATCAAAAAATTATTTCATAAATATGATGAACTATTGTTAGAAACATTTATAGGTGGAAAAGAAATTCAAGTAGCAGTTTTAAACAACAAAGCTTTAGGAGCTATTGAGTTAAGGCCTAAAAGAAAATTCTATGACTATAAGGCTAAATATACTAAATCTGCCAAAACTGATCATATAATGCCGGCTGATTTAAACAAAAAAAAATATAATGAAGTTTTAAAGATAAGTGAGAAAGCACATAAATTATTAAATTGTAGAGGAGTTTCTAGATCAGATTTTAAATATTATAAAAATCATTTTTATATATTAGAATTGAATACACAGCCAGGAATGACAAGTTTATCTTTAGTTCCGGAGATCGCCGCATATAAAGGAATTAATTTCGAAAATTTGGTGGAAAAAATTATTAAAGACTCATCAATAAATAAATGAGAAAAAAATTTTTAATTTTTTTTATAATTTTAACCTTTTTTTTTATTTCCTCGTATAATCCCAGATCAAGTAAAAATAAATTTATTAACATATTTCAAATTAAAAAAATTGAAATTAAAAATAATAAAATTTTGTCCAAAGATGATATTCTAAATGAAATAAAACCAATCTTTGGAAGAAGTCTTTTTTTGTTTAACTCTGATGAATTATTTGATCTTATATCCAGAGTTGATTTTGTTGATTCTGCTGAAATAAAAAAGATTTACCCATCAACTTTAAAAATTACTATTAAAGAAAAGAACCCTGTAGCCATA
>CACGGZ010000026.1 GCA_902572695.1 uncultured Pelagibacteraceae bacterium | reverse complement strand
ATCCATTTAAATTTCCTAAAAATGGAAAAGTCATTGATACTTCAGAATTAATAATTGAAGGTTACAAATCTCTTAAACTTGAAGGTTTAATAATTATTGGAGGCGATGGAAGTATGCAAATTCTTAAAAAATTAGCTGAGAAGGGAAAAATGAATATTGTAGCTATACCAAAAACTATTGATAACGATGTAGGCGCTACTGAAAATTCAATTGGTTTTCATACAGCTGTTGATGTAGCAACACAGGCTCTTGATAACTTACAATCAACTGCAGCAAGTCACAGAAGATCAATGATATTAGAAGTTATGGGTAGAGATGCAGGACATATTGCTTTAAATGCTGGTATTGCTGGAGGTGCAGATGTAATTTTAATTCCTGAAATTAATTATTCAATTAATGGGGTTATAAAAAAATTAAATGAGATGAAAAAAAATAAAATACAACACTCTCTCGTTGTCGTTGCGGAAGCAGTTAAAAAAGAGGATGGATCAAAAGTAATGCATAAATATATTGATGGAGAAAAAAGACTAGGGGGGATAGGAGACTATATTGCAAGTGAGATAATGAAAAAAACAGATATTGAGTGCAGAGTAACAACTTTAGGACATGTGCAGAGAGGTGCTCCGCCAACTGCTAACGACAGAATACTAGCAAGTGCTTTTGGAGTATATGCAGTAGATCTTTTAGCTAATAAGAAATTTAATCGAATGGTTGCTTGGAATAATAGAAGAGTGGTAGATGTTCCTATTGAAGAAGGCATCAAGACATATAGAGATGTTAAAAGAGATGATCCTTTAGTTGAAACCGCATTATCTTTGGGCACATATATAGGTGATGTAAAATAATAATGTTTCAAAAAACTCATGAGATAAAAATTAAAACCAAAGGACAAAATCTCTATAATTTTACCTCTAATATTTCTAAGTGGATTAAAAATGAAAAATTCAATAATGGTATTTTGAATATTAATATTTTGCATACAAGCGCATCATTAATGATACAAGAAAATGCAGATCCAGATGTTTTAAAAGATATGAAAAATTTTTTTGATAAACTTGTTCCAATGAATGAGAGTTATATTCATAGCGCTGAAGGTAAAGACGATATGCCTGCGCACATCAAGTCTGCTTTGACCAATTGTCATCTTTCGCTTTCTATTCAAAATAATGAATTAGTTCTTGGAACATGGCAAGGTTTATACCTATTCGAGCATAGAATTGATAATCACACAAGAAAGTTAAAACTTCATTATATTGGAGATTAATTATTCCCAGTCAAATTTAGGAAAAGTGTCAAATACCTGTAAGACTTTATCTGACCATTTATCACAAACTTTTGCATAATCTTCATCACTTGTATTCAGGCATTTTAAATATGCAATTTTTTTTTGATCTTTTTTATAAACAGCTATATCTATTGGCGGACCAACTGTTAAATCACTTTTTAAAGTAGAGTCCATTGATATTAATGCACATCTAGAGGCATCACCTATTGAAACATTCGGAGTAATTACTCTATCAAGAATAGGTTTGCCATATTTTACTTCCCCAATTACCAAATAAGGTTTGCTATCAGCTGGTCTGATATAGTTTCCTTGAGGGTAAACCATATAAAGTTCAAGGTCTTGACCTCTAATTTGTCCTCCAATAATGAATGTAGATCCTAGAACAAGACTATCAGTATTTATACCATCAGGGGAAGAGTGTTTGATATTTAGTTTTCCTATGTATGAAGCTATTTGTTCGAAATCTTTACAAGTATTAAGATTTAAGGAGGCGTTCTTATTTTTGATATCTTTTTCAACAGATTTAAAAACTGCTTGTGATGTAGCTAAATTACCTGATGTAACAATTATAATAGTCCTATCTCCAACATCATATGTAAGCATTTTTGAATATATATTTACGTTATCTAAACCAGCATTAGTTCTTGAGTCTGAGGCTAAAACTACTCCTTGATTTGTTTTTATACCTATACAATATGTCATGGTGAATACTTATTTAAAAAATTGTAATAATTCAATTCTTTATTATCATATCTAATATCTAATTTGTGCAATTGATTATTAGGGTAAATAAATAAAAATAGTAATATGGTTAATTTGTGGAAAAAGTACGATTCTAAAAAGACTTTTGATGAGTATCTAAACTCTGATCATAAATTACGTAGACAAGCAATAATCATTTCACACATTTTAGAAAGACATGGCATTAAAAAACTTAACGAAATTGAAAGAAACTGTGCTAGCACAATCAATGCAAGAGGTATAAATTTTCGTGTTTACTCATCAGGAAAAAAGCTTCAAGAAAAAAAATGGCCTTTAGATATAATACCTAGGATAATTCTTAAAAAGGATTGGGCTAAAGTTTCAAAGGGATTATTACAAAGAGTTAAAGCATTAAATCTTTTTATCGACGATGTATATAATGATAGAAAAATCTTTAAAGATAATATCATTCCCGAGGAACTAGTTTTTAATTCGCCATTCTATTTAAGAGAATGCTATGGTTTTTCTCCAAAATATAAAGCTTGGTCTAACATTTCTGGTATTGATCTTATTAGAAATATTAATGGAGAATTCATGGTTCTAGAAGATAATCTTAGAGTGCCATCTGGAGTTTCATATATGCTAGAAAATAGAATGGTAATGAGAGATGTTTTTCCCGAACTATTTACTAAATATAAAGTAGCATCAGTACATCAATATTCCAATAAATTGTATCATTGTATGCTTGAATGTGTGCCTAGAAAAACTAAAAACCCACATATGTGCGTTCTTACCCCTGGAAGAGCCAACTCAGCTTACTTTGAACATAGATTCTTGTCTGAGCAAATGGGAATTGCTTTAGTCGAGGGAAAAGATTTATTTGTAGAGAAAGATTTTGTTTATATGAAAACAGTGAGAGGTCCGCTCAAAGTTGACTGTATTTATAGAAGAATAGACGATACCTTTTTGGATCCAAAAGTATTTTACAAACATTCTTTATTAGGAGTTCCAGGATTATTTAAATGTTGGAGGAAAGGTAATGTAGGTATTGTTAATGCTCCAGGCACAGGTATTGCTGATGATAAAGCTATTTATTCTTATGTAGACAAAATGATTAAATTTTATCTTGATGAAGAACCCAAACTTAAACAAGTACAAACTTTTTTATGTAGAAAAAAAATTCATAAAGATCATGTCATCGAAAATATTTCAAAATTGGTTGTAAAGCCTACTAACGGCTCTGGCGGCAATGGTATACTTATAGGACCTAAGGCCTCTAAAGAGGAAAGAGAAATCATGATTGGTAAAATAAAAGCAGCACCAAATGATTACATTGCCCAACCATTAGAAATCTTGTCAACTACACCAACAATATCTGAAGATGGAATTGAACCAAGACATTTAGATTTAAGACCATTTGTTTTAACTGGAAAAAAATCTTGGGTTACAACTGGAGGATTAACTAGAGTGGCTCTGAAAAAGGGAAGCACTATCGTAAATAGTTCTCAAGGTGGTGGCTCTAAAGACACTTTAGTTATTGAAAGATAACGTTCCTAACAACCTTTAAATGAAGCGTACATACTCTGTAAAAGTTCAGAGTACATGTTTTTACCTTTATCTAAAGTTGCACCAAGAGGATCAAGGACAGCAGTTTTAATTTTAGTGTCTTTTGCGATGGATTTTATGATAGCCGGGTTAAATTGAGGTTCTGAAAAAAGACAATTTACTTTTTCATGTTCTATAACCTCTCTAATTTCAGATAATTGCTCTGCACCTGGCAAAACGTCCGGATTTACTGTTAAAGCTCCCAAAACTTTAATACCAAATCTATTTTCAAAATATTGGTAAGCATCATGGAAAACTACAAACCTTAGATTTCCTTTAAGATCTTTTTTAATATTTTTTGTTAAGTTATCTAATTCTGTCTGAGCTTTTTTAGAATTAGCTTTATATTTTGAGCTGTTTTCTGGATCTAATTTTACTAATTGTTTTTCAATTTCTTTGACAATTACTTTAGCATTCATTGGATCTAACCAAACATGTGGGTCATGTTCACCGTGAGCATGCCCTTCATGCCCGTGATCATCATGTTTAGCTTTTTTATGACCGTGATCATCATGTTTAGCTTTTTTATGACCGTGATCATCATGTTTTTTTTCTTTATGACCGTGCCCATGATCGTCATGTTTTTTCTCTTTATGACCGTGTCCATGATCATCATGACTTTCAAATATATTTTTTTCTCTAAACTTAAGTTTTTTAACTCGACTCAAGTCCATTATTTCTACATTAACAGCCTTTTTAGCAATCGTATCTAAAGGTTTTTCTAAGAACGCCTCTAAATCTTCACCAACCCAAATTATTAGATCTGCATTTTCAATCATCTTTGCATGAGAGGGTTTTAAACTAAATCCATGGGGAGAATTGTAACCATCAACTATTACATCAGGTTTTCCAACACCATCCATAACATAACTAACCAAGGAATGTATTGGCTTAATTGATGCAACAACTTTTACTTCAGCTTTAGATATTGAAATGCTTGTTAAAAGCGCAATTAATACAGATGAAATTAGTTGAAGTATTTTATTCATAATATGTTATAAAGTAACACAGTGTTATAATATAACATTTATTATTGCAAGGATTATTATTGTGAATAAAATAAATTCAGAGACATTAATTAAAGTAGACAATATTGGTCTATTTAAAAACGATAAATGGCTAGTAAAGGGAGTTTCCTTAGAAGTAAAAAGGGGAGAAATCGTAACATTAATTGGACCTAATGGTTCAGGAAAAACTACAACAGCAAAAATCGCTCTTGGTATTCACAAGAACATCGAAGGAAAAGTTTTAAGATTTACTGATAAAGTTGGCTATGTCCCTCAAAAAATCTCTGTCGATTGGACATTACCAATAAGAGTAGTTGATTTTATGTTACTCACACAAAATCTAAGCGATGAAGAAATAATCAATGCTTTAAAATTAACTGGAGTTGAACATCTTAAAAATAATAATTTAAGTAATTTATCTGGAGGTGAATTTCAAAGAGTTTTAATTGCAAGAGCTATTGCCAAAAATCCAGATCTCTTAGTGTTGGATGAACCAGTTCAAGGTGTAGATTTTAAAGGTGAAATATCTCTTTACGAATTAATTAAAGAAATCTCAGATAAAGTTAATTGCGGAATTTTATTAATATCTCATGACTTACATGTCGTTATGTCTTCTACAGATTACGTTGTTTGTCTCAATGGCCACGTTTGTTGCTCTGGCACACCACAGTCTGTAGCTAACAACAATAAATATCAAGAACTGTTTGGAGACCGCGCTTCAACGATTTTATCTGTATATGAACACAAACACGATCATACTCACTCAGCTGATGGAACTATAAAGAGGAAACAATAGATGTTTGATGATTTTTTTATAAGGGCTTTAATTGCTGGAATTGGAATTGCGTTAGTCACTGGACCTCTTGGATGTTTTATAATTTGGAGAAGATTATCTTTTTTTGGTGATACATTATCTCACTCCGCACTTCTTGGGGTAACTATAGCTTTCTTTTTTGAATTAAACATAGCATTTTCAGTTTTTTTAATATCATCAGCGATCGCACTAATACTTTTAAAACTTCAAAAAACTACAAAACTACCTGGAGATGCATTATTAGGTTTATTAGCACATTCATCTCTTGCAGTTGGTTTAGTTGTAATCGGTTTTCTTACCACGATCCGATTTGATATAATGGGACTTTTATTCGGAGACATCTTAGCTGTAAATGAAATAGATCTATTGATAATTTGGATCGGCGGAGCACTAATCTTATTAATACTAAAATTTATTTGGAAACCTTTATTTGCTTCAACAGTTAATCACGAACTTGCTGAAGCTGAAGGCATGAACCCTGATAAAGTAAATGCAATTTTTACAGTTTTATTAGCAGCGATAATTGCGATATCAATTAAAATTGTAGGCCTTCTCCTAATTACAGGGATGTTAATTATGCCAGCTGCAATGGCAAGAAACGTTTCTAATAATCCAACGCAGATGGTTAAGTTATCAATTATAGGGGGTTTATTATCTGTAATAATTGGTTTATTTTCATCTTTAGAAATTAATACCCCTTCAGGACCTTCAATAATAACAGCTGCGTTAGTTTTATTTTGTCTTACACTTATTAAGATCAAAAATTATTCTGAATTGAAAAAATGATATTAAATTGGTAATTTATATTTATGGCACAAGCACAAATACTTTCTAGAAATCAGCAAATCGTTTTAGATATTATTGAAAAAGCAAAGGGTCCTTTAAAAGCTTATTCAATACTTTTTAATGTACAAAAAAAAGGAATTAACGCACCTCAACAAATTTATCGAGCTTTAGATAAGCTGATTGAAATGGGTAAAATTCATAA
>CACGGZ010000025.1 GCA_902572695.1 uncultured Pelagibacteraceae bacterium | reverse complement strand
ATATTCAAATATATTTTTTAATTTTTTTGGTTTTATAATATGCACTCCAATTGATGAATTAATAGACATTTCAGCTAATGACATAATTAGCCCACCTGAAGAAACATCATGAACAGAGCTTAAAAGATTTTTTTCTATTAATTTCAATATCGTTTCACCATTATTTTTTTCATTTTTTAAATTTACCTCAGGAGGTGGGCCGTCATAAATTTCACAACATTCTGAAAAAAAAGCGCTTTGATATAAGTGTCCAAAAGTTTTTCCTATTAAGATTATTCTATTACCAATTTTTTTGAAATTATTGTTTGTGGAAAACTTAACATTTTCTATTAAACCAATTCCACCAATCACTGGTGTAGGAAATATATTTTTTTTATTAGTACCATTATAAAAAGAAACATTTCCAGAAACCACCGGGAAATCTAAATATTCGCATGCTTCTTTCATACCTTGAATTGTCTCGGCAAATTCACCCATGATTTCCTCATTTTCAGGATTCCCAAAATTTAAACAGTTTGTTATGGCTAAAGGTTTTGATCCAGCACTAATAAGATTTCTCCAATTCTCACAAACTATTTGTTTTCCACCTGTAAGGGGGTGTGCCTTTGAATAATTAGACGAAGAGTCTACGGTTATAGCTATTGCTTTATTTTTTTTGTGTATTCTTATTATTGCTGAATCTGATCCTGATCTTTGAATAGTATCACCCATAACCATTTGATCATATTGATTTGTGACCCATTGTTTATTAGAAAAATTAGGAGAAGATAAAATTTTTAAAAAGGAATCTTCAAATTTTATTTTTTTTAGTTTTTCAAGTCTGGGCTCTTTATTAGGTAAAGTTATCTTTTTCCATTTTCTGTCGTATACCGGAGCTTGAGACGATAAAGCTTCAATTGGTAGATTAGCAACTTCATTGCCTTTATAATTTAAAATTAATTGTTTTTCCTTGATAGTTTTTCCAATAACTACAAAATCCAAATCCCATTTTTCAAATATTTTTTTTGCATGTGTGGTTTTATTATCATTAATTATCAATAACATTCTTTCCTGACTCTCTGATAGCATCATCTCATAAGGGGACATATTACTTTCTCTGCAAGGCACAAGATCTAAATTTATCTCCATTCCTAAATTTCCTTTAAATGACATCTCAACACTAGATGACGTCAACCCTGCTGCTCCCATATCTTGAATAGATATAATTGAGTTATCTTTCATCAACTCTAAGCAAGCTTCCATTAAAAGTTTTTCTGTAAAAGGGTCTCCAACTTGTACAGTTGGTTTTTTTTCCTCAGACTTTTCATCAAATTCAGCAGATGCCATTGAAGCACCATGGATACCATCTCTACCAGTTTTTGAGCCTACATAAACTACCGCTTTATTTAAACCTTTTGCCTTAGAATAAAAAATTTTATTTTTTTTAGCATGCCCTACAGCCATTGCGTTTACCAAAATATTTTCGTTATAAGTTTTATTAAATTTTGTCTCACCACCCACCGTTGGTATTCCTATACAGTTTCCGTATCCACCTATTCCAGCAACAACTCCATTTAACAAATTTTTTGTCTTAAAGTTCGATGGTTCACCAAAATGTATTGAATTTAATAAAGCTATCGGCCTTGCACCCATAGTGAAAACGTCTCTTAAAATTCCTCCTACTCCTGTGGCTGCTCCTTGATACGGTTCGATGTATGAGGGATGGTTATGACTTTCAATTTTAAAAACTATCGCATCATCATCTCCAATATCTATTACACCAGCGTTTTCGCCAGGCCCTTGAATGACGTACTTATTTTTGGTTGGTAAGCTTTTTAAGTGTTTCTTTGAAGATTTATAAGAACAGTGCTCATTCCACATTGCTGAGAAAATTCCCAATTCTAAAATGTTAGGCTCTCTAGAAATAAGTTTTTTTATTTTTTCATATTCACTAGGTGTGAGACCATGCTTAATTACAATGTCATCAGAAATTTTCATTGTTTTAATAAACTTGAAAATAAAGCTATACCGTCATCATTAGAAATAATATTATCAATCATCCTTTCAGGATGTGGCATCATTCCTAATATATTCTTTTCTTTATTTAAAATCCCAGCAATGTTATTTAAAGAGCCATTTGGATTAAATTCATTTCCTATTTTACCGTCAATGCTGCAGTATTTAAACACAATTAGATTATTGTCTTCTAATTCTTTTATATGGTTATTATCTGTAAAATAATTTCCCTCATTATGAGCTATATTTAATTTTAATATTTGGTCAGTATTATAGTTTTTACAAAATTTATTATTATTGTTTGTGACTTTGACATAAACATCTTCAGACAGAAATTTTAATTTTTTATTCTTAAGCAATGCGCCCTTTAATAAACCTGTCTCAATTAAAATTTGAAATCCATTACATATTCCTAATATTAAACAACCGTTTTTAGCAGCTTTAACGACTTCATTTAATATTTTTGATTTTGCTGCTATGGCACCTGATCTAAGATAGTCACCGTAAGAAAATCCACCTGGAATTACAATTAAATCTGATTTGGGCAACTCAGTTTCTTTATGCCATACCATTTTGTTTTTAAATTGTAATTTTTCTAAAGCTACAGCAACATCACGATCACAATTAGAACCAGGAAATACTATTACGGAAGAATTCATTTCAATTTTTTTATCTGATAATCCTCTATTATTAAGTTAACTAGTAATTTTTTACACATTTCTTCTACCTTTTCTATTGCAAGTTTTTCGTCATTTTCATTTATTTCAATTTCTATAAATTTTCCTTGTCGAAGATTTTTCACTGAGTCCATACCCATGTTTTGTAAAGTTTGTAAAATTACTTTACCTTGAGGATCAAGAACATCTTTTTTTAGAGTAATTGTTACTGATAATTTCAATTTATCTTTTTTTAAATTTTATCGAAAGTTTCTTATTGAAATTAACTTCTTTTATGTTTGTTTCTTCAGGCATTATTCCTAATCTTCTAGCTACCTCTTGGTAGGCTTCAATTATATTTCCTAGATCTTTTCTAAATCTATCTTTATCTAGTTTTTTTTCAGTTTTTACATCCCATAATCTACAGGTATCTGGACTAATCTCGTCAGCTAAAACAATCTCATATTTATCTTCGTTTTTATTATAGGTTTTTCCATATTCTAATTTAAAATCTACAAGTTTTATTCCAATTGCTCTAAATATCCCTAACAATAAATCGTTTATTCTTAAAGACATCTTATCAATTTGTTTAATATCTTCTTCGGACGCCCAATTAAAATTTAATATATGTTCTTTTGAAATAATTGGATCATTAAGCTCATCATTTTTAAGACAGTATTCTAATAAAGGTCTATCCAATGTTGTACCTTCAGTCACACCCAATCTTTTTGTTAATGAACCAGTTGCAATGTTCCTTATTATAAATTCAATAGGAAAAATTTCTGCTTTATGAATTAATTGTTCTCTCATGTTTGTTCTTTTGATAAGGTGCGTTTTTATTCCACAATCACTTAAACTTGAAAGTATATATTCAGAAATTCTATTATTTAAAACTCCTTTGCCCTCAACTTTTGCTTTTTTAAGATTATTATAAGCAGTGGCATCATCTTTAAAATGTTGAATTAAAATATTCTTATCAGAAGTTTCATAAAGTATTTTTGCCTTTCCTTCATATATTTTTTTTCTTTTATTCATAATTATATTTTCAAACCTCTTTTAAAAATTATATTAATTTTTTTGATATGGTAATCATAATCAAATAGTTTTTTTAATTTATTAACAGGTATTTTATTCGTAATTAACTTATCGTCGCATAGAACTTTATAAAAACTATCATTACCTTTCCATGTTTTCATTGTTTTATTTTGAACTAGAGAATACGCTTTCTCTCTCGACATACCTTTTTTAGTTAATTCTAACATTATTCTTTGTGAGTAAAATAAACCTTTAGATAGTTCTAAATTTTTTAACATTTTTTTTGGAAAAATATTTAAATTACTTATAACTTTTTCCAAACGTACAAGAGCAAAATCTAATGCTGTTGTCACATCAGGCCCAATATTCCTCTCTACAGCGGAGTGGGATATATCTCTTTCGTGCCATAAAACTACATTTTCAAGAGCAGGAGCTACTGATGATCTGATTAATCTGGATAATCCAGTTAAATTCTCACTTAATATTGGATTTTTCTTATGTGGCATAGCCGATGACCCTTTTTGTTTCTTTTCAAAAAATTCTTCTACCTCTAAAACTTCGGTCCTTTGCAAATGTCTAATTTCAACAGCAAATCTCTCTATTGACGCAGCTATAATCCCAAGTGTAGAAAAAAATTGGGCATGTCTATCTCGTGGAATTATCTGTGTTGAGATAGGCTCGGGTTTTAATTTTAATTTTTTTGAAACATAATTTTCTACTCTAGGATCTACGTTTGCAAAAGTACCCATAGCCCCTGATATCGAACAGGTAGAAATTTCTTTAATTGAATTTTCAAGTCTTTTTTTATTTCTTAAAAACTCTTGGTAAAAAGTTAAAAGTTTAAAACCAAAAGTAATTGGCTCAGCATGGATACCATGACTTCTACCAATACAAATTGTGTATTTGTGCTTTATAGCTTTTTTTTTAATTGAACTTAGAAGAAGATCTATATCTTTTAAAATAATCTGACCTGCTTGTCTTAATTGAAGATTATAACATGTATCAAGGACATCAGACGAAGTCATACCTTTGTGTAAAAATTTTCCATCATCACCTACTTTTTCAGAAATTGAGGTCAAAAAAGCAATTACATCATGCTTTACTTTGTCTTCTATTTGAAGAATTCTTTTTACGTTAATTTTTGCTTTAGATTTAATTTTTTTTGACACTCCGCGCGGTATAATATTAATTTTTTCCATGGCTTCAGCTGCAGCTAGTTCAATTTTTAACCATAGAGAGTATTTGTTTTTATCTTCCCAAATAGATTTAATTTCTTTCCTGGAATATCTTTCAATCATATTTTATATGGAGGGAAATTTAATCCTTTATCTGATAAGGTAAAAATTTCGTATCCATCCTTTTTTATTCCAATAGTGTGTTCAAATTGTGCTGACAAAGTTTTATCTTTTGTCACTGCTGTCCAACCATCATTCAGAGTTTTTGTTTCAAATTTTCCTAGATTAATCATAGGCTCTATCGTAAATATCATTCCCTCTGTAACCTTCATACCTGTTCCAGCCTTTCCGTAATGTAATATATTTGGATTTAAGTGAAAAGATTTTCCAATTCCATGACCACAAAAATCTCTTACGACAGAAAATCCGTCATTCTCAACATGATCTTGAATTGTTGAACCGATATCACCTAAATAAATGCCATCTTTTAAAATTTTAATAGCTTTCATCATTGCATCGTAAGTGCTTTTTACTAATTTCATGGCTTTTACAGAAACCTCTCCAACAAAAAACATTCTACTAGTGTCTCCGTGCCAACCATCTTTGAAAGCTGTAACATCCACATTTACAATATCACCATCTCTTAAAATTTTATCTGACGGTATACCATGACAAACTGTATGATTTGGAGATGTGCAACAAGATTTAGGATACCCTCTATAATAAAGTGGAGCCGAGTAAGCACCATGATCGTTAATAAATTGATAGCACAAATTATCTATTTCGTTCGTTGATATACCAGGTTTTATTATATTACAAACTTCATCTAATGCTCCAGAGGCAATAGATCCAGCAGCTTTTGTTTTAATAAAAGCATTTTTAAATTCGTCATTCATAATTTAAGAAATTTTAAACACTTATTAATACTTATTCCTTTTGATGTAAATTTACAATCAAAGCAGACAATTTTAAGTTTTTTTTTTACAGCCTCTGTTAATAATTTTGCATATTCTTTATCAATATCTTTAGCTATTGAAAAATAATCACAATCCTCTCTCTGAACAACATAAACAATATAAATGTTAAACCCTTTTTTTGAAGCTTCAATAAGTTCTTTTAAATGTTTTGAGCCTCTTAATGTCTCTGCGTCAGGAAATTCTGCAATACCTTTTTTTCTCAGTAAAGTTACATTTTTAACCTCAACAAAAGATTTTTTTTTATTTTTTTCAATAAAGAAATCAAATCTTGTATTTTTACCAAATTTTTGTTCCCTTTTGATTGTTAAATCTTTACCAAAAAATTTTAGTTTATTCTCGCTAAGCGCCTCATAAAAAATATTATTTGTTATTAAAGTGTTAACCCCCACCTTTGAACTAGCAGTTTCAATAATCTGTAAAGTATATTTTAGTTTTCTTTTGGGATTATCATTTTTAGTAACCCAGACTTTGTTGCCCTTCTTTAAAAGTCCCATCATAGATCCTGTGTTAGGACAATGAGCAGTTATATTGATATTATTAATTTTTATATCAACAAAAAAACGCTTGTATCTTTTTATCAAAGTACCTGATATTAATTCACTTTCAAATTTCATATCAATTAATATGAAGAAAAAAACAAAAAAAGTAAATGCAGCTATTTTGATAATTGGAGACGAAATTTTATCGGGTAGAACTCAAGATAAAAACGTAACATTCATATCTAAGTGGTTGAATGAGAGCTGCGGTATAAGTGTAGATGAGGTGAGAATTATACAAGATAAAGAAAGCAGCATTATAAATAATATCAAAAATTTAAGTAAAAAATTTAATTATGTTTTTACCACTGGAGGGATAGGTCCTACTCATGACGATATAACTGCAAAGTCTGTATCTAAAGCTTTTAAAGTTAAATATGATTTTAACAAAGAGGCTTACTCAATACTTGAAAATTATTATGGAAAAAAAGACTTTAATGATGGAAGAAAAAAAATGGCAAAACTTCCTGCTACTTCAAAATTAATTTATAATCCATCAAGTGCAGCGCCAGGATTTAAGATAAGAAACGTTTTATGTTTACCAGGCGTTCCCTCAATTCTAAAATCTATGATAGAAAACACAAAAAGACTTTTACAAAAGGGATCAAAAACCTACAGTGAAACAATCAATGTTCTTTCCGTGGAAAGTAATATCGCAAGAACTTTATTAACTACACAAAATAAATTTAAGAAAGAT
>CACGGZ010000024.1 GCA_902572695.1 uncultured Pelagibacteraceae bacterium | reverse complement strand
GATAAACAACTTGATGAGGAAATAGGTAAAATTCAAGGAAAAAAAATAATTTTTACCAATGGATCAAAGGCCCATGCGGAGAATGTTACAAGAAAACTAGGAATTGATAGACATTTTAAGGATATTTTCGATATTGTCAGTGCAGACTTTGTGCCTAAACCATCAAAACAAACTTATAATAAAATAGTAGAAAAATACAAAATTGAGCCACAATATTGTATATTCATAGAAGACATTGCAAGAAATTTAAAACCAGCTTTTGAAATGGGTATGAAAACTGTATGGATAATTAATGATGAACCTTGGGCCGCTGAGTACTCTGACTCAGGATTTATCAATTATAGAACAAAAAAATTATCAAATTTTCTGAAGGAGATTAATGATTATGAACGAACTTGAAAAAATTATTAGTAAGGCATTTGAAGAAAAGCAAAATGTTAATGGTAACTCTGATAAAAAAATAATTGAAGCAGTAAAAAAAACTATTGAGCTAACTGATAAAGGTGAAGTTAGAGTTGCTCAAAAAATTAATGGAAAGTGGACGGTAAACCAATGGGTAAAGAAGGCTATTTTATTAAGTTTTAGAATTAATGAAATGACAATGTCAAAAGGTCCATACACTACTTGGTACGATAAAGTACCTGGAAAATCTGTTGCTTGGAATGAAAGTGATTGGAAAAAAGCTGGTTACAGGCATGTTCCAAATGGCGTTGTAAGAAAGGGGTCTTTTATAGGAAAAAATGTTGTTTTAATGCCATGTTTTGTGAATCTTGGTGCCTATGTTGATGAAGGAACAATGATTGATACTTGGGCATCAGTTGGTTCTTGTGCTCAGATAGGAAAAAATTGTCATGTTTCTGGTGGAGCAGGGATTGGAGGAGTATTAGAACCGCTTCAAGCAGGTCCTGTTATTGTTGAGGATAATTGTTTTATTGGCGCAAGATCTGAAATAGCAGAAGGTGTAATTGTCGAAGAGGGTGCTGTAATTTCAATGGGAGTATATATTGGCGCATCAACTAAAATTGTTGATAGAACAACTGGCAATGTAACATATGGAAAAGTTCCCGCTTATTCAGTGGTTGTGCCTGGATCTATTAAAAATAAAAAAAATCCTGATGGTCCTAGTTTATACTGTGCTGTAATTGTAAAAAAAGTTGATGAGAAAACAAGAAGTAAAACTTCTATAAACGATTTATTAAGAGATTAAATGCCAAGTTTTAATGAGTTAAGTTTATCAAAAGATCTAATAAAATTTCCTAGTGTCACTCCAGTGGATGCGGGAGCAATAAATTTTTTAAGCAAGAAATTAAAATCCTTAGGATTTAAATGTAAAATACTTGAATTTTCAAAAGGTAAAGGTAGACCTATTAAAAACCTTTATGCTAGATTAGGAAAGAAACAACCAAATCTCTGTTACGCTGGTCATACCGATGTGGTGCCACCTGGTGATTATAACCAATGGACAGTTAATCCCTTTAAGCCCACAGTTAAAAATGGATACCTTATAGGCCGAGGAGCAAATGATATGAAAAGCTCAATTGCATGTTTCATTTCTGCGGTCAGTCAATATTTAAAGAATAATAAGAAAATCAATGGATCAATCAGTTTACTTATAACTGGAGATGAAGAGGGTTATGCAACGAATGGGACAAAAAAGGTTGTAGAATTTTTAAAAAAAAGAAAAGAAAAAATTAATTTTTGTATTGTAGGTGAACCAACTAATCCGAAAAAATTAGGTGAAATGATAAAAATTGGAAGGCGAGGAAGTTTAACAGCTGAGTTAGAAATTTTTGGAACGCAAGGGCATATCGCTTATCCGCATTTAACTAATAATCCTATTAATACTCTGGTCAAAATATGTTATGAACTAAAAAAAAACAAACTGGACAATGGTAATAAAAATTTCCAACCTTCTAATTTAGAATTTACAAGTATTAAAGTAGATAACAAAGCACACAATGTTATCCCAGCTACAGCTAAAACTCTTTTTAACATAAGGTACAATAATATTCAAAATGCAAATAAACTGAAAAATAAAATTAATAAAATTATTAAAAGAATAGTAAAAAAAAGTAAATGCAAGTATAAGATCTCTTATTTAGAAAGCGGAGATTCTTTTTTAACAACTCCAGGAAAAAATATTCTCTTAGCAAAAAAAATAATAAAAAATGTAACAAAAATAAACCCAGTTTTTTCAACGACTGGTGGGACTTCTGACGCGAGATTCATAAAAAAAATTGCCCCTTGTCTTGAATTTGGTCTGGTAAATAAAACTATGCATAAGGTAGATGAATGTGTCTCTTTAAAAGATTTAAAAAACTTAAAAAAAATTTATTTCAATTTTTTAAAGGAATATTTTAAGTGAATACTGGACTTATTTTTACCAAAAGCTCATTAGACCACGATACTGGAGATAGTCACCCAGAAAATAAGTTTAGAATACAATCTATTTTGGATAAGCTAAAAACAAAAAAAAATTTAAATTTGGAATGGAGTGAACCAGATAACATTGATATATCATCTTTAAATAAAACGCATGACAATAATTACATCCAAAAAGTAAAAAGGGCTTTTCCAAACAAAGGACATGTTTTCTTAGATGGTGATACAGTATTGTCCCCTGGAAGTAAAAATGCATCCTATGATGCAGTTAAGTCGATGATTTCTGCTGTGGAAATGGTTCACAACAAAAAACTTAAAAATGCTTTTTGTGCAGTGAGACCACCAGGTCATCACGCGGAGTTTAGTAAAGCAATGGGGTTTTGTATATTTAACAATGTTGCTGTTGGTGCTAATTACTTAATAGAGAAATATAAGTATAAAAAAATTGCGATTATTGATTTCGATGTGCATCATGGAAATGGAACTCAAAATTTATTTTTTTCTAATGAGAAAGTACTATATATATCGACCCATCAATACCCTCATTTTCCTGGAACTGGATCAAGCTCTGAGAAAGGAAGATATGATAATATATTAAATATTCCTTTATTAAGTGGAACTAATTCTAGAGAATATTTTAATGCTTATGAGTATGTTCTTAAGAAAATAAAAAATTTTAAGCCAGAATTTTTATTATTTTCTGCTGGATTTGATGCTCATAAAGACGATCCATTATCAAATATTAATCTGAAATCTGAAGATTATCATGAAATTACAAAAAGGACTTTGTTAGTTGCTAATCATTTTTGTGAGGGAAAAATTGTTTCTGTATTAGAAGGCGGTTATAATTTAAACGCGCTTGCAGAAAGCACTGAACAGCACTTAAAGGCACTTGTAAATTTTTAGAATCTTAATATTTTATCTCAGCAAGAAAAAGTCCATAAGGAGGTGCAGGTGGTGCACAATTGGATCTTTTTTTAGAGTTAAAGTTGTTTTTAAATTGTTTCAAAGTCCATTTTTTTTCACCGAGATATTTTAAACATCCAACCATTGATCTTACTTGTTGCTGTAAGAAAGATCTTGAAGTGAAACTTAAAATAATTTTATCGTTTTTCTTAATTATTGAGATTTTTTTTATAGTTCTTATAGGTGATGTGGCTCCACATGAGGAAGATCTAAAAAGTGAATAGTCATGTGTTCCTTTAAGAATTCTTGCTCCTTTTTTCATAAGAGTTAAAGACAATCTCTTTTTGATATGCCAAGCTCTATCGAGATCGATAGATAGTTTGCTTTGTCTATTTATTATAACATATTCGTAAATTCTGTATTTTGCACTAAATCTAGAATGAAATTTTAGATTTTTTTTGTTTATTTTTAGTATTGAAATATCATCACTTTTTAAAAAATAATTTATTGAATTTAAAAACTTTTCTTTATTTATTATTTTATGATTTATAAAAAAATTAGCGGACTGCTTTTTTGCGTGAACTCCTCTATCAGTTCTTCCTGATCCAATTAATTTAATTTTTGAATTAAAATACTTTTTTAATGCTTTTTCAATTTTACCTTGTATTGATCTTCCTCTCTTTTGGGCCTGCCAACCTATAAAGTTTGTTCCATCATATTCAATTAAAATTTGATAATTATAAATCAACTTAATTTTGTTCCTTTTTTAATTTCGTTACCTAACAAAAATTCTTTTGCTGAAGACACTTGTTTTCCTTCTTTCTGCAAAGAAATAATTTGAATTGAGTTTTTCTTACAAGCGATGGTTAAATTACCATCAATAACCACACCGGGTGCATCGCTTTTTAAAATTTTAACCGCTTTTAAAACTTTATATCTTTTGTTTTTGAACAAAAACCAAGCACCAGGATTTGGGTTAAATGCATTAATTTGCGCTATTACCTTTTCAGCATCTTGTTGCCAGTTGATTTTAGTTTCTGATTTTTGAATTTTCTTTGCATAAGTTGAATTCTTATGATCTTGCTCAATAAAATTAATATTATTTTTTTCAAGATCATTTAAAGAATGTATCATAGCTTGAGATCCTAATTGGGCGAGTTTATCGCTTAATTCTCCAGCTGTTGTATTTATATTTAATTTCACTTTTATTTGTCTAGTGTATGGTCCCTCATCAAGTTTTGGTACAATTTTCATTATTGATATACCGGTTTCTTTTTCCATTTTTAAAATGGATCTTTCTATTGGAGCAGCACCTCTAAATTTAGGTAATAATGAAGCGTGTAGATTTAAAAAAAGAATGTTTGGTAAATCTAAATATTCTTTAGGTATAAGCTTTCCGTAAGCCGCAACTACTACTACATCTGGTTTAATACTTCTTAAGAAATCTAATTCCTCCGGGTTTTTTAAATCATTTGGTATTCTTATTTGGATTTTATAATTCTCTGCTTTAGTTTGCACAGGTGAAGGAAGAATTTTTTGTCCCCTTTTTTTTTTAGAAGGTGGTTGAGAATACACACATATCACTCGATGTTTTGAGTTATATAAATTTTCTAAAACTTTAGCCGAGAACTTTGTAGTTCCCATAAATAAAATATTTAAAGCCATTAAATAATTAAACTATTATTCTCTCGAGTTCTTTTTTTTGCTTTGATAATTTTTTAATTATCATATTTTTTTTAAGTTTCGATAGATAATCTATGAATAAAATTCCATTAAGATGGTCAATTTCATGTTGTATACAAGTTGAAAAAAGTCCATCAGCTTTAATAAGTTGTTGTTTTCCAAAATAATCTAAAAATTTAACATGACATTTTTCTGGTCTATCTATCTCAGCAAATTGGTTCGGAATTGATAAGCAGCCCTCCTCATAAGAAACTAGGTTTTCTGATTTCCAAACTATTTCGGGATTGACGAAGTAAAATGGATCTTTTTTCTCTTTATCTTTGGATAAATCCATAACTACAACTCTTTTTGGAATTCCAATTTGTATTGCCGCCAAGCCAATACCTGGAGCTGCGTACATTGTTTGCAACATATCATCCATTAATTTTCTTATTTCATTATTAACTTTTTCTACTGGTACAGATTTTTCTCGAAGAATTTTATCTGGTAAAATTTTAATCTCTTTTAAAGCCATGTCTAGATTATATTATACTTAAGCCCTTAAAGGTAGTGCAGATGTGATGATTTTATTTCTGAATTTTTTTAAACCCGAACGATTTAATAAACTTGTGATGAAATAGATAGTTTCAGAGTCTAAATTATTAACCTCGTCTTCACCTATAATTTCAACAATTTTTAACACTAAAAAACCTGTATTTTTATTGTCTATAAGGCCAAGTAAGTTTTGCGGAATTGAATATTTTTTGGAAATTTGATCTGTTTTAATCTCCTTTGGAATACTAATTCCATCAATTGATAATGACTCTACTAAAGCAAGATCCTTCGCAGAAAAAAAGTAATTTTTATTTCTTTTTATCTTTTTATAAACATTATTAAAGTCTTTTTGAGTTTTTTCTGGTGTGTGATTTTTGTCTAGATAAAATTTAAGAACCTTTGATCTGTGTAAAATTTTATCATCGTATTTTATCTTACCTTGATTCACTTTTTTTTCCGTAATTATATTTTTTTTTACTACTTTCGCTAAATTCTTGGGTATATCTCTTTGATCGTACTCTTTTAACTTATTGCTTAAAAAATCCCTATATAAATTTGAAAGATTATCTTTTTTAAACAAATCTTTTAACAACAATAAATATTCAATTTGATTTTCAATATTATCAGATAGTAAATATTTTTGGTAAATTAAAGCTCTACTCTCTGTATTTTCATAATTTACATAAATTCTCTCAGCGTTCAAAAGTGTTTGTAAATCAAAGCTAAAACTTTGATAAATTTCAAATATTTTTTCTTTTTTTAACCTATTCTCATTTGCTGCTATTTCTAATTCTTTTATTTTTTGTTTATCTTCTACATTATCAATTTTAATTAAATTAGCTGAGTTCAAATATTTCCATATTATTTCTTTTGTGTTCTTGTTTGGTTCATATTTAAAATCTTTAACAGTCACACTTGAAATATAAAAGTTAAGCAAGGTATCTTCTTTTATTTTACCGTCATTTTTATCACTTATTCCTAACAGATAACTTATTTTATCATCAAAGAATTTATCTGATTTACCTTGCTCCTTTAGAATATCATATAATAAATTCGCTTCTCCTTTTTTATCTGTAAAGATTAAACAGTATATTTTAAATTTTTCTAAATAAGGGTCTTTAATTTCTTTGCTTATAAAATTTATTTTTTTACAACCATCTTGTAAATTTGCGCTTGAAATGTTGCTATCGACTAAGTGTTGAATAAGTTTTTTTTTATTAAAAAAATTCTGATTTTTCTCTAAAAAATTTTCAATTAATTTTTCCTTATTATTATTAATGAGCCAGTTTACTTTAATATTAACAAATTCTTCCTCCGAAATATTTTTTGGAGCAAATGAATTAGAAAATAAAGTGTTAACTAAAATACTTTCAGCAGTTGATGAGAGATTGAGCTTGTTTATTCTTTTCATAATTTTCTTAAACTCAGTGGCATCTGTTTGTTGCCACATTTCTAAATTGAAATTATTTTCATCAGGATCATATAAACCATATAATTTTGCTTCTTCAAATTTTTTGGTTTTTTCTTCGTCTATTTTAATTAAATTATTATTCTGATCTGAATTAATTGCATTTGAAAAAAGATCTTTTTTATTATTTTGTTTTTCCACAGTCGTTGTGGCTATATTTTCTTTTTTTTTATTTTTCC
>CACGGZ010000023.1 GCA_902572695.1 uncultured Pelagibacteraceae bacterium | reverse complement strand
TTTCATTGATTTAAGAGATCATTATGGGATAACTCAATGTGTAATTGAAAATAAAAATAAATATTTCAAACTTGTTGAAAAGTTAAAACCTGAAACAGTCATTACAATAAGTGGCACAGTAACACCTAGAGATAAAGAAACAGAAAACCTAGAATTAAAAACAGGAAGTATCGAGGTTAAAATTGATGAAGTTAACGTTTTATCAGAGGCCAAGGATTTACCAATGCCAGTTTTTGGTGAACAAAATTATCCAGAAGAAATAAGATTAAAATACAAATTTTTAGATCTGAGGAGAGAGACGATTCACAATAATATAATATTGCGATCTAAAGTCATAACTTTTTTAAGAAATAAAATGATTGAAAATGGCTTCTTAGAATTCCAAACGCCAATTTTAACAGCTTCGAGCCCCGAGGGCGCAAGAGATTTTTTAGTACCAAGTAGAGTGCATCCAGGAAAATTTTACGCTCTGCCTCAAGCACCTCAACAATTTAAACAAATAATAATGATCTCGGGGTTTGATAAATATTTTCAAATTGCGCCTTGTTTTAGAGACGAAGATGGAAGAGCAGATAGAAGTCCTGGAGAGCATTACCAATTAGATATGGAAATGTCTTTTGTAGAGCAAAACGATATATTTAATATGGTAGAGCCAATTTTTTATGATTTGTTTACAAAATTTGGAAATGGAAAAAAAGTTAACCAAACACCTTTTCCGAGGATAACTTATAGTGAAGCCATTGATAAATATGGAACTGACAAACCTGATTTAAGAAATCCAATAAAAATTAAAAATGTGACTGATTTATTTAGTTCTGAAAATGTTTCATTAAAAATATTTAAAGATACTATAAGTAAAGGAGGAATTGTAAAAGCTATACCAGTTCCTAATACACATTCAAAGCCTAGAAGTTTTTTTGACAGCCTTAATAACTGGGCAATAGGCGAGGGTGCAAGCGGCATGGCATATATTATTTTTGAAAAAAAAGGAGATAAGATTATAGGTAAAGGACCAATAGCTAAATTCTTTAACGAAGTCGCTTTAAAAGAATTAATTAAAATTTGCGATATATCAGAAAAAGACTCAGTCTTTTTTATATGCAATAAAAAAAATGAAGCTGAAAAATTTTCAGGTATTGCTAGACAAAAAATAGCTGAAGAAAATAAATTAATTGATGAAAAAACCTTTAAATTTTGTTGGATAGTTGACTACCCTATGTATCACTATGATGAAGAAGCAAAAAAACTAGATTTTAGTCATAACCCATTTTCGATGCCTCAAGTTAAATTAGAAAATTTTGATAAATCTGATCCACTACAAATACTAGCCTATCAATACGATCTAGTTTGTAACGGTTATGAACTTTCATCTGGTGCGATAAGAAATCATTTACCGAATTTAATGTATAAAGTCTTTGAAAAGGTAGGATATAAAAAGAATGAAGTAGATAAGAAATTTTCGGGTATGATAAAAGCACTTTCGTATGGCGCACCTCCACACGGCGGCATGGCCCCGGGTATTGATAGAATAGTAATGTTGTTGGCAAATGAGAAAAATATTAGAGAAGTTACTTTATTTCCAATGACACAAAATGCTCAGGATTTATTAATGGAGGCTCCTTCCGAAGTTAATCAAAATCAATTAAAAGAATTAAATATTAAAATAAATTTAAAGAAATAATTAATTTTTAGTTTTCAAATTTATCCTTATGTCGCTTAAATCAACTAATTTTTCTTCATAGTTGCTTCTCACAAAACCTTTTGAAGTAATATTTTTTACTATTTTGAGAAACTTTTCATTTTCTGAATTTTGAGTTGTATCAGATTTATTTGCAATTGATGGTGTATGAGCTAATTCTTCTTTACCAAGATACGAGATAGCCAACTCTCTAAATACGTAATCTAAAATCGATGTAGCACTTAAAATTCTATCATTCCCAATTATTTTTCCGGATGGTTCAAACTTTGTATCAATAAATGCATCTACAAATTCTTCTAATGGAACCCCGTATTGTAGCCCTAATGAAATAGCTATTGCAAAATTATTCATAAGCGCCTTTACAAGCTCACCCTCTTTATTTGTATCAATAAATATCTCACCAATTCTGCCATCATCATATTCGCCTGTATGAAGATAAATTTTGTGCTCTCCGATGGATGCTTTTTGAATGTAGCCTTTTCTTCTATCAGGCATCTTAAATCTTGAATGGGGTTGTGGTTTTACATTTTTTTTGGCTTCCGGAGAACTAGACGATAATATTTTTTCACTTTTTTTTATTTTATCTTTTAGGTTTAAATTGTTCTCTAATTTTACATCATCCAATCTTCCTGAGACTTCCTTAGTTGGATTTTTCCCAATTCGTTTAGTTTTTCGATTATTTAATTTTACTTCGATTAGCTCAACATCGCCGTCATTTCTCTCGTCTAAAGAGTGTAAACTTTGGTCGTTTATTTCATCCAGTTTATGTACTGTTTTAAAGGTACACGTATAAAATGTTTCAACTAAATATTTTTTCATAAATTTGCTGGAATCTTGTTATTTAAGATATATATAAAATATTATAAGTGTCTACTTAAAATATGATACAATTTTGAATTGTGTGGATTTAATATATGTTAGGACTTAAACAAATTTTTACTTGGTGGCATAAACAAACTTTTGGGACTTTTTTAAAAACTTTATTTTTCGGAAAATTGGTTGGAAAAGATGAATATGGCAATAAATATTACAAAAGTAAAAAAAATGAAAGATGGGTTATTTACTCTAATAATATTGAAGCAACTAAAATACCCTCAGATTGGTATTTATGGATGCATCATACCGTAAACGAAACTCCAAATATTAATAATGTCAAATATAATTGGCAAAAAAAACATGAGGAAAACCTTACAGGAACTCAAAAAGCCTATAAGCCAAATAAAATAACTAAAAAGATAAAAAAAAAATATGAAACTTGGAAAAATTAAAATTCTTTTTATTTTTTTTTTATTAATTCCTGATATTTTCGCACAAGAACAAATAAAAACAAGTCCCTTAATAAATTTAGACAATTTAGAACCAAGTTTTGAAGAAGAAGAAAAAATAGAAAGTGAAATTAAAAAATCAGATTTAAAAATAAAAACAAAATTATATAATGATACAGAAAAAAATTTCTCATATGTTAAACTTAAAGGGCTAGACAAAATTACCGCAAAGACAAACGAAATAAAAATTAAATTAGGTGAAAAATATAACTTGGGTATTTTAGAAATAAAAGCTTTAAAATGTGGTGAAACCAAGTCACTAAATTTACTCGATCATGTCGCATACATTCAAGTGAAGGACAATTCAGATAAAGCAAATGAGAAAGTTTTTATTTTCAACGGTTGGACTTTTGCTTCAAATCCATCACTAAATCCTATTGACCATGCAATATATGATATATGGCTGGTAGAATGCTTAAAAAGTTAATAAAATTTTTCTTTCCCTAACCAATTAGTGTCAAAATCAGAATTAATAAATTTTTTATGATTTAAAATTTTTTTGTGTAAGTCTATTGTTGTTGTTATTCCCTCTAAAACAAATTCATCTAATGATCTCAAAGTTCTTTGAATTGCTTCAGTTCTATTTCGTCCCTTGCAAATAACTTTTGCAATTAAGCTATCATAATAAGGAGTGATTTTACATCCTTGAAAAATTGATCCATCCACTCTAGTTCTAAATCCTGAAGGTTGATGACATACACTTATTGTTCCTGGACTTGGCTGAAAATCTAAAGCAGGATTTTCAGCATTAATTCTACACTCTATTGAATGTCCCCTAGGATCAATATCGCTTTGGTTTAAAGCTGTTTCTCCTGAGTGCGCAATCCATAATTGTTCTTTCACTATATCAATCCCAGTCTGAACTTCAGTTACTGGATGTTCAACCTGAACCCTTGTGTTCATTTCTAAAAAATAAAATTTTCCATTTTCGTAGATAAATTCGACCGTACCTGCTCCCTCATAATTAATTTGCTCAACCATTTTAACAGTTTTTTCCAGAAGATCTTTTCTTTGAGTTTCTGTTAAAACTGGACTGGGAGTTTCTTCTATTAATTTTTGATGTCTTCTTTGTACTGAACAATCTCTTTCACCTAAGTGAACTGTTCTATTTTTTCCAGACATAACTTGAACTTCAATATGTCTAGGGTTTTTAAAATATTTCTCTATATAAAGTTCATCATTACCGAAGAATTTTTTAGCCTCTGTTTTTGCGGTCAAAAAAAGTTCCTCCAATTTTTCCTCAGCTTCAACTATTTTCATACCTTTTCCACCTCCACCACCTGCAGCTTTTATTAAAACAGGGTAACCAATTTCTTTACATATTGATTTAGCAGACTGAAAATTTTTAACTCCACCTTCTGATCCCTCTATAATTGGTAAGCCATATTTTTTTGCAATTCTTTTTGCTTCAATTTTATCTCCCATTTTTGAGATTATATCAGCACTAGGACCAATAAATTTTATTCCATGTTTGTTAACAATTTCTGAAAATTTCGCATTTTCAGATAAAAATCCATATCCTGGATGAATCGCTTCCGCCCCAGTCAAATCTACCGCAGACATAATCGATGAAATATTTAAATAACTGTTTTGAGGTTGGTGGGATCCAATACAGACACTTTCGTCAGCTAGTCTAACATGCATTGAGTCTGAGTCTACATCCGAGTGTACAGCAACTGTTCCAATGCCCCATTCTTTACAAGCTCTTATTATTCTAACTGCAATTTCACCTCTATTTGCAATTAAAACTTTTTTAAACATTTTGAATTTATTTTAGAAGAATTAATGTCTGCCCAAACTCAACTGGCTGACCATCACCTACTAGTATTTTCTTTACTATACCATCGCTCGTAGATGGAACGTGATTCATTGTCTTCATTGCCTCAACAATCATCACGGTTTGTCCTTTTTTTATTTTATCTCCGACCTGAACAAATTTTTTTGCTCCAGGTTCAGGTGCCAAATAAGCAGTTCCTATTATTGGAGACTTTACTCTTATTCCATCAGAGTCATCACTTGTATTTAGCACAGCTTTATTTGGTGAAACAACAGCTCCAGTTTTGGACTGCTCTAAACTTTTTGAGGCTCTTGAAACTTTAATTTTTGTTTGACCTTCTTGATATTCTAACTCTGATAAATTGAACTCTTGAAGATTGTCTACTAATTCTTTAATTAATTTTTTATCAATTTTCATTATTTAAAAAATTTTTCATTGCTTTTAATGCCATTATGTATCCATCAGCACCAAAACCACAAATCACACTTTTAGCCACTTTACTAATTAATGATTTATGTCTAAATTCTTCTCTATTATATATATTACTTATATGCAATTCAATAATTGGTATTTTTAAAATTTTTAATGCATCATGAATTGCAACTGAAGTATGGGTGTACGCGCCAGCATTTATTATTAAACCATTTTGAATTTTTCTTATTTCTTGAATTTTTTCAACTATTTCGCCTTCAATATTTGATTGAAAAAAGGATAATTTTATATTATTTGAGTTGGCAAATTTTGAGCAATTTTCTTCAATCCCCTTCAGAGTAATGCTACCATATTGATCCTTCTCTCGCTCGCCTAAAAGATTTAAATTAGGACCGTTAATAATTATGATATTGTTTTTCATGTTTTTGATATAAATTAATTAATTAACTGAATTATGGCAAAAATACAATTAAATGGTAAAAAAATTGTTTTAAAAAGCAAAACAACGCTCTTTAGTTTGCTAAAAAAATATAAATTAGACAAAAATAAAGTTGCGATAGAGCTTAATGGTGAAATAATACCAAAACCTAATTATAATAAAAAAATTTTGAATGATGAAGATAATGTTGAAGTCGTTCATTTTATTGGAGGTGGTTGATTGAAAGAGGATAATTTTACCATCGTTAATAAAAAACTTAAGTCTAGACTTATAGTTGGGACAGGAAAATACAAAAATTTTAAAGAAACTGCTCAAGCAATCAAAGCTTCAGGAGCAGATATGGTAACTGTTGCAGTCAGAAGAGTAAATATTTTAGATAAAAGAAAACCAATTCTAATGGATTATTTGAGTCCAAAAAAATATCTTTATTTACCAAATACAGCAGGATGTTTTAATTCTCAAGAAGCATTAAGAACTTTACGATTAGCAAGAGAAATGGGAGGTTGGAACATTGTAAAGTTAGAAGTTTTAGGAGACAAAAAAACACTTTATCCAGATATGATTGAAACTATTCATTCTACAAAAATTTTAGTCAAAGAGGGTTTTAAAGTTTTAGTTTATTGCTCTGATGACCCAATACATGCTAGACAGCTTGAAGATTTAGGCGCTTCAGCAATAATGCCTTTAGCATCTCCTATAGGATCAGGATTGGGTATTCAAAATAAATTAAATATTTCATTGATTATAAAAAATTCTAAAGTCCCAGTTATAATTGATGCTGGTTTGGGTACACCATCAGAGGCAACTGTTGCGATGGAAATGGGATGTGATGCCGTATTAGTTAACAGCGCTATTGCACAAGCAAATAAACCAGTTTTGATGGCACAAGCATTTAAAAATTCCGTAATCGCAGGTCGTCAGTCTTTTTTAGCAGGAAGAATGAAAAAATCTTTAATTGGAAGAGCTTCTACAAGTAGCAAAGGCATCATCTAGATCTTTTTTTTCTCATCCACAATGTTTTTGGTCTCTTTTTAATCTTAGAAATTTTAGTCTTCTTTTTGTTTTCTTTTTCTTCTTTAGTTTTTCCAGCACCTTTAATTATTTCTTTATGATTAACGTGTGCAGACAATGTCTCATTTTTAAAAAAATTAATATTTTCAATTTTACTAATAATTTTACCGTTTTTATTTACTAACTCCAAAGAATACTCTGGAATTACCATGAGAGAATTGGTTAAGAATTTTATTTTAATTGCATATTTTTTTTGAAAATACAAAACCTCTTCAACTAAAAAAGAGTCTATGTAAGTAATTATTTTCTCTGGCAAATAAGCATTTATAGTTTTCACTTTTTCCGTGAATGCGAGCGACTCAACTTTTTTAATTATTTTTTGAGAAAATGACTCGACAGAAAGATTCGTTTCCCATTTTATAGATCCCTCTCTAAGTCTTTGTCTTGTCATCTCTAATAATCCAAAATTACTTATTCTTC
>CACGGZ010000022.1 GCA_902572695.1 uncultured Pelagibacteraceae bacterium | reverse complement strand
TTTTACCGTAAAAATATTCATTGGTACAAAAATAAGTTTCTTTTTTTATAAGCTCTAAAGTTTGATTTTTATCTAATGTCATTAAACTCGCTTTCCATACATTTGGGGCTTTTTGTGCTATCAGCTTTGCAATACCTAGTGTAGCAATAACATCGCCAATTGCGCTATGAGCATCACCGTGATCTATTCCATTAAGTGGTGCCATTTGGTCTAATTTATAAACATCGTTTCCTTTTTCATTTTTTGAATTTTTTAGTGTGTTTGGATAATAAAGGTTAGCTGCTCTTGCTAAACTTAATATGTCTCCTCGTGTATTGCCGTTTGTACTTGTAATATAAGGATATTCAAGAGTTTGAAAAAGAGTGCTTCTTAAAAATTCCTCATCAAATTCAATACTATTAAATCCTATATAAGTTGCTTTTCCCCATTTTTTTAAAGTCTCAACAAATTGTCTAATCATTTCATAGTGAGAAAGATTTGATTTCTTTAACATCGCGGGGGATGTTTTGTTAACTATAAGAGCCATCGCCTCTGGAATTATCCCAGGACTTAATCTACACCTAACATCAAAACGATCTAGTTCGTCTAGATTATCATTTGTTAAAATAGCGCCAATTTGAATTATTTGGCCCCAGTGTTTATTAGATGAGCTGGTCTCAAAATCATAAAAGACAAAGTTAGACATATTTCTTACTTAATTACTTAAGTACTTTTATCTTTTCTGGATTTTCTTTCAAGGAGTCTGTTACTTGTTGTGGATCTTTTATATTTCCAAGCGTATTCATTATAGATCGAGCATCTCTACCAAAGCCATCAGTTACAGTAAGTGCTTGTTCTAATTTCTTTCTTAAATCTTTAATTCCATCAAAATGCTTTTCAAACCTTGAGCTTATATTTCTTAAATCAGCATAGATTTGAGTAGCATGTTGTTGAACTTTGAGTGTCTGAAATCCTAAATGATAAGATTGTAACAAAGCAGATAAAGTATTTGGCCCAGAGATCGTAACTTTGTATTTTGTTCTAAGTTCTTGCATTAAAAGTTCTTTTGTTTTGGGATCTCTGTAGCTTGAGAGTTCAGAGAATAATCCTTCAGTTGGAACATAAATAATTGCAAAATCTGTGCTTTTAGGTGGAGCTATATATTTTGCATTAACTGTTTTAGCTTTTAATCTAAAAGCTGCTGCCAATTCTTTTCTAGCATTTGCCTGTGCCTCTTTATCATTGGCATTGTAAGCGTCATCAATCGCTTTATATTTTTCAACTGGCCAATGACTATCGATTGGTAACAAGACATCTTTAAGTTTAATAGCAAATTCAACTGTCTCGGACGTATCATCCTTCATTTTTGCGTTAGCAATAAATTGAGATGCTGGTAATAAATCTTTAAGAAGCGCACCTAATCCAAATTCTGCTAAAGTACCATATGTTTTTACACCACTTAAAATCCTACTAAAATTATCCTGACTTTTATTAAGCTCACTAACCTGCTGGTTAAAAACTGAAACTTTTTCATCAACTTTGGTCAAAGCTCCCGTCATATCTTTTGCAATCTCTTTACTCATGGAACCAAAAGATTGACCAAAGCTCTCTTTAAAAGAATTAAATTCATCTTTAAAAGTCTGCTCTGGGTTTACTGGTTTTTCAGGCTTATTTCTTATTAAAAAGAAAACTACTCCAATATTAATAATAACTAACAATACGACTAAAACTATAATTAACGAATCCATAATTTAATATACCTCACAATTTATAAGTTTAAATTAATAAAAATTTTAAATTGTTCTAGGGGTAGCTTTCGCTACCCCTACAAGAGTTAAATATTATCTGAGGTCTTTTTTAAATGTTTAAGAACTTTTCCAGCATTGGTACCTTCTTTTAACCTATAGCCAAAAGTACCCGAATCGCCAGTTTTGATGGCTTTTCTGGATTTACTTATTTTATTTAAGAGTTCAGCCTGTGTTTTGCTTCGGCTGAATTCTTTTAACAACTTTGTATGTCTGTCCATACATCCTCCTTGTTAGTTTATTCAACCTACTTTTAACTCATGTAGATGAGCCACTTTCTGTCCATGTGGATGGCGTTCAAGAATTAATATATACTAATTGTTGCTATAATAATAGTTTTTAATGAGTAATAATATTCTAGGAATTTTAATAGTTTTAGCAGGCGTTGTAACTATATTTGTTCAACATGACTACTCTTGGATAGTTTCTGCAATTCTGATCGGGGGAGGAACGGGAGTATTTTTTTGGAATGAAAAAAAATAAATTTTTTTTTACTAATGGAATAATAGGATCATGTATTTTTTATTATTTCGTCAGAAAAATTCAGATATATTATAATGTTAATATTGAAGCAGATGGATATGGCTTGGCTGGAGCTGCGTGGTATGGAATTGGATTAGGATTTATTTTTGGGGTAAAATTTATAAGAATTCAATATGTAATAAATTTTTTTAAGAAAGATTAAATATCTATGAAAAAAATATGTATAATATTTGGACACTCGAATACAAAAAACTCTTTTAACAGCTCGGTGAGAGATATTTTCATTGAAGAAGCAAAAAAATGCGGTCATCAAATAGATTTAATTAATTTATTCGAGGAAGTGCAACAACTACCTTTCTATAGCTCGGAAATTAACCCGCCTCCTCAATTAGTGCTTGACTATAGAAAGAGGTTAGAGAATTGTGATGTAATGTTCTTAATAAGCGCTTGTCACAACTTAAGGTTATCAAGCATAACTGAAAATTTTATTGATTGGGTTCTACATCCAAAGTGGTTTTTTTCCTATCGTTCACTTATCCCTGGTAGTAAATTTTTTAAGAACTATGGGTATCCAGTGCCTGGAGCAATGAAAGGGAAGTTGGGTATTGTATCAATTAGTTACGGTGGCCCTATGGTAAGTTATTGGAATTTTTCATTCTTTGATAATATTCCATTTAGAAGAATAAAAAAATCAGTTTTTCAGTTAGGTGGCCTCAGAACTAAATACATTAGATTCTACTCAGTTCTTCCACAACTAGATATTAGAATTTTTAACAAATATATGGAAAGAGTAAGAAGATTAGCAAGAGGCCTGTGATAAATTTTCTAATGAAATTCTTTTTAAAATATTTAAGATGTATTTATGGATAAATTTAAAAATTGGATGATAGAAAGTGCCAATATAATGTTTGACGACAGTAAGAACGATTTAAGAGCGTTACCGAAGTCTGTAAGGTTGCAAATTCTAATAGTCTTATCTTTTATTTGGTCAACTGTATTTAGTTTATATGTATTTAGTCTTACTACTTTTATTTGGGGATGGGCAGGAGTAGTTTTAGCTCATATTGGTTTAATAATTGCGGTTTACATAACTTTTAAATTTTTTCATAAGGCAGAAAAAGAGAAAAAAAGTGTATTCGAAACTGGAAATTATAATCCTGCTAAAATCTTCATAGTATTTTTTCTAGTTTTTTTTATTTTTATTTTCACAAAAGGGATAGAAGTTTTAACAAAATCAAACTCTTATCCAATAAAATATGATGGTCCTGAGAAATCTACTCTTCAAAGAATAAAAGATTTTGTCAAATAATTATCTAAATGTGTGGTAGGTTCGCTCAAACTAATTTAATAAAGTCCACTTCAGATATTGTAAAAACAGTAATAGGTGACAATAAAATAATTGATAATTATAATATAAGTCCAGGGAACCAGGCGGCAGTAATAAAGAAATTTACTAATGGTAAAGCTTTAGAATTTTTAATCTGGAGTATCACTCCAGACTGGTCAACTTCTATTGAAAATTTTAAACCGCTTCATAATACAAGAATAGAAAGTTTGGATAAGCCGTATTTTAAAAAAATAGCAAATAAAAACAGAATTATTATTCCTTGTTCTTATTATTATGAGTGGAAAAAGTACGAAGATAACAAAAAAAAACCTTATTGTTTTAAGATTGCAGATGAACCAGTTATGTTTTTTTGTGGTTTATATGATAAAAATCAATTTTCAATTATTACAAAAGAAGCGGAGCCAAATAATTCTAATATTCACCATCGACAACCAGTAATTATAAATAAAAGTAAGATAAATGACTTTTTCAATTTAAAATTTAAAATTTTAGATGTTTTAACATCAATCAAGCCTCCAAAATTTAAATATTGGGAAATTTCAACGAACATTAATAATCCTAAAAATAATAACAAAGAGCTAATTAACCCATTGTCAAACTAACTATTATTAAATATTATTTTTTATGATTAAAATAAAGTTTGAGCCAACAAAAAATAATGTGGGTTGTTTCATTTTTAATGACCTAAAAAATATAAGCCAAGATCAAATAAATGAAATTAAAAAATTATTGAATAAATTTGGAGTTATTTTTTTTAAAAATCAAAACCTTAATCCAAAACAATATGTAGATTTTTCCTCTAATTTTGGAGTGCCGGCAAAATACCCTATGCTAAAACCACATAAAGATTTCAAGAATATTTATATTATAGAGAGAAAAAAAACTGATACGGGAAAAAGTTTTGGTGAGGGTCCGCATACTGATTCCTCGTATTTAGAAAATCCACCAAGATTTACTTTTTTACAAGCAGTTGATGTGCCCGAGGAGGGAAAGGGAAACACGCTTTTTTTCAACCAGTTTCTTGCGTATAAATCTTTGCCAAAAAATATTAAAGAAAAAATCGAAAATTTAAAGGGGATATTTTCTTCTAAAGGGAAAATAGCAAAAACTCGTTTACTTAGAGAAGCTGAGCATGGGACAAGCGACATTAAAGAAATAAAATCAGAACATAATTTAGTTCAAAATATTGACGGTAAAAAAGCGATTTATTGTTCACCCGGACATGTTGTTGGGATAAAAAATCTAAAATCAGGTCAAAAAAAATTAATTAGTTTCTTGTCATCTCATCAAACTAAAAAAGTTTTTTCATATAGTTTTGGTTGGAAAAAAGGTGACATAGCTCTATGGTCTAATCGTTCAATGCTTCACGCTGCTACTGCTTTTAGTGGTGATAGAAGAATGTTTAGGATAACCATTCAATAATTAATCTTTCAAGATCGTCAGATGTCCCATTTTTCTATTAGGTCTGATATCTGACTTTAAATAATCGAAAAAATATTCATTTTCTCTATATTCTTTTTTTCTAAACTCTTTAATTTCCTCGCCTAAAATATTTAACATTTCTGCATTTGAAATTTTTTTATTTTCAATGAATTCTAGTCCACAAACAGCTCTAATATGATTGGTAAATTGACAAATTTTGTAACTATTTACAGTGTGCCAATTTCCATTATGGACCCTATTACTTTTTTCATTAAAAAACAGATTGTCTTTATTATCAATCATAAATTCTAGATTTAACGTTCCAACGTAGTCAAGTTTTTCAGCAAATTTAATTGCAATATCCTGTGCCTCTTTAAATATTTTTTTAGTTATGTTTGCTGGAATTTTTGAATGTCTAAGTATTCCATTTTCATGTATATTTTCTGTTGGCTCGTAAATAGATATTTTACCATTTTTATATCTTGTTACTGCAACAGAAATTTCTTGCTTAAAATTAAGAAATTTTTCCAAAATATAAATTTTACTAAAGTCTATATTCGGATCAATATCATTAATAGAATTGAACCTATGTTGTTGCTTCCCATCATACCCTCCTGATACTGATTTAAGTACACTTTTACCAAATAAATTAATTCCATCTTTTAAATCTTCCAATGATTTTATAACTTTCCACTCTGTAGTTTTAACTCCGGCTTCCTCATTTGCAAAAGTTTTTTCCAATATTCTATTTTGCGCTATTTTTAATGTTTTAGGAGAAGGGTTAACTTCTTTAATATCAGCAATTTCTTTTAAAATGTCATAGGATAAATTTTCAAATGCATAAGTGCATATATCTATTTCCGAAATAAATTTTTCCAATACCTTTTTACTTTTTAAATCTCCGCATATAAATTTATCACAAAAATGCTGAGCAGGACCATTTTGATCATCAGTCAAAATAATTGTTTTAATTCCACCTATTTTTTTCGCAGATTTTACAAGTTGTGTTTCTAGTTGACCGCTATACAAAATTCCTAGCGTTATTTCTTTTGCCATTTTATTTTGGTCTTTTTTTTACTGATTTAGTTTGACTATGTCTAAATTTATTAATTTTTATTTCCACTTTTTTATCAAATAACGCTAAAATTTCCCCCGCAAGCAGGCCAGCGTTCGTAGCATTATTTATTGCCACAGTAGCAGTAACCACACCTTTTGGCATCTGGACCACACTAAGTAAACTATCTAATCCTTTCAGTGATTTAGTTTCAATTGGTACACCTATAACTGGTAAATTTGTTAAAGAAGCAATCATTCCAGGAAGGTGGGCAGCTCCTCCGGCACCAGCCACTACAACTTTAAAATGTTTGTTTGCTGACTTTGCAAAACTATATAGTCTCTCGGGTGTTCTATGAGCTGAAATTATTCTTGTTTCAAAGTTGATTTTGAAAGTTTTGAGTATATTCTCGCAATCCTTCATTATTGGGTAGTCGCTCTTAGACCCCATTACAACTGCCACTTTATTTTTTTTTTTATTTATATTCACAGATTAATTTAACAATTTTGATATTAAAAACAATGGTATGAAATTAAATTTATTTCATATTTTCAACATTTTTGTGACAATTAATTTACATATTAATTATTTAATATTAGATATATGAAAATACTTTCAATTTTAATGTTGATGATTTTATTAACTAATTGCGCTGGTAATAATGTTGCTAAAATCAAATTTGGAAAAAAATGTACTGCAGCTGATGCTAAACAACTGCAAGAAACTTCCTATATTTGGTTTGTAAGCAAAGAGGCGCTTGGAGAGTTTGATAAAAGAATTAATAGGGATAATTGCTTAAATAGTTAAATAATACCAAATTTAAGAATAAATTATGATAATAAGGGGTATGAAAATACCCCTTATTAGTTTATTTTTTTTCTTTATTTTTAGTATGAGTGCTTCAGAAAAGATTATTCCATTCCACCATTTATCAGATGGTACCTTTAGGAATCCGGAAGGATCACCTCAACGAGATCCAAATATTAAATGGTCATATAAAATATTTAATGAGGAAAGGAAAAAAATTAAAATCAATTATCCTGCTAGTCATGTGGTTCCAAGAGATAAAGTTTTAAAAGATTTAAATGAAAGCAAAAAAAATGATTATATTGCCTGGATTGGCCATGCAACTTTTCTAATTAAATTAGGAAATACAACAATTATTACCGACCCTCTATTTTCAAAAAATACTGGGCCTCTAATTTTTGGTCCAAAAAGATATGTGGATCCTGCCATAAACTTAAATGAAATTCCGGAGGTAAATTTATTTTTGTTAACCCACAACCATTATGATCATCAAGACATGTCAACAATAAGAAGCTTTCCTTATAAAGATGCTAAAGTTCTTGTTCCTTTAAGATTGGGCAAATATTTTAAGAATTATAAAGATGTCAATGAACTTGATTGGTACGAAAAAATTAAAGTAAATGAGGATATCAGTGTAACTTTGCTTCCAGCGGTTCATTGGAGCAAAAGAGGTCTATTTGACTCAAATAAAACTTTATGGGGGAGCTTTTTAATAGAATACAAAAACAAAAAAATTTTTTTTTCATGCGATACTGGGGTTGGAAATATCTATAAAGAAATTGGTGATAAATATGGGCCTATTGATTTAACTTTTATTAATATAGGTGCTTACAATTTTTTTCCAATCATGCCAATGAAAGACAAATCAGTTTATCATACAAATCCTGAGGAGGCTTTGAGCGTCGGTAAGGATTTAAAAAGCAAAAAAATAATTGGTATGCATTGGGGCACAGTAATATTATCATTAGAACCAATTATGGAACCTCCAAAAAGATTCAAAGAAAACGCTAGTGACTTTGGCTTCAATAAAAATGATGCAATTATTTTTAAAATTGGAGAAGTAAAAAAATTAAATGAAATTTTCAATTAATGAATTTTTTTATTGTATTCCTTATCAATCATAGAGGTTAAAGAATCTACCAAAGCATCAGAAAATCTAAAAATTTCATTTGATTTATATTCAGTAGAAATATTTTTTTCTAAACTAGTTTTATCTTCAACAACTATATTTGAATTAGGATTATTATCTTTTAAGTAGACCAACATTAACCAATTATCATCTATCTCCTCGTCAAATTTGATTAAAATTTCTGATGTTTCATAACGTCTGTCTACCACTCGAAGTAAAGACATTTTCTTTGGTAACCATTTTCGATTAAGTTGAAATATGCAAGATGACATCGATCTAAAAAAACTTTCCAGAGTGTATTCAATTTTTTCTCTTGCTATATTAAATTGCCTTTCTTTTTCCAGTAAATCAGACCTTGAGTCGGTATCTGAAACTTCTATACCAAGTTGCTCTATTCTTTCTTTTATTTTTTGATCTCGAATTGCTTGATACTTTAACTTAATTTGTTCAATTCTCTCTTGTACTACAGAGTAATCTTGCCTCTCTTGTTTCAATACAAATTTCTCTAAATTTCTTATTTCTAAAATTTCACGTTTTCTAAATTGTTCGATTCTTTTCTCTAATTTTATTTTTTCATAAAATTGTCTCTGTTTTTCTGCTTGTTCTTTGCGAACTTCCGCTTGTTCAATTCTTATAAATCTTTTCAACTCAATTTTTCTTATCTTTTCTATTTTTTTTTCTTCTTTAATTTCGTTTAGCTTATTAATAAG
>CACGGZ010000021.1 GCA_902572695.1 uncultured Pelagibacteraceae bacterium | reverse complement strand
ATGAAAGTTATTGAGAGCATTAAAGAAGTTTTTAATGAACTTGTCGGTGGTTCAGCAGATCTTAGTGGGTCAAATAATACAAAAACCAGTAATTCAGTAATAATAAATTCTAAAAATTTTGGAGGAAACTATATCCATTATGGAGTTCGAGAACATGCTATGGCAGCTATTATGAATGGAATTTCTTTGTATCATAACCTAATTCCTTATGGAGGCACATTTCTTATTTTTTCAGATTATTGTAAACCATCGATAAGGCTGTCAGCATTAATGAATTTAAAAGTTATTTATATTTTTTCTCACGACTCTATTGGTCTTGGAGAGGATGGTCCAACACATCAACCTATTGAACAATTGGCTGGTTTAAGATCCATACCGAATTTTAAAGTATTTAGACCAGCTGATATAAACGAAACTTTGGAATGCTGGGAAACAGCGATTAATAGTGATGGTCCAAGTGCTATAGTTTTATCTAGACAAAAGGTCCCTTACATATCCAAAAATGTTTCTGAAAAAAACAACTCTTCTTTTGGAGCGTATGAGTTAAATATTAAATCTCACGATAATAAAGTCACTCTTTTAGCGTCTGGTACAGAAGTTTCCTTAGCTCTTGAGGTACAAAATTTACTTTCTGAAACTAATATTAATTCAAAAGTAATTTCGGTACCATGCCAAGAACTATTTGATAAACAAAGTGAAGATTATAAATCAAAAATTTTAGACAAAGATTCATTGATTGTTTCAATCGAGGCAGGGAGTGTTAATAGTTGGTACAAATATATAAGAGATAATGACGTGGCTATTGGAATAGATCGATTTGGAAAAAGTGCACCTTATGAAGAATTATTTTCTGATTTTAATTTAACAAGTAATAAGATCGTATCTCTCATACAAAAAAGATTGAGAAAATAATCTATTTAATGTCCGATTTAAAATTTTTTTCTGATGAATTGGTAATTAAAGATAAAAGAATTATTTTACGTTTAGATTTTAATGTACCCATGAAGGCCTCTGTCATTCAAGATGATACTAGGATTAAGATAGTTGAACCATTTTTATCAAAATTAGTTCAGAAAAAAGCAAAATTAATTTTACTTTCTCATTTGGGTAGACCAAATGGTAAATTTGACATAAACTTGTCACTCAGGCCAGTATTTGAATTTCTTAAGAAAAAATATAAATATAATATAAAGTTTTATACCAAAAAAATTAATAACGATACAATCAATGAGACAAACGCTTTGTCTCCTGGAGAAATACTATTTTTTGAAAATATACGTTTTTTTAAAGACGAAGAGAATGATTCGGAAGAATTTGCAAGAAGACTGGCTAAGTTAGGAGATATATTCATTAATGAGGCTTTTTCTTGTTCCCATAGGAAGCAAGCGTCTTTACATAAAATCACAAAATTTATTGATAGTTACGGAGGGCCACTCTTGAAAAAAGAGATCCAATCAATAAATTTAATTTTATCAAATAAAGAGAAACCTGTATCGTGTATTATTGGTGGATCAAAAGTGTCAACAAAGATTAACGTAATTTCAAATTTAACAAAAAAAATAGATAATCTAATTATTGTTGGTGCGATGGCAAATAATTTCTTAAAGTTTGACGGGCAAGAAATTGGAAAATCTTTAATTGAGAAAGGTTCAGAAAAATATATAAAAAAAATTTATGAATTAGCAATTAAACATAACTGTAAAGTATATAAGCCATTGGACTTTAATACATCCACAGATTTAAATGGCTCATCCAATTATAAAGAATTGAAAGAATTAAACTCAAAAGATATTATTTTGGATATTGGTAGAAAAACTGTGGATTTAATTGAAAATGTGATAATTTCATCAAAAACAGTTTTTTGGAATGGCCCAGCGGGTTTTTTTGAGAACAAAAATTTTGCCAGTGGAACAGTTGCCATTGCAAAACAAATAGCAGAAAAAACAAAATCTGGATCACTAATATCAATTGTAGGTGGAGGAGATACTTTAGCCTCAATACAAAAAACTAATTATATAAATAAATTTACACATTTATCAACAGCTGGTGGAGCTTTTTTAGAATCTCTTGAAGGAAAAGAGCTGCCTGCTATAAAAGTATTAAAATATTAATAATTTATGAATATTGAAGAAATAGCAAAAAAAATGGTTTCAAAAGGTAGAGGTATACTCGCAGCGGATGAAAGCACTGGCACAATGGATAAAAGACTTAAAAGTGTTAATATTGAAAACAACGCTAAAAACAGATTAAATTTTAGAGAAACTTTATTTTCATCAAAATCGATGAAGGAGAATATTAGCGGCGTTATCCTTTTTGATGAAACAATTAGGCAGAGGACAACCAGTGGAGTAACAATCCCAGAATTGATAACCAACAACGGCTCAATCCCAGGAATTAAAGTGGATAAAGGAGGAAAGTTGTTAGCTGGCTCGCAAAATGAAAAAATTACTGAAGGATTGGATGGTTTAAGAGAAAGAATGGCAGAATACTATAACATAGGTGCTAGGTTCGCTAAATGGAGAGCAATAATTTCGATCACAAAAAATAATCCAAGCACTCAATGTATAAAAAGTAATGCTCACGCGCTAGCAAGATATGCAGCAATAGTACAAGAAGCTAATATGGTACCAATAGTTGAACCTGAGATATTGATGGATGGAAATCACACAATAGATAAATGTTATGATGTAACAAGCAGTGTTTTGCAAGAGTGTTATCAAGAACTTGAAATACATAAGGTTAACCTGAGAGGCACTGTGTTAAAACCTAATATGATTCTTCCTGGCAAAGATTGTAAAACGAAAGCCAACAAAGAAGAAATAGCAAAGAAAACACTGGAATGTTTAAAAAATAATGTTCCGAGAGAGGTGCCTGGTATAGCATTCCTATCAGGTGGCCAAAGTGAAATTGAAGCAACTCAAAACTTGAATGAAATTAACAAAATTAATGATACATCATTCAACTTTACATTTTCTTATGGTAGAGCTCTTCAACAATCTGCCTTAAAAACTTGGGCAAAATCAATGAAAAATACAAAAAAAGTTCAAGATGTTTTTGATCATAGAGCTTATATGAATGGCTTATCCTCAAAAGGAAATTGGTCAGAAGATTTAGAAAAAAAAATAGCCTGAAACGATTGAGAAAGTTTATATACTTAATATCGCCAAACAAAGTTCATAGTTCATTCTACGAAGATTTAGATAAAATATTCCAATCGAAAAAAGTAAAGTTTTTTCAGATAAGACTCAAGAAAAAAGACCAAAAATCAATAATTAGGATTGCAAAAAAAGTTAGACCAATAACCTTACGTCATAAAGTAAAATTGATAATTAATGATAGTTTAAAAATAACTAAAATTACTAAAGCTGATGGTTGTCATCTCGGTCAATCAGATGGTGATATTTTCTACGCAAGAAAAAGATTAAAAAAAAAAATATTAGGTATCACCTGTCATAACTCAAAATTCTTAATTAAAGAAGCAATAAAAATTAAAGCAGATTATCTCGCACTTGGATCGTTTTATAAATCTAAACTAAAGCCTAAAGCGATTAAAGCTGACTTAAGAAATTTAATTTGGGCCAGAAAGTTTACAACAAAACCCATTATAGCCATTGGTGGTATTACTCATAAAAATTATAAAAAATTAATTAAATATGGAGCAAATTATATTGCATTATCTTCTTTTATTTGGAATAACAAGAAATTAAAACCTTGGGATGCAATAAGAAAGTTTAATCAATGAAAATTAACGCTAACGAAATAAAAGCAGGTATGATCATAGAACATAAAAATGATTATTGGAATGTTTTAAAAACTCAGCACGTAAAGCCAGGTAAAGGTGGCGCTTTCAACCAAGTAGAATTAAAAAGTTTAATAAAAGGCACTAAATTAAATGAGAGATTTAGATCTAGCGAAACAGTGGAAAAAGCAGAATTAAATGAAAAAAAGTTTAATTTTTTGTACGCGGATGAGGAAAATTGTTTCTTTATGGAAAATAAAAACTTTGAACAAATCTCTTTACCCAAAAAATTAATTCAGGAAAAATATAAATTTCTCACTGAAAATTTAGAAGTAACTATATGTTTTATGGATGAAAAACCTATATCAGTTGAATTACCAAAAAATTTGGAATGTATTATTGATAGTACTGAAGCAGTGGTCAAAGGACAGACTGCTTCATCATCCTATAAACCTGCAAAGTTGCAGAATGGTATTAGCGTGATGGTACCACCTTTTATTGAACCAGGTGAAAAAATAATAATTGATACTAGAAATCTAGAATATGTAAAAAAAGTAAATTAAATGAGAATAAACTCCCCTCACATGAATATTATTTATAAAGCTTGTATGAAAGCATCAAAATCATTGATAAGAGATTTTGGTGAAGTTGAAAATTTGCAGGTTTCGTCTAAGGGACCGGGTGACTTTGTTAGCTCAGCTGATAAAAGGACAGAGAAAATTTTAATAGAAGAATTACTAAGAGCACATCCAGATTATTGCACCATAACTGAAGAGTCAGGAGTTTTGAATAAAGAAAATAAAGAGAGAAAATGGATAGTAGATCCAATTGACGGCACTATGAATTTTTTAAATGGAATTCCTCACTTTGCAATGTCTGTGGCCTTTGAAGAAAAAAATGAAATAGTTTGTGGTATGGTTTTTAACCCGATCACAAAAGAAATTTTTTTTGCTGAGAAAGGTAATGGAGCTTTTTTGAACAATACCAGAATACGGGTGTCTAAAAAAAATGATTTAAAAAGCTCTTTAATTGCTACTGGAGGGCCAAAAAAAAATAGTAAAATTAAAAATTTGATATTTGATGAGTATATCAAAATCTCAAACATTCTAGATACAAGCATTAGAAAATATGGATCAGCCGCTTTAGAGCTAGCGAGTGTGGCTTGTGGAAGACTAGACGGCTACTGGCAGAGAGAATTAAATTATTGGGATGTGGCAGCGGGTATAATAATTTTAAAAGAAGCAGGTGGATATTGTAATTTTTTTCAAGAAAATAATAAAAATCCCTTAAAATGTAATATAATTGCTTCCAACTCTTTAATTCATAAAGAATTAGAGTCTCATACTTTAAAAAAAAATATTGAGTAAGATTTATTATTAATATAGAAATCCACTTATGAAAAAAAAAATACATCCAAACTATCATAAAATTAAAGTTCAGATGACAGATGGAACAGAATTCGAAACTAGATCCACTTGGGGAAAAGAAAACGACACACTTAAACTTGATATTGACCCAAAGTCACATTCCGCTTGGACTGGTGGTGCGCAAAAAATTTTAGACAAAGGAAGAGTAAGTAAATATAATAAGAAGTTTAGCAACCTTAGAAGCAAAAAATAATTATTATGACTGAAACTCCATTTATGCCAAAAGCTACCGCTGTTTGGCTAGTAGAAAATACCACGCTTACATTTAAACAGATTGCCGATTTTTGTGACCTTCATGAGCTTGAAGTTAAAGGTATAGCAGATGGTGATGTTGCGAGGGGAATAAAAGCCTACAACCCAATTTTAGCTGGTCAACTATCCAGGGACGAAATTGATAGTTGTTCTAATGATCCAAATAAAAAATTGAAACTAATAAAAAAAATAAATCAAGTTGAAGTCAAAGAGAGAAAAAAACCAAAATATACTCCTTTATCTAAAAGACAAGATAGACCTGACGCATGTTTGTGGTTATGTAAAAATGCCCCAGAACTTAATGATGGACAAATTTCAAAATTAGTCAATAGCACAAAAAATACAGTTTCTTTAATAAGAAAGAAAAGTTACTGGAATTTTTCAAATTTAAAGCCAAGGGATCCAGTCATATTAGGTTTATGTACCCAAGAAGTTTTTCAAAAAGCTTTGGAGAAAGCTAAGAGAAGAATAGAAAGGGAAAAGAAAGCAAAAATCAGGGAAGAAAAAAAACTTGCCAAGGAAATGGCTTAAAAACTTATATTTCTAATTCAAATCATAATTTTAAAATATAGACAAGTGTTTGCTTAAATGATAACTAGCTAAATCTTAACAGGAGGATTTTATTAAAATAGAAGTTAAAGATAATAATGTTGAGCAAGCTATAAGAGTTTTAAAAAGAAAACTTCAAAAAGAAGGTTTTTTCAAAATCATGAAAATGAAAAGTAATTACGAAAAACCCTCAGAAAAAAAGAAAAGAATAAAAACGGAAAACATTAAGCGAGCAAAAAAACTTCAAAGACTTAGAAATAGAATTTAATTAAATAAATTTTAAAGGAGAAATTTATGCCAACAGGTAAGGTGAAATGGTTTGACTCAAAAAAAGGTTATGGTTTTATTACTGATGAAAAGAGTAAAAAAGATATTTTCTTGCATATTTCATCACTACAAAAATCAAAACTGAGAGTTTTAAAAGAAGATCAAAAATTAGAATTTGATGTTAAAGAACAAGAAAATAAAATTCAGGCAATAAATATTAAAAAAGCTTAATATCGCGGGGTGGAGCAGCCTGGTAGCTCGCAAGGCTCATAACCTTGAGGTCGGCGGTTCAAATCCGCCCCCCGCAACCAAAATGCCAACTAAATTTTAAATTTTGATTTTTTGCTATCGCTTAGAAAACCTTTAACAGTGTCAATAGTCATTAATTTTGCGCTTTTTCCAAAAGCACTTATTTTATAAATTATCGCTGGAGGCATTGTAATAATATGACAACCTATTTGTTTTGCTTGTAAATAATTATAAGCTTCTCTAGTGCTAGCCCAAAGTACATGAATATTTTTAAATTTTTTACATAATAAAATGCTTTTTTTTAAAATAGGTAATGGATCAATACCTTTATCAGACATTCGTCCAGCAAAAATTGATATTATCGATTTTGTATCCTTATTTAAGCAGTTAAGAATTTTTTTTGTCTGATTTAATGAGTAAACTGCTGTAATATTTAACTTTATTTTATCTTTGCTTAATCTTTTAATTATTGGACCCATAAATATTCCTTTCGAATTAACCACGGGGATTTTAACGTAGACATTCTTACCCCACTGATTTATTTTATAAGCTTGCTTGAGCATCTCTTCTGGTTTATCTGCAAAAACTTCAAAGGAAATTGGTTTTTTTTTACAAGATTTTAATATTTTTAAAGAATAATTTTTATAGTTTTTTGCTCCAGCAAGTCTCATCAAACTTGGATTGGTAGTAAAACCATCAACTATTGAATTTTTATTTAATAATTTTATTGTATTAAAATCTGCGCTGTCACAAAAAATTTTAGTTTTCATTAATCTAAGTTTTTCACTATGTCTTCCGTCATTTTCTTTGCGTCAGCGAATAACATTAGTGTATTGTCTTTATAAAATAATTCATTGTCTACTCCCGCATATCCTGGTGAGAGACTTCTTTTTACAAATAAAACCGACTTACATTTTTCAACATCTAGCACTGGCATACCAAATATTGGACTTTGAGGATCTGTTTTTGCCACAGGATTAGTTACATCATTAGCTCCAATTACAAATGCTACATCTGAATTCGCAAAGTCATTATTTATATCTTCTAATTCGAATACTTCATCATAAGGCACGTTAGCTTCAGCAAGCAATACGTTCATGTGCCCAGGCATTCTACCAGCGACTGGATGAATTGCATATGAAACTTTAATGTCATTTTTTTTTAGTTTGTCAACCATCTCTCTTAATGCATGTTGCGCCTGAGCTACTGCCATACCGTATCCAGGAACAATTATTACAGATGACGCATTTTTCATTAAAAAGGCTGCATCTTCTGCATTTCCACTTTTTACAGGTTTTTTATCCTTTTGTTTGTTGTCCTTTGCATTTAGGCTATCTCCACCAAACCCTCCTAATATTACGTTAAAAAAACTTCTATTCATACTTTTGCACATTATGTAGGATAAAATTGCACCAGAGGATCCTACGAGCGCACCAGTAATAATTAAAGCTGTATTCTCTAATGTAAAACCTATTCCTGCTGCAGCCCAACCTGAGTAAGAATTTAACATAGAGATAACAACTGGCATATCAGCTCCACCAATCGGAATAATTAGTAAAACTCCAACTAAAAATGAAATTACAATTACTGTCCAAAAAAGATTACTAGATTGAGATCTGCAAAGGGAATAAATTAAAATTAAAATTGCAATACCGAGAAATAAATTTAAAAAATGTTGACCTTTAAATGTGATAGGTGCACCAGACATTATTCCTCTAAGTTTTAAAAAAGCAATTATAGAACCTGAAAAAGTAATAGCGCCTACTGCAGCACCTATTGACATCTCTATTAAACTAGCAATTTTAATATTACCAATCGATCCAAGATTAAAAGCACTAGGGTTTAAAAAGGCTGAAATTGCCACAAATACTGCGGCTAAACCAACAAGGCTGTGAAAACCTGCTACAAGTTCTGGCATAGCGGTCATAGGTATTTTGAATGCAATAAAGGCTCCGATCGCTCCACCAATTATTAAAAAAAGTAAAACATAAATAAATGCGTTAGAGAAATTTCCTATTGATAAAAATGTTACTATTACAGCTATAAACATTCCAACAATACCGAAAAAGTTTCCTTGTCTTGAAGTTTCTGGTGAAGATAAACCTCTTAAGGCTAATATAAAAAGTATTCCTGAAATTAGATAAAAAGTAGCTGACAAATTTGCTGATATCATTTATTTTTCTTTTTTTTCTTTTTGTACATTTGAAGCATTCTTTGCGTAACGAGAAAGCCTCCAAAGATATTCACAGATGCTAGTATTATTGCTAAAAATCCAAACGTACTTGAAATGTTAAATAATTTTAGACTATCCCCAGCAAGAGCTGCGATGATTGCTCCTACGATTATTACTGACGAAATAGCATTAGTTACTGACATTAATGGAGTGTGTAAAGATGGTGTAACACTCCATACAACATAATATCCAACGAAAATTGATAAAATAAATATACTTAATCTAAATATGAACGGGTCAATTTCCATCAGTTTAATTCCCTAATTAATGTTTTGTTTATAATCTCATCTTCCATATTAAGATTAAAAACCTTTTTTTCTCTACTGTATAAGTTTCTTATGAAACTGAATAAATTTTTAGCATAAAGACTTGACGCAGTAATTGGTAATTTATTCATCAAATTTTTTACACCAACTATTTTAATACCATTAATTACATTAACTTTTCCAATTTCTGAAAATGCTGAGTTTCCACCTTGCTCGACAGCTAAGTCGTAAATTATTGATCCAGGTCTCATAAATTTTACTAATTCCTCACTAAGAATTCTAGGAGCTGGTTTACCAGGAATTAATGCTGTGCAAATGACGATATCGTTTTTTTTTAAAGCTTCCTTCATTAATTCTGATTGTTTCTTTTTATATTCATCACTTGTTTCTTTCGCATAACCACCTTTAGTCTCCAGATTGTCTTTTTCTTCAACTGTTAAAAATTTTCCTCCTAAGCTCTCTACTTGTTCTTTTGAAGCTAACCTAACATCAGTTGCTGAAACTACAGCTCCAAGTCTTTTTGCAGTTGCAATAGCTTGAAGACCTGCAACGCCAGCACCAATTACAAGAACTTTAGCTGCCGGAACTGTGCCAGCTGCAGTCATCATCATGGGAATAGCCTTCTCAAACTCGTAAATTGAGTCGATTACAGATCTATAACCAGCCAAATTTGACTGGGAAGATAAAACATCCATAGACTGAGCTCTAGTAATTCTTGGTAAGTATTCTAAAGAAAAAATTTTAATTTTCTTTTGTATAAGAGATTTTAATTTTTCTTTGTTTTTATTTGGATTCATTATTCCAATAATAATTGTATTATCTTTAATAAGATTAATCTCCTCATTGCTTGGACAATTTACTTTTAAAATTAAATTGCTTGAAGATAATACTTCTGATGCATCTTTTTTGATTTCAACACCATTTTTTTTGTATTCATCGTCCTTTAAACCAAGATGTTCAGCATAGTTTTTTTCAATGATAACTTTTAATCCCAAATTTATAATATTTTTAGCTGAATCAGGTGTAAGTGAAACCCTTTTTTCAGATGCTAAATTCTCTTTTATGGAACCAATTATCATTTTTAAGTATTTTTATCAGAGTAATGTTAAGGCTAGAATTACAAGAATTATTATTACTATTGCTGTGCCCCAAAAAACAAAAACTGTAAAACCTTTCCAAGTTTTTTTATGATCTGAATTATCCATTTATCCTTGCCTTGCTTTGAATCGTGGATTTTTTTTATTTATGACGTAAACTTTGCCTCTTCTCCTAACAAGTTTAGAGTTCAGGTCTCGTTTTTTTAAAGATTTTAAAGAACTGGCTATTTTCATAATTTTTTAGCCTGGCAACGACCTACTCTCCCGTATCTTAAGATAAAGTACCATTGGCGCTGAAGAACTTAACTTCCGAGTTCGGAATGGGATCGGGTGTGACTTCTTCGCAATAATCACCAGGCAGCTTTTTATAGTATTTTTCGATCATATTGTAAACAATTAAAAATATGTTGAAACTTATTGATTTATGGTGGGCGAGATAAGAATTGAACTTATGACCTCTACGATGTCAACGTAGCGTTCTACCACTGAACTACTCGCCCAAAAAATTTAAATTCTTAAATATTTTTTTGGCAAAAGAAAGAATAGCAAAATTTTAATTTTTTTTAAATAAAAAGGTGGAGAGAAAAAGTTTTTTAAAGCTTTTTTATATTGGGACATAAAAATATGAAATTTAATTTCCTTATAGTCGAGATTATTTACAAATTTTATTAATTGTTGTTTTTTTAACTGAGATT
>CACGGZ010000020.1 GCA_902572695.1 uncultured Pelagibacteraceae bacterium | reverse complement strand
CTTAATAAAGATTTTCAAGTAATTGTTTATAATTTTTTATTATTTCTTTTCTTTTTAACTTTAGTGTTGGTGTAAGCATTCCGTTATCAATTGAAAATTCCTGATTAATTAAAACAAATCTTTTTATTTTTTCAATTAAAGTTAAACTTTTATTTATATTTTCAATTATAAGTTTAATTTTTTCTTCGGAAGTCTCTTTTTCACAAACAATTAGTGCAACTAAATAATTTTTTTTATCTCCATAAACTAAAGATTGCTTAATATTTTCATTTAAACATAAAATATTTTCTATTTTGCTAGGTGAAATATTATCTCCACCAAGATTAACAATTATATCTTTTTTTCTATCTGTAATTTTCAAATAATTTTCATTATCAATTTCACCAATATCGCCGGTATGTAGCCATCCCTCTTTTATTACTTTTTCGGTTTCTTCTTTTAAATTCCAATATCCCAACATTACATTTTCGCCCTTAATTAAAATTTCCCCATCCTCTGCTATTTTTACTTTATTTGTTCTAAATGGAGGGCCCACAGTTTCTACCTTAACAAAATCGGGTAGATTACAGCTTACGACAGGTGAGGCCTCAGTTAATCCATATCCTTGAAGAGTTGGTAATCCCACGGCATTTAAAAACTCTCCAATATTTTGATCTAAAGCCCCACCTCCGGATACAAATGCCTGAAGATTTCCACCAAACTGATTTCTGATTTTTTTTCTTACTAATATTTCACATATAAAATTTAAAATTTTTTCTTTGAGGCTAAGACTTTCTTTTTTAAGCACTTTTTTACCAAGACTTAAAGTTTTATCTATTAGTTTTCTTTTCAGACCTGATTGTTTTTCAAAATTGATATTTATTTTTGTATATAAATTTTGGTAAAATCTAGGTACTGCTGTCATAATTGTTGGTTTAGCAATTCCCATATTAGGAATTAATTTTTCTAAACTTTCTGCATAAAAAACTTTTGCACCAACAATGATTTGAATAAATTGTACAGTATGCTCATATGAGTGTGAGAGAGGCAGCCAAGTTAAAAATACTGGATTTTTTTTTTCTAGTAAAGGTTCAAGAAGTTCAACTGCCCCTTCGCAATTAGATAAAATTCCTCCATGACTTAAAACTACTCCTTTGGGATGGCCGGAGGTGCCGGATGTATAAATTATACATGCAGGCATATTTCTTTTTAAATTATAATTTATTATTTTTTTATTATTATCTTCTTTTAATATATCTTGAATCGATAAACAGTCAGTCTCTATTTCCTCAAATGATATAATTTTTTTTACATCATTATTGATAAATTTTTTTATCTTATTAAATTGATCTTGATTAGAAACGAATATCAATGATGGCTTACAATCATTTAAAATATATTTATAATCGTTCGAAGAATAAGTTGTAAAAATTGGTACAGAAATGCCTCCAGCATTCATAATTGAAATATCAATCATTAACCAGGCGGGCCTATTCTCAGATAGAATCAAACATCTGTCTCCTTCTTTTATCAATGATTTTATTTTGGCAGTAAGCTTAAATATTCGAGAAGTAATATCTTCCCAAGAGTAAATCTCTTTTTTATTGATTTTTAACCATTGCAAAAAAGGTCTGTTAGGATCAACTTCCTCTTTTTTTTTGAAATAAAGCTCAACTAAACTATTTAATTTACTTATATTCATAACTTGGTGGGCGAAGAGAGACTCGAACTCTCAAGGTATTGCTACCACCGGATTTTGAGTCCGGCGCGTCTACCAGTTCCACCATTCGCCCATTATGTAAAGATTATAATACTTATTTCTAAAAAAAAAAATTATTTTGATTTTGGAATATCGGTTTTATTCTTGTAAATTTCAAAAAAAGTGGCTACAAATTTATATATATTAAATTGAATTTCCTTATAAATCTTTAATAATTCTGTTAACGGAGCTTTTTGTTTTCCCATTCCATAGAGCTGACTCTTGTCTTTATGTAAAATCTTTCTTTTTTCTAAAGATTTAAGTTTTCTAATTACAGTTGCTCTTGGAATTCCAGTTATTTCCGAAATAGAAGATGCATTTACCCCAACTACATTATCTTTGTTAGCAACTAAAAATTTCATCCATTGTGAAAATTTTTCATCATTGGTTAAGCTATTTTCCTCTAAAATTACTGGTCGTTTTCCTTGATATTTTTCTTTTATTCTCTCTGCTTGATTAACAAGAACTGTCCCTGCGATAAGCCAGCTCTCAAGATCACCATAAAATTTTCTCCAGCTAATTAAAGTTGGAATTTGTAATCGAAAAAAATATCTCCAAATTAAAGTAAAATTTTCCCTGATAAAATTCTCAATTTCATTTTTTGATATAGATCCTGGTAAAAAATTAGTGTCTTTTGAAAGAAAATCTGTTACTTGAGATAAAAATTTTGATAATAAGTTTACAGATGAGACGGGTCTTTGAATTTTGAAACCCTCTAATTTTATTGTTACTTTTTTTCCCTCTCTTGCAATAATATTCTCCATATTTAGTTCATTTATTTTTCTTCTTATTGTTTCTTTAGGAATTTGAAGATCCGCTGAAATTTCAATTAAATTCATTTTTTCAATTTCAAAGTCCTCACTTGAGTAAAAGGTTTTTTCAGAGACAATTACGAAAATATCAGAATAGTGTTTAAATGTTTTTTGTATTAAATATACAAGGATTAAATATTTATCCATGTCTTTAAACCTGCTATAAGCATTGTAAGCCCAAGTTGTTTGAAATTTAAACCATGCACGACCTAATTGACCCATGTTGTCGGTCATAACATTATTTACTTCATCTCTTGATAAAAAATTATCCTCTAAATGAAGTTTAGTTCCGTCTTTCCGAAAACTTACATTTTTTACAACTTTATTATCTAGGCTCATTTGCTTCTCCACGTTACAGAGTTAGAAATCAAAATTGCCATCAATAACCAAATAATAAATATATCTCCATGAGAAAAATCGTAATTTGCGCCAAAAAATTTAGCTATAAATAGCACAGCATAAATTGCAATTGGTGATAATATTAAACTTGCAAGGTACTTAAGTATTGTGCATTTTAAATTCATGTTGAAAAAGTTATACGACAGATGTGTTGAGCTTGCTAGGCATAAATTTTCAAAGCCTTTATTAGGTTTTGTAGCATTTATAGAAAGCTTCTTCTTTCCGGTACCTCCAGATTTAATGATTATCCCAATGGTTGTAGCAAAAAGAGATGATTATTTAAAAATTTTTGTTATCGCTACCACTGGTTCAGTTTTAGGAGGATTATTTGGTTATATGTTAGGTGTATTTTTTTTAGATATCGCGATGGTAGTAATTGAATTTTATGGGTACGAGGAAAAAGTATTTGAAGTACAAAACAAGATGTCTTCGAAAGGTGGATTTTTCTTATGGCTTGGAATAATGTTTCTCGCTGGTTTTACCCCTTTGCCTTTTAAAGTATTTACAATTACAAGCGGTATAATTAATTTTAACATTATTGTATTTTTCTTTATTTGCCTATTTACTAGAGGATTACGTTTTTTATTGGTTTCTTATTTTACATATTTATTTGGGAAAAAATTTGGATTGTTTATTGAAAAAAAGGGGGCTTTCTGGTTTACTCTTGCCGGTATTATTGTAATTTTAGTTGCTATTAGTTTTTACTTTTTATTTATATCATGATTGGGATTAAAAAGAGATTTCTCTTAAAAGGTATTTTATTTTTCAGTTTTATAACGTTATCGGTTGCATACTTTATTGAACATATTCTCGGGCACCTGCCATGCAGTTTATGCTTAATGCAAAGAGTACCATATATTCTTGCAATAATTTTTATAGCTTTGATTTTCTTTTCTAAGAGATTTGAAAAACCAGTTTTACTTTTATTGTCTGTTGTTTTTATTTTAGGTGCAATTTTGTCTATTTATCATGTTGGGGTTGAACAAAATATTTTTAAAGAGCCTTTCGTTTGCGATATAGGTGATAAGTCTTTAGGGGTAACGAAAGAGGATCTTCTAAGACAACTAGAAAATAATAAAATTAGTTGCAAAGATGTTACTTTTTCAATATTTGGCATTTCACTTGCTACAATAAATACAATTATATCAATTGCCTTAAGTGCTATAATGGTAAAAAGTTACATAAATTATGAAAAAAACTAATAAAAAATATTTAGAAGAAATAATCAGAGTAGACCATGCAGGTGAGAGAGGTGCAATAAAAATATACGAAGGTCAACTTTTAGCTCTAAAAACATTTAAACAAGATGAAGATTTAAAAAGAAAAATTGAGGAAATGAAAGAACATGAAAAAGAGCACTACGAATTTTTTAAAGATCAGATAAAAAAAAGAAAAATTAAACCTACAAAATTATTACCGATGTGGGATTTGTTAGGAGTCACTTTGGGTTTTGGAACTGCAATGCTTGGTAAAAAAGCAGCTATGCTCTGTACTGCCTCGGTAGAAGAGGTGATTGATCAACATTATAAAGATCAAACTTATAAATTAGGTGAAGATGAAAAAGATCTAAAAAAAAAGATTATGAAGTTTAGAGATGATGAATTGCATCATAAAGATATTGCTTATGATTATGGCGCAACTAAAAAAGGATTGTATGGTGTTTTGGATAAAGTAATTAAAACATCCTCTCGTATAGCAATAACGATTTCTGAAAAAATTTAATTAAGGCTCTAACTCAATATCCCAATATAAATAATCCATCCAACTTTCATGCAGATAATTTGGAGGAAAGTTTCTTCCATTTTTATGCAAATCGTCAACTGTTGGGATATAAGGTTTAGAAAACAATCTCATACCACTTTTTTCATAAAGCTTGCCGCCCTTCTTCACATTGCAAGTTGAACAAGCAGTCACAACGTTTTCCCAGTCAGTCAAACCTCCTTTAGATTTAGGTAGTAGATGATCGAATGTTAAATCTTTTTTTGCTCCACAGTATTGACACGCAAATTTGTCTCTTAAGAAAACATTAAATCTTGTGAAGTTCGGATTTTCTGATGGCTTTATAAAATTTTTTAAAGCTATAACACTTGGTAAATTCATTTCAAATGAGGGACTTCTTATTTTTCTTTTATAATTTGATACAATACTTACTCTGTTAAGAAAAACAGATTTTACAGCATCCTGCCAACACCAAATTGACAACGGATAATAACTTAGCGGTCTAAAATCAGCATTCAATACAAGCGCAGGACACTTTTCGAGTGGTACTTTTTCAGAAGAAGATATAATCATTTTCAAAAGTTAACTGAAAGTAAAAATATTATCAAGATATAAAATGTATCACTTGTCACGACTGATATAAATTTTTTTTTACAAAATTTAAGCCTAAACTCGAGCCTTCCTGAGGTATTCTGTGCTCACAGTTATTGAAAATTTTAGATTGTATCTCGTAGTTATTATTTTTAAAAAATTCTTTAGCCTCTAAAAAAAAATTAATTGCAACAACAGAGTCTTTATCTCCATGCATTAGTATAATTGCTGGCCTTGAAATTATATTATTCTTTAAATGTTCGATATTAATAATTTTTCCTGAATAGCTTATTATTGAGTTAATCGCATCTTTTCTTTTAATACCAGTTTGTAACGAAATCATTGATCCCTGGCTAAATCCACAAAGAGAGATTTTGTCAGCCTCTAAATTATAGCTTTCCTTAACTTCGTCAATAAATTTATTTAATTTTAGTTCAGCGACGATTGATTGAGTTAAAATCTGATCTGCAGAGTCACTTGTTAAATCAAACCATTGAAAACCTGATGGATTTACGGAACATGTTTCTGGTGCATCAGGACAAATAAATACAGTATCTGGCAAAAAATTTTTCCAATAATTAGCTAGGATCGATATATCTTTACCATCCCCTCCATAGCCGTGACAAAGTATGACTGCATTTTTAGGTTTTTGATTAGAAATCGGTTTTATAATTGTTGTGTTAAGTGAGTAGCTCATGATAAAGGAATATACATGTCTGAATTAATTTTCAATTTTATAGGTTTTAGTTTGTTAGGTGCTGTAGCCATTGTTTTACTTCTGGGTATTTATACTTTATTTAAAGGAGGTAACACCAGTAAAAAATATTCAAACAAACTAATGCAGCTTAGAGTATTGCTTCAATTTATAGCTATAATTGTTCTGGTCATGTTAGCTTACTTTTTTAAAGACTAGATCTTTCCTTGAAGAATTTTTTTAAATTTCTCATCATCAAAGTTAAATTCTCCAATAATTCTACCAAATTCCATTCCGTTTTTATCAATTAAAATAGTTGTCGGTAAACCTCTCATCTTAAATTTCTTAGCTAATTTAAAATCTGGATCGAAGTAAATTTTAAGACTTTCAATTTTTAAATCCTTAAAAAATTTTATTGTTTTTTCTATATTGGGTTTTTCCATGTTAATTGGGTATATAATTATCTTATCTTTAAAGTATAAAGATAGCTTATCTAAGGAAGGCATCTCTTTTTTACATGGAGCACACCAGGTTGCCCAAAAATTGAGTATCATGATCTTGCCTTTATTTTTGGCTAAATCTATGTCTTGGAGATTAAGGTTTTTAAATTCTACTTTAGACAAAATTTTTGGATTTTCGTGAATAATCAAATTTTTTGAAAAGGTTTCAGATGCTAAGACTTTATTCACAAAAAAAATAGCTATAATAATGTGAGTATAGATTTTAATAGATTTACTAATTTGCATATTAATTTAAATTAAAAGTATCATAAATTATGACAAATAAAAATAAGACAGTTTGGTCAAACAGATTTAAAAGTACAACTTCTAAGTCATTTCAAAGAATTGGGTCTTCTATAAATATAGATAAGAGACTATACGAACAAGATATATTTGCATCGAAAGTGCACACTCAGATGTTAATTAAAAATAAAATCATACCAGCTAAAGAAGGAAGGAAAATAATTAAGGGATTAGATAAAATTAAAAATCAAATTAAAAAAGGTAAATTTATTTTTAGAGAAAAATTCGAAGATATACACTTAAATATCGAAAAAAAATTGTATGAAATAATTGGTAACTCAGCAGGGTATATGCATACCGCGAGATCAAGAAATGACCAAGTGGTTACAGATTTTAAGCTATGGGTGAAAGAATCAACATTAATTTTAATTAATGAGCTTAACTCTTTAATGAAAAATATAATTATTAAATCAGAGAAGAATACAGAAACCGTCATGCCTGGTTTTACTCATCTTAAAAATGCTCAGCCAATTTCTTTTGCTCACTATTTATTAGCTTATTACGAAATGTTCAAAAGAGATAATCAAAGATTTTTAAATAATTTAAATCTTATCGACGAGTCTCCTCTTGGAGCGGCCGCCTTATCTGGCACGTCTTACAAAATAGACAGAAATTTTACATCAAAAAAATTAGGTTTTAAAAAACCAACCAATAACTCAATAGATACTGTTTCTGATAGGGATTTTGCTATAGATTTTCTTTATGCGTGCGCGGTATGTGCAATGCATTTATCTAGATTGGCCGAAGACTTTATAATATTAAATTCTGATGCTTATCAATTAATTAGTTTTAGCGACCACATGTTGACGGGTTCATCAATTATGCCTCAAAAAAAAAATCCAGATCCAGCTGAACTAATAAGGGGTAGAACAGGAATAAATTACGGAAAACTTAATTCGATTTTAACGATAATGAAAGGACTTCCAATTTCTTATTTTAAAGATTTACAAGATGATAAAGCTTTAGTGTTTGATGGATTTGATACATTAAAAGACACTCTAATAATGAGTAACGAATTAATAAAGAATATTAAGCCAAATAAAAAAAGAATGTTTGAAATGGCAAAAAGTGGTTATACAACAGCTACAGATTTTGCAGATTATTTAGTAAAAGATAAAAATTTATCTTTTAGAGAAGCTTATAAAATTTCATCAAAAATAGTAAACTACGCGGAAAAAAAGAGAAAAAATTTAGATGAACTTACATTGAATGAAATAAAAAAATTTTATAAAGATTTAAATATTAGTGTTTTAAAGATATTTGATGTAAAAAATTCAATGAATTCTAAAAATTCTTTTGGTGGTACATCTGAAAAAAATGTAAAAAAATATGATAAAAAAATATAAAAAGGAGCTCAAATGAGATTGTTTTTGTCCTTTATTATAATTGTGATGTTATTTTCATCTTGTGGAAAAAAATCTGAACCAAAATACCAAGGTTCGATTAGTAATTTCACAAAAGTAATTTAAAAGATATGTCCAATATAAGATATAAAAAAAACAATCTTTTTGTGGAGAATATCTCCGTTAAAAAATTAGCATCTCAAATTGTTACTCCATTCTATCTTTATTCTGAGGGAAACATAGTCGAAAATTACAAATCATTCTTAAATAATTTCAAGAGATCAAACCCTCTGATTTGTTTCTCAGTAAAAGCAAATTCTAATATACAAATATTAAAAATTTTAAAAAAGTTAGGCTCCGGTGCAGATGTGGTTTCAGGTGGAGAATTGCTCAAAGCAATTAAATCAGGCATAAAACCTAGTAAAATCGTTTTCTCGGGAGTTGGCAAAACTGAAGATGAAATAAGACTGGCAATTAAAAAAAATATTTTATTAATTAACGTAGAGTCAGAAAATGAGGCCATATTGATTAATAAAATATCTGGTCAACTTAAAAAAAGAACCTCTATAGGCGTAAGGCTAAATCCTGATATTAATGCTCCAACTCATAAGAAAATTTCTACTGGTAAAGCTGAAGATAAATTTGGTCTTTCAAAAACCAATTTAATTTCGTTTTGCTTAAAAATGAATAAATTTGATAATTTGAGACTTGACGCAATTAGTGTGCACATTGGTAGTCAAATATTAAACGAAAATCCTTTTAAAAAAACTTTAAAAGTTTTGGATGAAATTATAAAAAAAACAAAAATAAAGTTTAAGTTTGTAGATCTCGGCGGTGGTTTTGGGATAACTTACAAAAAAAATGATCAAAAATTGAATTTAAAAAATTATTCAAAGCTTGTTGAAAAATTTAAAAAGAAATATAATTGTAATATAATTTTTGAGCCTGGTCGAGCAATAATAGGAAATACTGCATTATTAGTGGCAAAAGTACAATATCTAAAAAAAGGTTCAAACAAAACTTTTGCGATTCTTAACGCAGGCATGAATGATTTTATGAGAACAGCGCTTTACGATGCTGTTCATAATATTTTACCAGTTATAAAAAATAGTAAAAAAAATAATGGGCCGTTAGAATTTGTTGGACCAATTTGCGAGACCACTTGTAAATTTATAAAGTATAAAAAATACCAAAAAATTAATCAATCAGATCATGTTGCAATTGCTGATGTAGGCGCGTATGGCGCTTCTTTGTCTTCAAATTATAATACAAAACCTCTGATAGCTGAAATAATTATTAATAAATCCAAAAAAAGAATTATAAGAAAGAAACAAAATCTAAAAAATTTAATTAATCAATAATGCAATTTCTTAGATCGTTTTTATTTAATATATTATTTTATGCTACTTTAGTAATAGTTTTTATATTAGCTATTCCAACATTATTTTTACCAAATAAAAGTACGTTAATATGTGGAAAAATATTAGCTTTTAAAATAATTTTTTTATTAAGGTTAGTTTTAGGAATTAAAGTAAATTTTTCTGGAATAGAAAATCTCAAAAAACATAAAAAATTTTTTGTTGCAAGTGCTCATCAATCATTGCTAGAAACATTTATACTACAAGCCCCTCTTCAATATCCTATTTTTATTCTTAAAAAAGAACTTCTTAAAATACCTCTATTTGGTTGGTATTTGAAAAAGATTGGATCTATTGAAATAATTAGAGACACTACAACAAAAGAAAATTTGAATTTTTTTCAAAAAATAAAAGAGAATATTGAAAAAAGTAATAGACCTTTATTAATATTCCCTCAAGGAACTAGAGTCAAATTTGGAGAGAGGTTACCATTTAAGAAAGGTGCTGGTAGAATTTATGAAGCTTTGAATTTACCTTGTGTTCCAGTAGCATTAAATACTGGAAAAGTGTGGCCAAAAAATAGTTTTTTAAGATTTGATTATGACATTAATATATCATTTTTGGATCCAATAGAACCAGGATTAGATAAAAATATATTCATCAAAGATTTAGAAGATAAAATTTATTCATCAATTGAGAAATTAAATTAATTTTTTTTCCTTCCAAAATCAGGCGACTTAACGTCTTGACCTGCCTTTATAATTTCTTTTCTAATTTTCTTTGTGGAAGAAAACATCTTTAAAAGCTTGTCACTATTTTTTTCAATTATAGCTTTTTTAAAATCATCAATATTTTTTGAAAATTGTTCTAAAATCTTTAAAATATTTTCGCTATTATCAATAAAAATATCTTTCCACATTAACGGGTCGGATGAAGCAATTCTAGTGAAGTCCCTTAAACCTCCTGCACTATATTTAATAATTTCATCTTTAAATTTTTCGTCGGTATTAATTGCTGTCAAAACAATATTATAAGCAACTGCATGTGGCAAATGGCTGGTGAGTGACAGAACGTGATCGTGATCCTCTATGCTCATAAACTTGACTTTACTTCCCAAAAATTCCCAAAATTTTTTCAACTTTTCAACCTTTTCTTTATTTAAGTTTTGATCATTACAAATGATAGTCCATCTATTTTGAAATAGATTTTTAAGACCAGCATTAGGTCCGCTTTCTTCTGTTCCTGCAATAGGATGAGACGCTAGCCAAAAAATGTCTTTTAGGTTAAAGTTTTTAAAAATTTTATTAACCTCCTTTTTTACTGAACCAGTATCAGTGACAATAGCATCTTTTTTAAATGAGTCTTTGGCTGCTAATAAGACCTCTTTGTAAGCGCTCAATGGAACAGCGATAATCACAAGATCAGAGTTTTTCACAGCGGATTGAATATCTTTTGAGACACTGTCGCATAAATTCTCTTTTTTAATTATTTCAATAACTTCTCTTGAATTATCGAAAACTGTAACAGATTTGCTTATTTTGCTGTTATATACATTTCTTAAAATTGAAGATCCGATTAGACCACATCCGATAATGCAAATTTTTTCAAACATTAAATTACCTGTTTTAAAATTT
>CACGGZ010000019.1 GCA_902572695.1 uncultured Pelagibacteraceae bacterium | reverse complement strand
TAGTAATGATAATGTGAGAATTATGATTGGTAAAGAGTATATTGACTATGACCAGGTAGTTTTAGCTTCCCACGCAGATGAAAGCTTAAACATTTTAGAGAGACCAACTGAAGAAGAAAAAAATATATTAGGAAAATTTAAGTACGTTGAGAATGAAGCAGTTTTACATTCTGATGAGAGTCTAATGCCTAAAAAAAAAAGAGCTTGGTCTAGTTGGAACTCTATTTCAGATGGGAAAAATACCTCTATAACTTATTGGCTCAGGAATCTCAGGACTTTCAGCTGCATATTTTTTATCAAAAAAATTTAAAGTCGATTTATTCGAGAAAGAAGATCATTTTGGCGGACATTCTTTTACATATGACATTAAAGAACATGATAAAGTTATTCCTGTTGATTTGGGCTTTATTGTTTTCAACAAAATAACCTACCCAAATTTAGTAAAATTCTTCGATGATTTAAATGTTCCTTATGAAAAAAGCGACATGTCTTTTTCTGTTTCTATTAAAAATACAAAAATTGAATATTGTGGGAGTGGACTTGGTGGAATTTTTACAAACAAATCAACTCTAGCAACTGGAGCCCAATATTTATTATTTTTAACATACTCAGTTGGGAATGCTGCCTGCTCCCTAGAATAAGAATGATTCCATTCATTTGAAGCTAATTCAATGTAAGTGTGAGGAGCATTTTTTAGTGGGTTATCAATTTTATCAAATTTTGATGATTCAACTAAGTTTATTTCTTTTTTAATTTTTATTAAAGCATTACAAAACTTATCTATTTCTTCTAAGTTTTCACTCTCTGTAGGCTCTATCATTATAGTTCCCGCTACAGGCCAAGACATAGTTGGTGCGTGATAACCGAAATCAATAAGTCTTTTCGCCAAATCTTCCTCAGAAATTCCTGAACTTGTTTTAATTGGACGAATGTCAATAATGCATTCGTGAGCCACGTTCCCATTTTTTCCTGTGTATAAAACTTTATAATCTTTAGAAAGTTTTTTTGAAATATAATTTGCATTTAAAATTGAAACTTGTGAAGCTTTTTTTAAGCCTTCTGCACCCATCATCTTGATATACATCCATGAAATGGGAAGTATACTCGAGCTACCCCAAGGAGCGGCAGAAACAGCTCCCATGCCATTTTTAGGTCCTGCCTCTTTAATAATTTCATGTGTTGGTAAAAAATCTGACAAGTGTTGGGCACACGCAATTGGTCCCATTCCTGGCCCACCTCCACCATGCGGAATGCAGAAGGTTTTATGTAAATTTATGTGACAAACATCTGGTCCAAATTTTCCTGGCTTTGCAATTCCCACTAATGCATTTAAATTTGCTCCATCCATATAAACTTGTCCGCCATGCTTATGAATAACATCACATATTTCAATTATTTTTTCCTCGAAAACACCATGAGTTGATGGATAAGTAACCATTAAAGCTGCCAAATCTTTTGAATATTTTTCTGCTTTATTTTTCAGATCATTTATATCGACATTTCCATCACTATCACAATTGACAACTACAACTTTCATGCCACACATTTGAGCGCTTGCAGGATTAGTTCCATGGGCTGAGTCTGGTATTAAACAAACATTTCTGTTTTCTTGATTGTTATTCTTATGATACTTTCTAATTGTCATTAAACCGGCGTATTCTCCTTGAGCTCCAGAGTTTGGTTGCAATGAGACTGCATCGTATCCTGTGATTTCTTTTAAATCATTAATAAGATCATTAAAAAGAATTTTATAACCTTCCATTTGATTTGTTGGCACAAAAGGATGTGGCAACGAAAATTCTTTCCATGTGATAGGTATCAATTCAGCGGTAGCATTAAGTTTCATAGTACAAGATCCTAAGGCAATCATTGATCTATTTAGCGCTATATCACAATCCTCAAGTTTCTTTAAATATCTTAGCATTTCAGTTTCGGAGTGATATTTATTAAAGACTGGATGAGTCAAATATTTTGAAGTTCTTAACAGATTTTTTGGAAGATTGTCTAATTCAATCTTTACGTCCTGCTTAATTGTTTTAGAAATTCCGAATAACTTTAACAATAAATTTACATCATCAAGTTTTTTTGCTTCATCAAATGCAACTGATAAATGCTCTTGGTCAACTTTCCTAAGGTTAATTTTCTCATTTAACGCAGCTTCATAAATGGAGTTTGTTTTGCCACCAGTTTTAATCGTAACAGTATCAAAAAAATGATCTGATAAAATTTTGTAACCACCTGTTTTAATATTATCAGCAAAAATTTTAGCTAATTTAGAAGTTCTATTGGCTATTTTGAGTATTCCCTCTGGTCCATGATAAATTGCGAAAGCAGCAGAAATAATAGCTAATAACGCTTGAGCGGTGCATATGTTACTTGTTGCCTTATCTCGTCTAATATGTTGCTCCCTTGTTTGTAAAGAAAGCCTGTAAGCTTTTTTTCCGTGTCTATCTTTTGAGACACCTATAATTCTCCCTGGCATTGATCTTTTAAATTCTTCCCGGGTAGCAAAAAATGCTGCGTGAGGACCACCATATCCCATTGGAATACCAAATCTTTGTGCACTACCAACAGCAATATCAGCCCCGAGTTCCGCCGGAGTTTTTAATCTAGCTAACGCTAATAAATCACAAACTAAAATAGCTTTTCCGTTTTTTTTGTGTATTTGACTTATGCTCTCACTAGGATCGTTTATCTCACCTAACGTTCCTGGATAAGATAAAACTCCACAAATAATATCTTCATTAATCTCTATAAGTTCTTTTTTTTCATCACCTATGATCAATTCTAAACCAAAAGGGTTTGTTCTTGTCTTAATAAGATCAATTGTCTGAGGATTACAATTACTTGAGATAAAAATTTTGTTTGAATTAGTCTTGTCTAATCTTTGGCTTAAACCTACTGCCTCTGCTGTTGCTGTTGCTTCATCCAATAAAGATGCATTAGCAATATCCATTCCTGTTAAGTCAATAATTGATTGTTGAAAATTTAAAAGCATTTCAAGCCGACCTTGTGCCACTTCAGGCTGATAAGGTGTATAAGACGTGTACCATCCTGGATTTTCTAAAATATTTCTAAGAATTACATTAGGTGTGATAGAATTATAGTATCCCATTCCAATAAAATTCTTAAAGATTTTATTTTTTTTAGATATAGATTTTAATTTTTTTAAAGCATCGTTTTCTGACATTGGCTGATCAATTTTAAGATCATCTTTTAATAAGATTTTTTCTGGCACAGTATTGCTCATTAGATCCTCTAATGACTTATACCCAACGTATTGCAACATTTTAGACTGTTCTTCTTCAGAAGGACCAATGTGTCTTTTAATAAATTCTTTTGAATTATCATCAATCATTTAACTTGGATTCTCCTTACAAAACTTATCATATTCGTCTTTTGACATAAGCGAGTCATACTCACTTTTATCCTTTATCTTTAACTTAAAAAACCAGCTCGCTCCCTCAGGGTCTGAGTTAACGCTACCTGGGTCATCAGCAATAGCTTTATTTCCTTCAGTAATTTCTCCAGAAATAGGTGAGTAAACATCACTCGCAGCTTTAGTAGACTCTACAACAGCTGCTTGACCTTCTTTTTCTACGGATTTTCCTGCATCTGGAACCTCTACAAAAACAATATCTCCGAGCATTTCAGTTGCATGCTTAGTAATTCCAACTGTAGCAACATCTCCATCCAGTGAGACCCACTCGTGTTTTTTAGAAAATTTTTTTTCACTCATATTTGTTTCTCCTTATTTAACATAACTTTTTTTATAAAATGGAAGTTCGGAAATTTTACCCCCATATTTTTTTCCCCTTACTTCAAGCTGAATTGATGTACCTATTTCAGAAAATTCAGATTTAACATATCCCATTGCAACTGGAGCGTTTACACTCGGGCCAAAAGTACCGCTTGTAACGAATCCAATTTCATTATTATCTGATGAAAAGATTTTTGTATTTTCTCTTGCTATAACTTTTCCATCTGGTTTTATACCAACTCTGATTTTTTCACTTCCGTTAGCTAATAAATTTTTTATTTTTTCCCATCCGTTAAATCCACCAACTTCTTTTCTTTTTTTTGCTATAGCCCATTTTAAATTTGCCTCTACCGGATTTATTTTTTCATTTAAATCATGACCATATAAACAGAGACCTGCCTCTAATCTTAATGTATCTCTAGCTCCTAAACCTATCGGTTTAACTTCATTTGAAATTAAGTAATCGATTAGTTTTTCAACTTTTGTGTTAGAAATTGAGATTTCAAAACCATCTTCACCTGTGTATCCAGATCTTGTTACATAAAGTTTTTCACCCTCATACTCAAAATTACTTCCAGTCATAAATTTTAAATTAGCAACACCAGGCATTAACTTCTCTAAAATCTCTACAGATTTGGGTCCCTGTAGCGCTATTAAAGATAAATTATTATTTAAAAGATACTTATGATTTTTTGTTAAAAATTGTGAAATTTGTTTTATATCGTTTTCTTTGCAGGCTGCGTTTAAAATTATACAAAAACCTTTTTCTGTTTTTGTAATAATAAGATCATCAATAATTCCCCCTTCGATATTTAATAGAAAAGAATATTTTGAGTGGTTAACTTTCAAATTTTTTAAATCTGCAGGTATAATTTTTTCTAGAGCCTCTATTAATGTTTCATCACCTTCTAAAAAAAATTGCCCCATATGTGATACATCAAAAAATCCAGCGTGAGTTCTTGTAGAAATATGTTCTCTTACAATACCTTCTTTGTATTGTATTGGCATTTCATAACCAGCAAATGGAACAAATTTTGCTCCTAAGTTTTTATGATAATTATATAAAGCTGTTTTTTGTACTTCCATAATAACTCTTTTCTAACCCCATCTGTCTGTGTACCTGAGAGATTTAATCCTTCGGTGAGGCTTTAGCCTACTTTCCAGAGTTATTACGGTAACGGTCCTTTTGCCTGAGAGTTTCCGGGGTGGTTGCTCCTTCGGCGCCAAAATGGTCTCTCCCGTTACAAGTTTACTTTCCACTATAAATAAATAAATGTCAATTGTAATTAATTCAAAAAAGATTTACTTTTATCAAAGCTTTTCAGTATTATAGCTATAATAATAACTGCTCCACCAATAAAAACACTTAGAGGTGGAATTTCACTTAAAAATAACCACACCCATATCGGGGCACACAAGGTTTCCATAAGCATCAATAAACCAACAGTTGCTGAATTAACTGTTCTAGATCCGATAGTTATACAGATAAAACTTAATGCTAATTGCGGAACACCTAAGAGGAAACCCATTAGTAGGTCGTGTTTAGTAAATTGAAAAGACTCAGTTAAAAAAAAGCCATAGATTAAACTAAAAATTCCTGAATAAAATATTGCCGGTACCATATCTAAGTTTGTATTTTTTCTTATGATCATTACCAAGATAGCGAAGTTAATTGGAATAGCTAATGCAACTAAATTACCATATAGAGAGCCAGCAGAAATTGAGTCACCTACCATTATGACTATTCCACTCATTGCTAAAAAAATTGACAAGGCTCCAATTAAAGAAACTTTTTCTTTTAAATAAAAAAAACCGAAAATTGCTAAAAACATTGTTTGAGTACTAATTATAAAGACAACATTTGCAACAGTTGTATTAGACATCGCTACAACAAATGCAACAAAACTAAAAGATAAAATGAAACCACCAATTAAACCAGGGAACCCTGAGTCTTTTATAATTTTAATAGTATTTCTTTTATATATTGTAAACAAAAATATGATTAAGGCAATTAGAAAGAAAAATGATCTTAAGAATAAAATTTGCCATACGGTAGCTTGCTCGAATGATCTTATTATTAAACCTCCCCAGCTTAAACAAAATCCTCCAAATAAAAGTAATATATAACCAGGAATTCTATATAAAAATTGCATTTAAAATTTCTTTAAAATTTTTTTAAAAAATAAATTTAAAGTAAAAGATCTTAAAATCATAAGTATTAGTAATGAAAACCATATTCCATGGTTATCAAATGCTTTCAATAAGTAAATTGAAACGATAATGTATAATGTAACTGATACTATCATGCTATTTCTCATTGATGACGTTTCAGACGCACCGATAAAAATACCATCAAATTGATAACAGAATGAGGCTATTGGAGGTATAATTATAATCCAAAAGATAAAACTGTAACTTAATAATCTTATTAAATCTAAGTCTGTAAGCAAATTAATGAAGTGTTTTGCAAAAAAAATATAAATTATTGCTATTATAATACCTGTAATAAAACTTATCTCAAAAGAATTTTTTACAGCTGATAAAAACGATTTTTTTACTCTTCTTCCAACAGAGTAACTAATTACGCCCTCAGTAGAAAAAGCGTAGGCATCAAGAAAAAAAGCTGCAAATAAAATAAATTGCATTAAGATTGTATTGATAGCTAAAATATTTTCACCTAGTTTTGAACTTAAATAATTAAACCATAAAAATGCAAAAGTAAGCAATAAAGTTCTAATAAAGATATCAAAATTAATATAAAATAATTTAAATATTTTTTTCTTCAAAAAAATATTTATTTGGAAACGAGGTATTATTTTTAAATTTTTAATTACAAAAAAATAAGTATAAATCAAAAATAATATGGTTATTAAATAAGCAGCAACTAATGTGCCCAGAGCTACTCCAAAAATATTTAGGTTTAAATATTTAACAAAGTAAACGCTTAAGATTATGTTGGAAATACTAAAGCAGATAGATAAAAAACTGGATATTTTTGTTTTCTGAAGACCAAGATAAAAGCCTATTAATACATACATCATCATTTCAGCTGGCGCAGAAAAAATTCGTATTGAGATATACCTTTCAATTAAAATAAATGTTTCACTTTCAACTTTGAAAAAATAATTTATTCCATAAAGAATTGAGGATTGTAAAAGAATAAGTAAAATTGAAATAATTAATGCAATTATTAAATTCCTTATTATTATGTGCACAATTTCTCTGTAATCACCTTTTCCTAAAGACTGGCCTACTAGACCAACTGTTCCCATTCTTAAAAAACCAAAACTCCAAAAAATTACAGTTATAACAGAGACAGCTATACTGGTTGCAGCTAAAAATTTTTCATTTCCTAGGTGGCCCATCAAAAACGTATCCACTAACGACACAAGTGGAATAGCAAAATTTGAAAAAAAAATAGGTAAGGAGAGCTTAAATAAATAAATTTTACTAATTTTTGCTGGATATCTTAGAGTGGACATATTATTTAAATTAAAATACTTTAATATTTAAAAATTTAATATATATATAAAATAACTAAAATGTTAGAGCAATTTATTATCTCAATTCAGATTATTTTGATTGATATTATAATGGCTGCAGATAATGCAATCATTATAGGTCTTATAGCTGCTGGTTTTGCAAAAGAAAATAGAAAAAAGATAATTGCCTGGGGAGTAGCAGCGGCTTTTATATTTAGAATTATTTTTGCTTTTGGTGCAGATATAATGTTCGAATATGCAATTATAAAAATTATTGGAGGCGCTTTGCTTCTATGGGTAGTCAACAACATTAGGCAAGATTTATTTGGAAAAAATAAAATTAGATCTCCTCAAGTAAAATCAAAAGAGCCTGTTTCTTTTTCAACTGGTGTATATAGAGTTTTAGTAGCAGATATTATAATAAGTTTTGATAACGTTTTAGGAGTTGTCGGAGCTGCTAAAGGAAATTATTATTTAATGGTAACTGGTTTACTGTTGTCTGTATTTTTGGTTGCAACTTTGGCCTCTTATTTTGCAAATTATATAAGAAATAATATGTGGTTAGGATATGTTGGTTTGTTTGTTATAATGATTGTAGCAATTCAATTAATAGTAGGGGGCTTTGTAAATCTTGAAATTTTATCAATAAACGAGAAATACGAATTCTTATTCAGTATATAAAAAAAAACCTACCTAACTTTGTTAGGTAGGTTTTAAATTTTTAATTTCTAAATACTTAAAACGCGTATGAAAATCTTAACGCAGTTGTATCTATATCAGCATCTACTATGTTAGAGTTTGTACCTGTGATTGAAATGTCTTCATAGTCTGTGTAAGCAATTTCAAATTTAACTACTCCCATATCAGTTTCATTTCTGAAACCTATACCAACGGAAACTCCGTTCGCAGTAGTATTGCCGTAACTCTCACCAGTACCTAAACTTTCATTAGTAGTAATATCTACATCAACATAACCTAACTTCACGTATTTATTGCCCATATGATACTCTCCATAAATCATCATGTGATTATCAATTTCAGCATTAGCGCTGTTAGTTTTTGACGCTGTAGTATTTGAGTCATCTGTGTAATCAGCTTTAGTTTTAGATCTTGTACTGGAGTCAATATCTGCGCTTCCAGGAATAATGTCTAAACCTAAAACGAAATTTGAAAATTTCTTTTCAACAAAAACAGATGCAATTCCGACTGTATGGGATGCTGTTCCAGCATTTTTTTCACCACTTGTTTTTGTAGTTTCAGTACCGTCGGCTTGGATATCTAATATAGAACCTGTAATTCCAACGTTAAGACCCATGACTTCTGCAGAAGCTGAGTTTAACATTAATAGTGTTACAGTAGAAATTATAGCTATAATTTTTTTCATAAATTTCCTTGTTCTGTTAATTAACACTTGCAATATACATATTTTGCAGTAAATGTATATTTTTTAGATACTAAATCCAACGTTTAAGAAGAAAAAATAGCGAAAAACTTGACTTTTTGTGTGACATTTAAGCTACACAAGTAAAAAAAATATTTAAAATTATTAGGCTATAACTTAGAGGTTGAATCTTAAAAAATACCCTTTGATTTAAAAGAACCCTTATTTCTAACCTCTACATTCAATCCCATTAAATCTTTTGCTTTTAATTTTGGAAGATTTTGCACACACTTTAAAAATCTATCCGACTCTTTCTTTGAAATAATACCATCGGTTAAACTTTTAAATTTATTTATATATTCTTTCCGCGAAAAAGGTCTTTTGCCAGCTGGATGTGCATCTGCAACATTAATTTCCTCTGATATTATAGAACCATCTTTCATTGTTATAACTACTTTTCCACCAAAGCATTTATTTTTAGGGTTAGGATCGTGATATTTTTCAGTCCATTTTTGATCCTCTTTAGTTGAAATTTTTTGCCAAAGTTCAATAGTACTTTTTCTTTGTGCTCTTTTGGGAGTGTAGGATTTGACATGGTGCCAAGCACCATCTTCAAGTGCTACTGCAAAAATATACATTATTGAATGATCTAAAGTTTCCCTGCTTGCTTTTGGATCCATTTTTTGAGGATCATTCGCTCCTGTACCAATTACGTAGTGAGTATGATGACTTGTTTCAATTACAATATTTTCAATATCACCTACATTAGAAATTTTTTTATTCAAGCTTCTAGCTAGATCAATCAAAGCTTGGGATTGATATTCTGCTGAGTGCTCTTTGGTGTAAGTTTCAAGTATCGCTCGCTTAGGCTCATTTATATTTGGTAATGGAACTGAGTATTCTTTGTCTGGGCCAGATAAAACATAAGCTATAACGCTATCTTCTCCCTCATAAATCGGTGAAGGAGCGCCCTCACCTCTCATACATCTATCGACTGCCTCCACAGCAAGTTTACCTGCATGTGCTGGTGCAAAAGCTTTCCAGCTAGATATTTCTCCTTTTCGAGATTGTCTTGTCGAGACGGTAACATGTAGTGCTTGTTGAACAGATTGATAAATCACATCTGTTTTTAAATTTAATAAACTTCCTAAACCAGCTGCAACACTTGGACCTAAGTGAGCTATATGATCGATTTTATGTTCATGTAAGCAAATGCCTTTTACTAAGTTTACTTGCACCTCATAACCGGTAAGTATTCCTCTGATTAAATCTTTACCATTACAACCCTTTTGTTGTGCAACTGCTATGATTGCAGGAATATTATCACCTGGATGACTATAATCTGCTGCTAGAAAAGTATCATGAAAATCTAATTCTCTCACAGCAGTTCCATTTGCCCATGCAGCCCACTCACAATCTACTTTAACTTTTGAATTTAAGCCAAAAATTGTGGCACCTATTTTTCTTGAATGTGACAAAGCCATTGCTCTTGCTGAAATAACCGGTTTTCTATTAAAAGAGGCAATGGCAACTGAAGCATTATCAATAATTCTATTTATAACCATATCAACTGCATCTTTATCTAATTGCGCTTTATCTGATGCAATCTCTGCAATTTTCCATGCTAATTGATCCTCTTTTTTTAAATTTGATTTTGACGGATGAACTTTTACTTTTATATCTCTCATTTAATTAGCAAGCATATTTCTTAAAACATACTGTAAAATTCCACCATTTTTGTAATACTCCACTTCATTGGCGGTATCAATTCTACAAAGCATTGGGATTTTTTTACTAGTTCCGTCTTGATATTTGATTTCACAAGTGACCTCTTGTCTTGGTTTTACACCTTTATCAATATCTACAATTGAAACTAATTCTGCTCCTGTTATATTCAATTTTTTTCGATTGAAACCTTGTTTAAACTGTAAAGGCAAAACACCCATTCCAATTAAATTAGATCTATGAATTCTCTCAAAACTTTCTGCTAAAACAGCTTTAATTCCTAAGAGTTTAGTTCCTTTTGCCGCCCAGTCCCTAGATGAACCTGTTCCGTATTCTTTGCCGGCGATTACAACTAAATCATTTTTTCTTTTTTTATATTCCATTGCAGCTTCATAAACGCTCATTACTTTTCCATCTGGCTGCAACGTTGTAAATCCACCCTCAGTACCAGGAGCCATTTCATTTCTTATTTTAATATTTCCAAATGTTCCTCTCATCATTACTTCATGATTTCCTCTTCTTGCGCCATAAGAATTAAAATCTTTTTGTTGTATTTGATGCTTCATGAAATAATCGCCAGTTGGACTTTCTTTTTTAATACTTCCTGCTGGTGAAATATGATCTGTAGTTACTGTGTCAGCTAATAATAAAAGAATTCTTGCGTCATTAATTGGTTTAAAACCCTCTGGTTGGTCAGGTAAATCATCAAAAAAAGGTGGTCTTTTTACATATGTCGAATTAGCTTCCCAATTATAAATATCACTATCTGTTGTGTTGATGGCTTGCCATTCTTTAGGTCCTTGTGAGATATTTGAATATCTTTGCTTAAACATATCTGCATTCAAAGAACTTAACATTAAATCTTCAATCTCTTTATTACTTGGCCAAATATCTTTTAAGTAAATATCTTCGCCATTTTTATCTTTACCAAGAATAGATTTATACATATCAAAATTCATGTTACCTGCCAGAGCATAAGCAACAACAAGCGGAGGTGAAGCTAAGTAATTAGCTTTTACATCTGGATTAATTCTTCCTTCAAAGTTCCTATTTCCAGATAAAACTGAAACGGCGTAAAGATCATTTTTATTTATTGCATCTGATATATTTTGATTTAAGGGTCCTGAGTTACCAATACAGGTAGTGCAGCCATATCCAACTAAATTAAAACCAAGTTCA
>CACGGZ010000018.1 GCA_902572695.1 uncultured Pelagibacteraceae bacterium | reverse complement strand
TACATCACAGCAATGAATGAAAATTATTCTCATCCAGAAAAACCGAAGGGCTCAGATGAGGGAATTCTTAAAGGAATGTATTTGTTTAAAGAAAATAATAACAAGAATAAAACTAAAGTTCAACTTTTAGGCTCCGGTACAATTTTAAGAGAAATAATTTCCGCTGCAGAAATTCTATCTAAAGATTACGGTATCGACTCTGATGTTTGGAGCGTTACAAGTTTTAATGAATTAAGAAAAGATGGTATGGAAACTGAGAGATGGAACTTACTAAATCCAAATGAAAAAAAGAAAAAATCATATGTTCAAAAATGTTTAGAAAAAACAGATGGACCAGTTATTGCCGCATCAGATTACACTAGATCATTTGCAGATCAAATAAGACCTTACACCGAAAAACCTTTTTACTCTTTAGGTACAGACGGTTATGGAAGAAGCGATACCAGGAAAAATTTAAGAAAGTTTTTCGAGGTCGATAAAGAGCATATAGTTGCCTATACATTGAGTGCCTTAGCAAAAGAGCAATTAGTTGAAACCAAGAAAGCTGAAAGTGCAATCAAAAAGTTTAAGATTGATAAAGATAGAGATTTTCCATCTAATTTATAAATATGGTTAGTACAAAAATTTTAGTTCCAGATATGGGTGACTTCAAGGACGTAGAAATTATTGAAGTTCTGGTCAAAGAAGGACAGCAAATAAAAAAAAATGACTCTCTTATTACATTGGAAAGTGACAAATCAAGTGTTGAAGTACCATCTACTCACGAAGGGGTCATTCAAAAAATAAATGTTAAAGTAGGTGATAAAGTTAACAAAGGAGACTTAATTCTCAGTCTGAATGCAGAAAATGCTACAGAGCAAAAAAAAGAAGCAGTTAGCAAGCAAAAAAAAGTAGAGAAGACAGAAATAAAAAAAGTCAACCCACGAAAACCAAAAGAGATTGTTCTTGTAGTGCCTACTTCTCAAACAGGCAGTAAGTCAGCAAGTCCGAAAGTTAGAAAATTTGCAAGAGAGTTAGGTGCCAATGTAGTTGAAATACCTGGTTCTCAAAGAGGTGGTAGAGTTTCTGAGGAAGATGTTAAAAATTTTGTAAGATCTCAGGTATCAGTAAGCGGGGGAAAAGTAGAGAAGAAAGTTCACAAAGAAGAGTACCAACACGAAGAGTTTGGTGAAATCGAATTAAAAGATATACCGAGAGTAAAAAGATTATCTGGTCCTCACTTAGTAAGATCTTGGACGGAAATACCTCACGTTACTCAACATGACGAAGTTGATATTACAGAAATGGAACGATTTAGATCCTCACTGTACGACTATTATACTGGCGAAAAAATCAAAGTGTCTCCTTTAGCTTTTATCACAAAAGCACTTGTGAGTGCTTTAAAAAGGTTTCCAAATTTTAATGCATCTATTGACACAGTTAAAGAAAAAATTATTTACAAGAAATATTTTCATGTTGGTTTTGCAGTAGATACTCCACATGGTTTAATGGTGCCTAAAATTAGAGATGTTGATCAAATGAGTATAAAAGAAATAGGAGTTGCTCTAAGAAAAACAAGCAGACTTTGTAGAGATCTTAAAATTGATAAAAAAGAATTTTTTGGTGGCTCAATGACAATATCGAGCTTGGGGGGTATTGGGGGAACTTTCTTTACTCCAATTATAAATCCACCAGAAGTAGCGATATTGGGAGTTGGAAAAAGTTTTGATAGATTGGTAAAAATTAAAGACAAGTTCGTTTCAAGAAAAATTTTACCAATTTCGCTCTCTTACGATCATAGAATAATTGATGGAGCTGAAGGGGCAAGATTTTGTGTATATTTAAGTGAGTGTCTTGGCAAAGACTTCGCTTTTAAACTTGCCGTTTAATCAATTATAAAATAGTACAAGGCATGAATAAAAAAGTTTTCTCTCTTATTTGTGCTATCAGCTGCTCTTTAATTTGGGGTTCAGCTTTCGTAGCTCAAGACATGGGAATGGATTATAATGGACCATTTACCTTTACTTTTGGCAGACTCTTTCTTGGATTTCTCACGCTAGTCCCATTTCTATTTATTTTTGAATATAAAAAAGTAAATTCAATAATTTTTAAAAAAGTAAATATCCTTAATCTATTGCTTATTGGATTTCTTCTCTCAATGGGAAATGTTTTACAACAGTATGCTCTGCTTTATACAGATGTAGCTAATACAGCAGTATTTACAATTTTTTATGTAATTTTAGTGCCATTTGTTGCTTACTATTTTTTTTCAAAAAATATTCATAAGTCTGTTTGGCTATCTATTATAATTTGTTTATTTGGAGGTGTACTTTTAACCGAGTTCGATAATATTCAAGTAAGAATTGGAGATAGTATTGCAGTTTTAAATGCATTATTTTGGGCGTTCCATATTGTTTTTATTTCAAAATTTTTAAGAATATTTAATTTTCCAATTACCATTGCATGCCTTCAATGTTTAATTGCATCTATATTTGCATTAATGCCAGCTTTTGTTTTTGAAAGTGTTAAATTTTCAAATATGATTTTGGATGGAAAAGAGATGTTATACGCTGGAATTCTTTCAAGCGGGGTAGCTTTTCTTCTTCAAATTTACGGACAACAAAACCTTTCTCCAGCGCCTGTGGCTATTATATTTTCACTTGAAGGTGTATTTGCTTCAATTTTTGGGTGGATTATTTTAAGCCAGTTTTTAAATGAAGTAAAAATTATCGGGATAATTCTTATTTTATTTGCAGTTATTTTTTCACAATTAGCTCCGATCTATGATAAAAAAAAATATGGACGAGTCTAAAAAAGGATTTATCAAAAATCTAGGAGGTTTATCTTTTAAACAAAATGACGACAAAAATTTTGAATTTTCAGGAAAAATTCAAGAGATGCACTTAAATACTGGTGGTATTGCGCATGGAGGTTATCTAGCAACAATAGCTGATGCTGGTATGGGAACTGCTGCACATAAGATTGCAGCAGGTAAAAGATGTGTAACAATAAATCTTAATATTAAATTTATTTCAGCTGGGAAACTGGGTGATATTTTGTTAGGTAAAGTAAAAATTTTAAAGAAAACAAAGACGCTTATATTTATATCTTGTGAAGTATTTAACTCTAAAGAGATCGTTGCTTCAGTAAGTGGAACTTGGAAAATATTAAATTAATCTGGCACGAATATCAAACAAAGCCCATTGTTACAATATCTTTTTCCACCTGGTCCTGGGCCATCAAAAAAAACATGGCCGTGATGTGCTCCACATTTAGCACAATGATATTCTACTCTTTTCATTCCATAAGAGTAATCAATTTTTGTTTTAAATGCTCCTGGTATTGCTTCAGAAAATGAAGGCCAACCAGTTCCACTGTCATATTTTGCAACTGAATTAAATAATTTTGCGTTACAATTTGCACAGTGATAGGAACCTTTTCGTTTTTCAAATAATAGTTCACTTGTTCCTGGTCGCTCTGTACCTTTTTTAAACATTATTTTTTTTTGTTCGTCTGTTAGGTTTGGATTTATTATTTTTGAATTTTCAATTGAAAGAACTCTAAAATGTGGTCCAATAGATATAACTAAACAATAAAATAAATATTTTATAAAGTTTCTTTTTTTAATTTTCATTTTTTTTGTCTTATCTTTTTAATTCCGCAATCTTTGCATTCAATCGTTTCAGTAGAGCCTGCTGCACCAAAACCATACTTCGTGTCTATTATTTCATAACGATGAAAACCTATATAGCAGAATAATCTGTAAATCTGCTTTAACATAAATTTACTCTAATTTTCTTCTATAATTATTATACCCAAAAATTAAAAATAATAAAAAAGAAAAGGGATAAATAATAGCCTTGTTTGGTCTATCTAAATTTTCAATTTTTAACTCACTTATAACATCGTCAGTTTCAAAACCAGCTTTTTTAGCTAACCCATTCCATGCTAAAGTATCAACTATTAGCATTTCCTCTTTGTCGATTAAATTTAATCCGTATTTCTCAAGATTAAATTGTTTATTAAAGCTATTTTTTTCAATCACAAATAATTTATATCTGTCACCATATTCTGTTCTTCTTGTAACTTTTATGTGAACATCTCTATCTGGACTAAATTGGAGTGCGTTTATTTTTTCAACCTTTAAAATCTGGTTTTCAAATTTTGGGTAAAATTTATCTAATATAAATCCTGGTCTGAACAAAGACATTGAAATTAAAAGAAAGATAATAATTTCATACCATTTCAATCGATTAATAAACCACCCTTGTGTGGCAGCAGTAAAAATTAGTATAGCGGCCAAAGAAGTTATAACGACAGTTATTCCATGCCAGATGCTATCAATACCAATTAATAATAATTCAGAATTAAAAATAAATACAATAGGCAGGATCCCAGTTCTCAGACTATACCAAAATGCTTGAACTCCTGTTTTAATTGGGTCAGCTTTTGAAATTGCTGCTGCTGCATATGATGCAAGTCCAACTGGCGGAGTAACATCTGCCATTAATCCGTAATAAAAAACGTATAAATGAATAGCAATTAAAGGGAAAACGTAGCCAGATGCGCTTCCCACTTCTACGACCACTTGGGCCATTAAAGCGGCAACAACTAAGTAATTGGCTGTGGTAGGTAACCCCATGCCTAATATTATACAAAGCACAGCTGTTAATAAAAGAAGTGTGATTACATTTCCTCCAGAAATAGCTTCTACAATAACAATAAGATTGTTGCTTAGACCAGTAGATGCTACTGCGCCCACAATTATTCCGGCAGTTGCAATTGCTATTGCAACACTAATCATATTAAGTGCACCTTTTTCTAATCCAGTAATAACTTTATTATAACCCTCTCTTAAGCCGGTTGATAGATTTCCTTTTAATCTTAGTGCCGTAAAAATCTCTTTAATAATGATAATTAAAAATAAAGATAAAATTGAGTAAAATACAGCTGATGCTGCTGTCCAACGTTCAACTAATAACAAGTAAACTAGGATGAATATAGGTATTAAAAAATGAATTCCGCTTAAAAATGTTTTACCCAGTGGCGGTATTTGATTATCTGGTAATCCTTTAATATCTAATTTTACTGACTCCAAATGTGAAATATAAAATAAAGCTATATAGGAAATAATTGCCGGTAAAAACGCGTGAGTTATAACAGTAAAATATGAAATTCCAAGTAATTCCGCCATTACAAACGCAGCAGCACCCATAATCGGTGGCATAATCTGTCCGTTAACTGAAGCAGCAACTTCAATGGCTCCAGCTTTTGTTGGAGTAAGACCGGTTCTTTTCATGATAGGAATTGTGAAAGTCCCCGTTGTAACAGTGTTTGCAACTGAAGATCCTGAAATCAATCCGGTTAAACCAGAAGCTAAAATAGCAGCCTTTGCTGGACCCCCTCTCATTTTTCCAACTAGTGCAAAAGCTAAATTAAGAAAATATCTTCCGCCTCCTGCCGCGTCAAGTGTGGCTCCAAATAAAACAAAAAGAAAAATAAAACTTACTGAGACACTAATAGGTATTCCAAAAATTGCTTCACCACCAAACCAATGATAACCAACAAGTCTTGTAATAGATAAGCCCTGGTGAGATATTAAATCTGGCATTTTTTGACCAAAAATTGAAAATAATAAAAATATTAAAGCGATAGCAACCAATGGTATACCGATGGCTCTTCTAGTTGCCTCTAAGAGAAGTAAAACTCCAAAACTACCAATAATTAACTCGTAAGGTATTATTAATCCAAAAAAATCAATTGAAGCGAGTATACCTTGTCTATAAACTAACCTTTCATATTCAATTACAAGATAAAATGTGACTAAAATAGAAACTAAAGCTAATATAAAATCAACTGTTCCTATCGATGAGTTTCTTTTTGATTTAAAAACCGGGTAAGCCAAAAAACATAAGCTCATACCAAATGCTAAATGAATTGCTCTTGCAGGAACATCAATGAATTTTCCAAAATCTAATAAAAACGGAAGAGGTGATGCATACCACAATTGGAAGAGTGACCAGGTTATTGCTAAAAAACCAACTAATTTCAGATTCCAATTTTTTAGTATTCTTCTGGAGCCGCCCTCTTCATCATGCTTTTTAAAAAAACTTTCATTAACTTGTGACATTTGAATAGCATAAAAAAAAAGGCCCAGTTTTTCAACTGGGCCTTAATTTTTCTTAGCTTACATTAAGCCTTTTTCTTTGTAATATTTAACTGCACCTGGGTGTAATGGAGCAGACAAACCATCTACGATCATTTTTTTTGGATCTAAGTTGGCAAATGCAGGATGTTGTTTTTTAAAATCATCTAAGTTTTCAAAAACAGCTTTGACTACTGCATATACTAAGTCATCTGATACATCTGCACTCGTAACAAAAGATGCCATTACTCCAAAAGTAGTTACATCTTTTTTTGAAGTTTTGTAAGTTCCTTTAGGAATTGTCGCAAAAGCATAAAAAGGATTATCAGCTACAAGTTTTTTAACTGCATCTGTATTCAAATTTATTATGCTTGCTCCACATCCATCTGTTGACTGTGCAACACCAGCATTAGGAACACCTACTGTGTATCCAAATGCATCTATTTTTTTGTCGCAAAGCGCCCCTGATTGCTCTGATGATGTAAGTTCAGAAGTAGAACCAAAATATCCAGTATCTACACCGTGAGCTTCCATAAGCACTTCAAAAGTACCTCTTTGACCTGAACCAGGATTACCGATATTTACTTTTTTCCCTTTGAGTGACTTCCAGTCTTTTATTTTGGAACCTTTTCGTGTGATAATTTGAAATGGTTCTGGATGAGCTGAAAATACAGCTCTTAATTTGTCATAAGGTTTAACTTTATCTGGTCTTGTCCCGTTATACGCATGATATTGCCAGTCCGACTGTGCAACACCAAACTGTAACTCGCCTTGCATGATTTGACCAATGTTATATGTCGAACCACCAGTTGAAGGAGCTGAGCAACGATATGCTTTTTCAGTTCCTTTTTTTCTACCATGATCTGCTGATTGTAGTTTTGCTACCATTTTACAAACTGCATTACCTACTTGGAAATAAACTCCTGTAGGACCACCAGTTCCTATTGAAAAGAACTCGGCTGACTTTGCTATGGTTGTAAAAGGGCTTGTAACAGCAAACAATACTAATGCTGCAGAGATAGTTGATATTATTTTTCTCATGTATCCCCCGTTTGTTAATTGCAATAATTTAACTATGGAAAAAGTCCAAGGTCAAAGAGAATCTTTACAAATTTTTGGCCCAATTTGATAATTTTTGAGCTCCTTCTGCTACATTAGGAGCATATTTTTCAATTTTTTCGTCTAAAATATTCTCGTTCAAAGTTGTATTTTCTAAAAAAATAGATCCATTAAAATCTGTGTAACTTAATCTCGTTAACATTTTGCCAGGTTTAAATCCAAACTCTGATCCCGGAAGCATTGCTACGCCTGTTTCATTTAGAATTACATCACATAATTCTGAGGAATTTTTAAATCTTTTATTTAAAAATTCTGGCATTAAATAAAAGGCTCCTTGTGGTTTATTAATTAAAATTTTGTTTGATTTTAATTTATTAAATACATAGTGGCCTACTGATTTAAGTATATTAGTAGTTTTATTTAAATATTCAGAATAATCACCTTTGTAAGCTTCAACTGCAGCATATTGTGTTGGACTATTCACTGTTGAATAAGACTCACTGGCTAATGTTTTTAAACTTTTCATAAAGTGAGATAAATTTTCTGGTACGGCAAAAAAACCTAATCTCCACCCTCCTGCCCCACACCATTTACTTAAACCGCCACTTATAAAAGTAGCTTCAGGATAAAATTTTGATATAGATGAGTAACTCTTATCAAAAGTCATATCTGTATAAATTTCATCAGACAATATTAAAATTTTGTACTTTTTTGCAATTTTAGATATCTCATCAAAATTATTGCAAGTAGTTCCAGATGGATTGTTTGGTGAATTTAATATAAGGATTTTATTTTTATTTCCAATTTTTTTTGCAACTCTTTCAATGTCTTTTCCAGATGGAAACCAATTATTTTCTCTTGAAGTTTGAATCCAGTGAACTTTATTTTTACCAATTATAGCTTGTGGCTCATATGATACCCAACTCGGAGCAGGTAAAATAATTTCTCCATTAAAAACAACGTGCATAAGTAACATCGCTTCTTTTGATCCAGGTGTAATTATAATGTTATCAGGTGCATATTTTATTTTTGTTCTCTTAGTTAAATATTCTGATATTGCTTTTCGTAATTCTGGAAGGCCTTGCATTGGTAAATATTCTTTTCTGTCGGAAAATTTTTTTAATGTGGAAACAATATCATCTGGTATTGGAAAAGGTGATTGCCCAAAGCCAAATCTAAATACCTTTTTGCCTTGTTTAATCAAATATTTTGATTTCTCGTTAATTTGTAAAGTTGCTGAAGGTTTAAGTTTTAATAAGTTTTTTTTTACTAAATTTTTCATATAAACTTTTATTTAAAAGATTTAAAATCTATACGGGGACCCAAGGTTTTAAGTCAATTAGAACATTTGACAAATTGATTCGGTCATGTTTTAATCTTATTTTGTTCTCAATCAGGATCTATATATAGTATTAAAATAAAAATCTAACACAAATATGCAAAATTCAAATCAAAAAATTATTGCGATGTTGGGGCCGACTAACACCGGAAAAACATTTGTTGCGATCGAGAAAATGCTCAAATTCAATAATGGAATATTTGGTTTACCACTAAGACTTTTGGCAAGAGAAGTGTTTGACAAATGTGTTAAAGCTGTTGGATCCGATAGAGTTGCACTAATTACTGGAGAAGAGAAAATTATACCCAGTAATGCTGATTATTTCATCTGCACAGTAGAGTCCATGCCTAAAGAAAAAAAGGTAGAGTTTGTTGCAATCGATGAAATTCAAATGTGCGCAGACAAAGAAAGAGGGCACATTTTTACTGACAGACTTTTGTATGCTAGGGGAGAAAAATTAACGATGTTTTTAGGTTCGCAAATAATGAAAAAAATTATTTCCAATCTTATACCAAATATTGAATTCGAAAAGAAAGATAGATTTTCAAAGCTAGCTTACGGTGGATATAAAAAAATTTCAAGATTAGATCGTAAGGTTGCTGTTATAGCTTTTTCAATAGAAGAAGTTTATGCAATAGCCGAATTGATAAGAAGACAGAAAGGCGGCTCAGCAGTCATTATGGGGTCGTTAAGTCCTAAAACTAGAAATTCACAAGTTGAATTATATCAGTCAGGTGATGTTGATTATCTGGTTGCAACTGATGCAATTGGGATGGGGCTGAATATGGACATTAACGAAATTTATTTTTCAAATTTAAAAAAATTTGATGGTAAAAAAACAAGACGATTAAGTTTAGTTGAAATCTCACAAATTGCGGGAAGAGCAGGTAGATATAAGAATGATGGAAAATTTGGAACCACTGGAGATTGTGAGAGTTTAAACTCTGATGAAATAGAAAAAATAGAAACGCACAATTTACCTGAAGCTAAAATTATATTTTGGAGAAATTCTAAATTAAATTTTAAAAATCCAGACAAACTAATTGAGTCTTTAGAATTAAAACCGGAAAACTCGAATTTAATGAGAACTCAGGACTCTCTTGATGAAAGTGTTCTGAGATTTTTTTTAAAAAAAGGGGTAAATAATAATTTATATAAAACTAATCTAGAATTATTATGGGAATGTTGCCAAATACCAGATTTTGAAAAAAAAGCTTATAATCACCATATAAATATTATAGATAAAGTTTTTAAGTTTTTATCAACTAGGAAAAGAAGAATTCCAAACGACTATATGAAAGATCAATTAAAAGGTCTTGGCAAAGATCATGGAAATATTGATGTATTATCCCACAGAATTTCAAACGTCAGAACTTGGTCGTATGTTGCGAACAAAAAAAATTGGGTTGAAAATTCAGATTACTGGGTACAGCTTACTAAAAGTATTGAAGATAAATTATCGGACAAACTTCACGAGGAGTTAACGAGAAGTTTTATAGATAAAAAAATTAGTGTTTTATCAAGAAACTTAAAACAAGACCTCATTTTGAAAACGAATATAGATGAAAAAAATAAAGTCATAATAGATAATCAGTATATTGGAGATCTTAAAGGACTGAAGTTTAATATAGCCTTAACATCAAAAACTTTGGATACAGATGTAAAATCAATTAAAAAGGCTGCAAGGAAAGGTATTAAGGATGAATTGCAAAATAGAGTGGAGGAAATAATAAAAAAAGAGGAAATTTATTTAAATGAAAACAATAAAATTATATGGAAAGATTTCTCTATTGGACATCTAAAAAAAGGACATAATTATCTTAACCCAGATATTGATATTATAGCAGATGATACTTTGGATGAAGAGTACAAAGTTAAGCTCGAAAATTTTTTAAAAGATTGGTTTTTACGTCACATTACTGAAGTTCTTGGAGACTTAATCAATCTAACAAAAAGTAAGATTGATAATCAATATTTAAGAGCTTTGGTGTTTCAACTCTTTGAAAACAATGGTGTTATAAAAAGAGAGGAAGTTGAGCACATTTTAAAATTAATAACAACAGAAAATCGAAAAAAACTTTGGTCAATGGGTATCAAAATAGGAAGGTATCATATTTATTTACCTAAGATGTTAAAACCTAAAGCGGTAGAACTTAGAATTTCGTTATGGAAACTATTTAATAATCAAAACATTTTAAGTGTGCCAAAATCAGGGTTAAATTTCTTAACTAATGAGAAAAGAGATAAAAGATTTCTATTATTGTGTGGATTTGAGAAATTTAACAAATACTTTGTAAGAATAGATATTCTAGAAAAGTTATTTATAATGATCATTGAAAAAACAAAAAACCGTAAATTTCAAATTAACTCCCAGATGATGAATCTTTTAGGCTGTTCTAAGAGCGATTTTTATAATTTGATGGAATATATGAATTATAAAAAGGATAAAAAAAGCAAGGATACTTATGTTTTTAAGGGAGATAATAAAAAGAAATTGAAAAATAATAAAATTTATTTAAAAGATAACCCGTTTGAAAAGTTATTGTCATTAAATATAAAATAAATATGGAAAAAATAAGTATTGAAGAACTTACACAAGTTGTTGCACTCTTAGTTCATGCGGCTAAGATAGATGATCATTATAGCGAAGGTGAAAAAAAAATTGTTTTAAACTTTATATCTGGATATCAAGATTTTAGGGGTAAAGAAAAAGAAATATTAACAAATGCTGAGAAAATAGAAAGTGACTCTAACCAAGTGTTAAATTTTACTAATCTTATTAAAACTAAATCTAATAAATTTAAAGAAAAAATTATAGAAGGTCTTTGGAGATTAATTATATCTGATAAAAATTTAGATTTTTATGAAACAAATCTAATGAGAAGAATTTGTGGTTTAATTTATTTTCCAGATAAACTATCTGGTGAAATCAAAATGAAAATAATGGGAAAAAAATGACTTATATTGTAAAAGATGAGTGTATTAAATGTAAACTAACGGATTGTGTAGAGGTTTGCCCCGTAGATTGTTTTTATGAAGGTGAAAATATGTTAGTAATAAATCCAGATGAATGTATAGATTGTGGTGTTTGCGAACCTGAATGTCCAATCAATGCAATAGTTGCTGATACTGAAGAAAATATAGAAGAAAAAGATAAATGGTTATTGCTTAATAAAAAGTTTTCTGCAATATGGCCTAATATTACGAAAAAGAAGGACCCAATGAAAGATCATGAAAAATTCAAAGATATGAAAGATAAATTTAAATTTTTTTCTGAAAAACCTGGGAGTTAAAATGGTAAAAAAAAAGACAAAGAAAAAAAAATTGAAAAAGGCTAAAAAGAAGATAGCTAAAAAAACTCGTACCATATCTACTAAAAAGGAAACCTCTAATAAGCCGTTAAACTTAAGTGCTGATCAAAAACCTGAGATTAAAAAAATAAAAAAACAACCATCAGAAAAAAGACAATTTAATATTAAAGATTACGTGGTATATCCAAAACATGGTGTTGGAAAAATTACAGCAGTTGAAAAAGCAAAAATAGGTGAAATAGAAATAAACTTTTACAAAATCTTTGTAGAAAAAGAGAAGTTGACTTTGACAGTGCCTATAAATCAACAATCCAATCTAAGACCAATTTCATCCATTAATCAAATAAATAAATGTGTATCTATATTAAAAACAAAGCCAAAAATAAAACGTACTATGTGGAGTAGAAGAGCCCAAGAGTACGATCAAAAAATTAATTCTGGTAAAATATATGAATTGGCAGAAGTTGTAAAAGACTTAAACAAAAACACTGATATTATTGCTGATCAATCATACTCGGAAAGACAATTATTCGAGAAAGCTTATGAGAGACTTAAATCTGAATTTGAGGCCGTATTGCAAATTACCTCTGAAGAAGCTAGAAAAAAAATGGATAAAGCATTAGGAAGAAATCAAAACTTATTAGATGAAAAATAAAAAAAAACGCCCTTTTTTTATGAAAAAAGGGCGTTTGATTTTTAGGTAAAAAGGAAACTATCTTCTTCTTTTTCTTCTTTTCTTAGCTTTCTTTTTAGTTTTCTTTTTAGCTTTTTTTCTTCTTTTAGC
>CACGGZ010000017.1 GCA_902572695.1 uncultured Pelagibacteraceae bacterium | reverse complement strand
ATTAGAACAATTGCCAGGTGTTGGACATAAGACAGCAAGCGTTGTCATGTCTCAAGGATTTGGCTTTCCAGCGTTTCCTGTTGACACTCATATTCACCGGTTGGCACAAAGATGGGGTTTAACTAATGGAAAAAGTGTAGTGCAGACCGAAAAAGATTTAAAGGCAGTATTTCCAAAAAAAAACTGGAATAAACTCCATTTACAAATTATTTGGTATGGAAGAGAATATTGTAAAGCGAGAGAATGTTTCGGCTTAGCTTGTAAAATTTGTAAAAGCTGCAGTCCGAATAGAAAAAGAAAATTTATAGCAAAGAAAGCATAGAATGAAAGTTGTAGGAATTGGAAATGCAATAGTTGATGTTATTTGTGAAGTGAGTGAAAATTTTTTAATCAAAAATAAATTAACTAAAAGTACCATGAAATTAGTAGATGAAGATGAATTTAAAAAATTACTTAAAGATTTAAAAATTGAAAAAACGATATCAGGGGGATCTGTGGCCAATAGTATTGTAGGTCTTGCTCAACTCGGTAATGAAGTTGGTTTTATTGGTAAAGTTAATGATGATGATCTCGGAAAAGAATATTTAGAGGGACTATCAAAAGAAAATGTAAAATTTCATTACAGTTTAAAGACAGAAAAAACTCCAACTGGTACCTGTTTGATCTTAATAACCCCAGACTCAGAAAGGACAATGTGTACTTTTCTCGGTATTGCAGGAAAAATAAATGAGAGTGATATTGATGAAAATATTGTTAAAAATAGTGAAGTCTCTTTTTTAGAGGGGTACTTATGGGATAAAGGTGACCCACAAAAAGCTTTTAATAAAGTAATAGAAAGTTCTAAACAGACAGCAATGTCTCTCTCTGATTTATTTTGCGTTGAGAGGCACAAAGATTCTTTCTTAAACTTAGTAAAGAACAAATTAAGTTTAGTATTTGCTAATGAACAAGAGATTAAAAGTCTTATTAATGCAAAAAACTTGGATGATGTAATTAATTTTGCCAAACAAACTAAAAAATTAATAGTCGTAACCAGAGGAGAAAAAGGTGCTATAGCAATACAATACGACAATGTCGAAAAATGTGAGGCTAATAAAAATTTAAAAATAAAAGATCTTACTGGTGCAGGTGATTTGTTTGCAGCGGGGTTTTTGCATGGTTATATAAATAATTTATCCCTGAAAGAGAGTTTGGTGAAAGGAACAGATTTATCCTCAAAAATAATTCAACAAGTAGGTGCAAGAATTGAAATTTGATTTAATCACTTAAATTATGTTTCTTATTTTTGCTTGATCTTTTAAAACTACCTTTGCCCTTTTTGGGTTTAACAATTCTTTTTCTGTATTTATTAGAAAATAAATCTAGTGCTATTTTATTCCTTCTTTTCAAATCGAATATCCATTTTGCCTATTGATTATAAAGTTATCATCATCAAATTTATTCTTAATTTTTTTTCTTAGGCGATAGATGTGTGTTTCAACAGTATGAGTATCAGCTTCGACAGAGTAGCCCCAAACTTGCTTTAAGATCTCTGGTTTTGATAAAGGTTTCTCTTTATTAAGAAATAATTCAAGAAGCTGTACCTCTTTTTCAGTAATAATTACAAATGCATTATCTCTTATTAATTTTCTTTCATTTTTATCCAAAATATAATTCTTAATTTCAATTTTTGAATTGTCTAAAAATTGTTCTGCTGAAATATTTTTAATTATAATATCATCTAGCTCTTTAAATTTTATTGGTAATAAAATCTGGGTAGATTCAAATAAAAGTTTGTTTTTTTTATCTTTAACAATTAAAATTTTAATATTCTTATTTTTTTTTACTTTTTCAAGATTTTTACTATTTTCTAAATAATCTTGGTGAATAATATTAACTTTAAAATCAGAAAGATTCTTTTTTTCTATATTAGTTGTACATTTGTATTTAAAATCATCTTTTATTTCTTCTAAAGATTTGTTGAATTCATCGTTCCCGATTGATAAAACTTTTATATCCTCGTTATGCATATAATTTTAAAAAATAAATTCTTAATTTATAATGACTATAAATTAAAATGTGCAATAGGTAAAAGAGGAATTAAACATAAAAAGAAAGAAGGTGATAAAAGCACTCCAAAAGGTCTTTTTAAATTAAAATACGTTCTTTATAGGAAAGACAGAGTAAAAAAACCTAAAACAGCCTTGAAAACAAAAATATTAAAAAAAAATATGGGATGGTGTGATGATATACGATCGAAACATTATAACAAGTTAATTAGATTTCCTTTCCGCTGGAGAGCGGAAAAGCTATACAGAAGTGACAACACTTATAATATTGTAGTAGTACTTGACTATAATATGAAACCAATTGTGAAAGATAGGGGTAGTGCAATATTTATTCATTTATCCAAAAAAAATTATAGTCCAACTTTAGGATGCATTGCTTTAAATATAAAAGATTTATATTTTCTTTTAAAGTTTGTTAAAAAGAGAGTTTATTTAAAAATAAATTAACTTCTCTCTCCAAATATTGCACTCCCAATTCTAATAAATGTCGCATTATATTTTAAAGCAAGATGATAATCTTGCGACATGCCCATGCTGAGTTCTTTTAAATTTAAAGAAGTATTTAATTTATTAATATTGTCAAAATACTTTTCTGTATTATTATCATTAGGAGGTATTATCATTAAGCCTATTACATTTAACCCAAGCTGCTTTATACAGAGCATGTAAAAATTATTTAAATCTTTTACAGCTACACCTGATTTTTGTGACTCGTCACCAATATTTACTTGAATAAAATATTTTAATTTTTTATTAATTTTTTTTTCATGACTACTTAGGACTTTGGCTAATTTTTCATTATCTAAAGAATGAATATAATCAAAAACCTCTACTGCCTTTTTTGCTTTATTAGATTGTAATTTGCCAATCATGTGAAGTCTTAAATCATGATTTTTAACTCTGACATCTAACCACTTCTTTTCTGCTTCCTGAACTTTGTTTTCACCAAAGTGAATATGCCCATATAAAATAAGAGGTTTTATATAATCTAAATCAAAAGTTTTAGACACTGCTATTATATTTGGCTTTGTATTTTGTTTAAATTTTAAAATATTTGCTTTTATTTTTTCAAATCTTTCAATAATGATATCCATATGGCATTCATAAAAAATTATTACTATTTAATGATAGATAGTGCACAAAATTTTGATTTAGATCAAATAAAAGTTAAGAATAAATTTACAATAATAATGACATTGCTTAAAGATTATAAAGATAACCAAATCAAACATTTTAGAAATCAGTGTAAAGCCAAAAAAATCAAATTTTTCATCAAAAATAACATAAAATTAGTTGTTAAACACAAAGCAGATGGACTTTACATTTCATCACACAATAAAAATTTAAAATTAAATCAAATTAAAAATTTGAATATTGATATTATAGGATCGGCACATAACCTGAAGGAGTTAAATATAAAGATACAACAAAAATGCAGCAGGATAATTTTTTCAAGGCTTTTTAAAACAAATTATAAAGACAAGAAAACTTTTTTAGGTATTATGAAATTTAACCTATTTTCAAGAATTACTAGCAAGGAATTAATTCCACTTGGTGGTATACGAGAAAATAATCTCCAATTAACGCGTTTAACTAATTCAAAAGGTATTTGTATTTTATCAGAAGCAAAAAAAAAGCCGGCTAAAATAATTAGCCGGCTTTTCTAATATTATTAAATGGTATTAATTAAAATGCCATTTTAACTGAGATGAACGTTTGTGTGTTGTCATGTTCATCGTTAGCTGTTCCATTGTCACCATTGTAACTGATTTCATCAGCTTCAGCGTGACCGATCGCTACAGTCATTCCACCAACGTTGTAGGCAGCTTGAATAGTGTCTACACTTGTTACTGGAGTTGCAGATGTTTCTGCGTCTGTACCTGCATCGATATCAACTTCAGTCAATTCAAACTCTTCAGTTGTGAATGATACTGATAATTGATCGTTTACTGAAACACCTATACCATATGAAGTATTTTCGTATTTTCTAGCTTCGTTAGTAACGTCTGTGTCAGCTGTTCTAGCAGTTACACGTGGTTGTATGTACGTTTTACCATAACCAAAAGTTGCTGGTCCTACTGCGTATTTTACCCATAGTGAACCATTTTCCGGTTGATATTTAGTAGACGCTACACCGCCACTGTAAGTTGCCTCTGCATATGATGCACCAAGTGTTAGCCCATCAATTGGAGCTGCTGATACTTGGTATGATGTTGACTCAGTAATCTGAGACATTGCACCTTGACCTCTTACAGAAGTTGCTTTTGTTTGACCTGTTGTTCCGTTAGGAGAGTAAGCTACTTTTGCAGTTATTCCAAATGGAAGTAAATCAGCTGGTAAGTGGTACTGAATATTGTTATAGTCAGATGCCTCTATACCATTAACTTCTGCTCCAGTCGTAATACCTTGGTCAGAACCAGCACCGTATGCTGATACATCCCAACCATAGTGCTTACCTAAAGAACCTTCAGATACGTAGAAACCTAGTGTACCGTATGGTGATGTTACTTCTAATCTACCATCGTCTGTAGCTGAACCATCATCAAACTGAGTTTGGTATTTCCATGTGTATCCGTTATCAGTTTCACCTGTTGCAGTGAAATCGATTTCGTTTGCAACACCGATACCTTTACCCATTACAGTTGTAGTATCATCAACGCTTGATCCTGTTGTAGAACCTGTGATGCTGTAAGTAGCTTCTGCGTTACCAGTAACTGTTACTTCACCAGCGTATGCTGTACCCAAAAGTGATAAAGATGCGATCATTGCTAACGTTATTTTTGTTAGTTTTGTCATGTCTTTTCCTTTCATAATTAAACATTAATGTTTAAACGGAGTGAAAATATCCAATTCTTCTTTATTTTTCGACGATTTTACTTTAATTTGTTGATTTTCTTATTAATTGTGACATATTAGCAACACTATAATTTATTTTAGTTTAGCCTATAACAGTAGTAATTAAAAAAATGACCAATTTTTCTAAGAAAATGCGAATTTTATCAGCCTTCTTAATAGTCGTTTTTCTAACAACCTCTTGTGGAATTTATAAACCGGTAGACGCTAGAAAAGTGCCTGTTCAAGGAGATAAAAGAGCTAGGAAAGCTATTGAAGAAGGAAGAGGTATAAGTTTAGGGAATGTGATGAAAAGGGGAACAACTTTTGAGTTTAGCTCCTCAAATCCTATGTGGAGAGCATCTCTGGATATTTTGGATTTTATTCCATTAACAAATGCTGATTATTCTGGAGGTGTAATAATTACAGATTGGTATAGCAAGTCTGGTGAAGATTATTCTATTAAAATTACTCTTAGATTTTTATCAAATGAAATTAGAGCAGATAGTATTGCAATTAAAATACATAAAAAGATTTGTAATTTAAATCAGGTTTGTACAGTAAGTGAAATAGACTCTAAATTAAAAAATGAAATTCGAGACACAATAATTAAAAAAGCTGCGTTAATTGAAAGAAATCAAAAAAAGAAAAATTAATCATATTTAATTTTTATGGAAAGAATTGTTTTTAACAAGATAGAAAAAAAATGGCAAAATATTTGGTCCGAAAAGAAAGTTAAAAAAAACAAAAATCAAAAAAAATTTTACTGTCTTGAAATGTTTCCATACCCATCTGGAAAAATTCACATGGGTCATGTAAGAAATTATACAATTGGAGATGTAATAGCTAGGCATAAAATCATGAAAGGTTTTGATGTCATGCATCCAATGGGATGGGATGCCTTTGGTTTACCAGCTGAAAATGCCGCAAAAGAAAATAATTTAAATCCAAAAGAATGGACATTTCAAAATATTGAGACAATGAAAAAACAGTTGCAAATGCTTGGTTTTTCAATTGATTGGGAGAGAGAAATTTCAACTTGTAAAGAGGATTACTATAAACAGCAACAATCGTTATTTATTGATTTATATAAAAACGACTTGGTTGGTAGAAAAGAAACCTATGTAAATTGGGACCCGATTGAAAAAACTGTTTTAGCAAATGAACAAGTAATTGATGGCAAAGGATGGAGATCAAATCAACCGGTAGAACGAAAAAAATTAAATCAATGGTTTTTTAAAATTACTAAGTTTTCTGACGAATTGTTAAATGATCTGAAAAAATTGGATAATTGGCCTAATAAAGTCAAATTGATGCAAAGTAATTGGATTGGAAAATCAGTTGGGTGTGAAATAGATTTTCAATTATTTGATCGTAAGGAGAAAATAAAAGTTTTTACAACGCGCCCAGATACGATATTTGGTGCAACTTTTTTATCATTATCTGTTGATCATCCAATATGTAAAATTATTAAATTACAAAAAGAATTTCAAAATTTTAAATTAAAATGTTTAAAAACTGGAACAACAGAGGAAGCTATTGCTAACGCCGAAAAGGAAGGATTTAAAACTGAATTTTCAGCTATTAATCCTTTTAATAAAAAAAAAATTCCTGTTTACGTTTCTAATTTCGTTTTAATGGACTACGGAACTGGAGCTATCTTTGGTTGTCCTGCTCACGATCAAAGAGACTTAGATTTTGCGATTAAATACGACTTAGAGGTCATTCAAGTTGTTAAAGAAAATGATTTGATTGATTTTAAGAAGACTAAAACCGCATTCACAGACCATGGAATAATGGTAAACTCTTCGATGTTAAACGGGCTAAGCACTAGCGATGCAAAAATCAAAATTATTGACGAGGTTGAAAAAAATAAAATTGGAAAAAAAAAGATATCCTATAGGTTGCGAGATTGGGGTGTTTCTAGACAACGGTATTGGGGATGCCCAATTCCAATTGTTTACGATAAAAAAGGAAAAATACATATTCTAGATAAGTCTGAATTACCAGTAAAATTACCAGAGGACGTTGATTTTACTCAACCAGGAAATCCACTAGATAAACACAAAAATTGGAAATTTTATAAAAATAACAAAGGTGAAGAATTTACTAGAGAGACGGATACACTAGATACATTTGTAGACTCCTCGTGGTATTTTTTAAGATTTTGTTCACCCCAAAATAATAAAGAACCATTTAATTTAAGTGAAGTTAATTATTGGATGCCAGTTGATCAATATATTGGAGGTGTTGAACATGCTATTTTACATCTTCTTTATTCTAGATTCTTTGTTAAAGCCTTGAAAAAGTGTGGTTATAAAATTGAATTTGATGAGCCTTTCAAAAACTTATTTACACAAGGTATGATTACACATGAAACCTACAAAGATGAAAATGGTAAATGGCTTAGTCCTGATGAAATTGAAAAGGTAGGAGATAAATTAGCTAAGAAAAAAAAAGATAAAACCAATGTCACGGTTGGTGCACCAGAATCAATGTCAAAATCGAAAAAAAATATAATCGACCCAGAGGAGACAGTTAAAATTTATGGAGCTGACTCAATTAGATGGTTTGTTTTATCGGACAGCCCGCCTGACAAAGATATTTTATGGTCTGATCGTGGTATTAATGCAGCTTACAAATTTTTGCAAAAAGTGTGGAATTTAAACTCACAAATCAATCTTTTATCTGAAAGAAAAGGTAATCTTGATATTGAAAAAAAATATGAGAAGGAATTTTCCAAATATATTTTAAAAATTGATGATCACATAGAAAAGTTTAATCTTAACGTTATGATCGCTAATATTTATGAATATTTTAATGCTCTAAACGAGTGCTTTAAACTTTCAGCCAGCAAGACTTTTTTAGTAAAACACCTTATCAATTTAATGAAAATTATGTTTCCTATCACTCCACATCTTTCAAGCGAATGTTTAGAAACTCTTAAATGTAAGAGTGATGAGTGGCCTTCTGTTGATAAAAAGTTAATAAAAGACGATGAGATAAAACTAGTTGTACAAATTAATGGTAAAACAAGATTGGTCACATCGATGCAAGTTGGTATGGAAGAAAATAAAATTACAGAAACTTTGTTAAAAAATGATAAACTTAAAAAATATTTAGAAGAAAATAAAATTAAAAAAAAAATATTTATTAAAGATAAGCTTATTAATTACATAATAAAATGAAAATCTTTTTGAAATTACTAATTATAATTAATGTTTTGCTCTTTTTATCTTCTTGCGGATTTAAAAGTTTTGTAAAAGAGAATCCTATAAATTTAAATATTGATAATTTCATAACACAAAAAGGAGATAAAAAATTAGGCAAAATAATAAAAAGTGAAGTAATGTTATATAGTTCTAATGAAGCTAAAAAGAATATAGATATTATTTTAGAAATTGATAAACAAAAACAAATTAGAGAAAAAAATCTCAAAAATAGAGTCACTAAATACAATTTAACATTAAATGTAGCAGTTTTTATAAAAGGCGATTTTGAAGATAAATTTACCTTTAATAAAAGTTCTTCAACTACCGTAACAGCGTCATCTTTTAATAATTTTTTAAATGAAGAAAGAGTTTACGCAAATCTTTCAAAACGTATAGCTGACGAAATTAAAAATATGTTAGCACTTAATTATTGAAATGATTGTAAAAAGTTTCTTAGTTGAAAAAAATATAGATGAATTAAAAAAATTTAAATCAATTTTAATTTATGGTGAAAATGAAGGTCTAATTAATGATATAAAAAAATCATTAGTTGAAAAAAATAAAGTGAAACCAAAAAATTATTATATGAGTGATTTATTAAATAACAGTAAAAACATTATCAATGAATTTGCAAATAGATCCTTGTTTGGTGATCCTAGTCTAATTTTTTTAAATAACGCTGAAGATAAAGTTGCAGAGAAAATCATAGATTTAATTAATTTAGAGGCAGAGACAAAACTTGTGGTAATATCAGAAAAATTAGAAGCCAAATCTAAACTAAGAGCGATTTTTGAAAAGGATAAAAGTTTGGCTTGCGTTCCATGCTACAAAGATAATGATTATACTTTAATGAATTATGCTCAAAACAAATTAAAAAATACTGAAGGGATTTCGAAAGAAATAATACAGTACATTATAGAAAATTCTGATGGTAACAGAGGCATTATAAGGTCCGAAATCTCTAAGATACTTACTTTGTCTGAAAGTGAGAAAATTACATTAGAAAAAATTGAGAAATTACTTAATGAGAAAAACATTGAAGATTTTAAGGACTTAATGAATGCATCTATTGAAGGCAAAAAAGAAAAATTAAATAAACTTATTGGAAATTACAATCTATCAGATGATAATTTGTTCCTATTTGTAAATCAGATAGGACAAAGACTTTTAAGAATAAAACAAATGAAATATTTGCACAAAAAAACACAAAACATTGAACAAATATTAAATGAATTGAAGCCTAAAGTTTTTTGGAAAGATAAAAGTTCATATATTACACAATTTATTAGATGGAAAGATAAAGATTTAAATAATGTTATAAAAGACTTAAATAATATTGAACTTACTTTAAAATCTAAGTCACATATAAATAAGAATATTTTATTTAAAATGTTTTTAGTTAAAACTTGTGGCGCTTAATCTACTTAGTTTTTAATAATTTAGTTAGAAATTCGAATTGATCAACATTTTTATATTCTAGCATTATTTTACCTGAGTTATTTTTTTTGTTAGTTATTGAAACTTTTAATCCTAAAATACGCTCTAACTCACGTTGAATATCAAAAACATTGGGATCAATTGTGAAAGATTTTTTGGTATTTTTCTTAAGACTCTCAATGGATCTTGCAGACATTTTTTTTGTCAAAATTTCCTCAGCAATTTGTGATGCATTAGGTAAACCAACCAGAGGACGAGCTTGACCAGCGGTTAACTCTCCGTCTTGTAGCATAGCTATTATATCTTTGGGCAATGTTAGTAATCTTAATGTATTACTAATATGGCTCCTGCTTTTCGACATCATTTGAGCTATTTTATCTTGATCATATCCGAATTCTTTATGTAACCTTTCAAAACCTTTTGCTTCTTCAATAATATTTAAATCTTCTCTTTGGATGTTTTCGACTATTGCAACTTCTAAGGCTTCGTTATCATCTAAATCTAATATAATGATAGGTACTTCATGTAATCCTGCTTTTTGTGCCGCCAACCACCTTCTTTCACCAGCGATTATATCGTAAGTGTTATCTTTCTTTTTGCTGGGTCTCACAGCAATAGGCTGTATAATCCCATTTTTTTTAATTGACGATGCTAATTCGTCAAGTTTAGATTCATCAAAATTTATTCTTGGTTGGTAAGTGTTTCTGTTTAGATTACTAATAGAAGATTTAATAGGAGACGAACTGATATCTTTTGTAGGGGCACTTTTTTCTTGATCTCCAAATAAAGCGGATAGACCCTTACCCAAACCTTTTTTCTTTTTAGACATTATGCTGCGCTACCTATTTTATTTTTTTTTTTTAAAAACTCACGTGCAAGATGCGAGTAAGCTTTGCTTCCACTGCATAAAGGATCATAAAAGACACAAGGCTCACCATGCGATGGTGCCTCAGATAATCTTACATTCCTAGGTATGACATTGAAGTAAACTTTATCTTTGAAAAAGTTTCTGGCCTCTTGATCAACTTGTTGTGATAATTTATTTCTTTTGTCAAACATGGTAAGAAGTATCCCTCTGATTTCTAACGATGGGTTAAGGCTTACTTTAATTCTATCTATTGTTTTTACTAGCTGACTTATCCCCTCCAGGGCAAAAAATTCAGTTTGTAAAGGCACTAAAATTTCATCTGAAGTAACCAATGCCATTATAGTTAACAAACTTAATGATGGAGGGCAGTCAATGAAAACATTGTCATAATTTTCAATTATATTCTTATTTTCTCCCTTTAAAATTTGCTTTAGCAAAAAGGCTCTATTTGAGTCATTTGCAGTTTCTACTTCTAAACCAGATAAATTAACATTAGATCCTATAATATCTAAATTTGAAACGTTCGTTTTTTGAATAACGTTCAATAATTCTTTTTTTTTTATTAATAAATTGTAAACATTATTATTTTCATCGTTGTTTGATTTACCGAGACCAGTTGTAGCATTTCCTTGAGGATCCAAATCTATGACTAATATTTTTTGACCCAAAATGGACAGAGAAGCGGCCAAATTTACAACGGTAGTAGTCTTACCCACTCCTCCCTTTTGATTTATCACTGCTATTATATTTTTCGCCATCAAATTTTATTTAACTTCTCCAAAAAATATTTTTGAATTAGTCTCTGTTTCACTATTAACAAACTTATACTTAAATTTAATTGAGTTTGTAACATTTTTTAGTTTGTCATGTGAATTCTTTCCCACAAATACGATTAATTTGTGTGGTTTTGTCACTTTTTCACGTGAAAAGTGTAAAATTACATCCAATTTCCGAAAAGCGCGTGCCGTTATGTAATTAGCACTAATTTCTTTAAAATTATCGAGATTTCCTAACACTTCTGCATTTAATTCAAGCTTCTTTATCTGTTCTCGTAAAAATATTGATTTTATTGGAGATTTTTCAAATAATTTCACGTGAAAATCAGGGTTTTTATTAAATATAGAAAGAACTAAACCTGGAAAACCTCCACCACTGCCAAAATCGGCCAAAACTCCCTTAATTGAGAAATCGATTAAAGGAATAATTTGAGCTGAGTCAAGAATATGTCTATCCCAAATGATAGGTATAGTGCTTTTAGAAACTAAATTATACCTTAAGTTGAATTTTATAAGGGAGTCTACAAAAATATCGATTTTTTCAATCGACATTTCATTAAATTTGAATTTATTCTTTAAAATATTGATAATTTTATCTTTATAAATCAAGCTAGAAGTTTAATTTTAGACTTTTTAATGTGAGACAATAAAATTAATATTGCAGCTGGAGTGACACCATCAATTCTCGAAGCTTGTCCTATATTCTTGGGTCTAATTAGGTTAAATTTTGATTTCATCTCATTAGATAAACCACTGATAGTGTTATAATTAAAACCTTCTGGTATGCTTAATCCCTCATCCTTTTTAAAGGATCTAATATCTCTTTCTTGTCTTTTTAAATAACCTTCATAGTGAGCATCAATTTCAACCTGCTTCTCTAAACGGTCACTGAAACGTTTCAAATTGGGAAATATTTGCCTTATTTTTGCCATATTTACTTTTCTCTGTCCCATAATACTGATACAAGATCTTTTGATACCATCCATGGCAATTTTAATATTAAATTTTTTGGCTTCATTAGGTGTTAAAACATTTGAACTTAAAAATTTGGTAAGGTAAGAAATATTTTTTTTCTTTTCTAAATATATTTTTTTTCTAACATTCCCAATTAATCCTATAGTTATACCAATATCTGTTAATCTTTGGTCAGCGTTATCTGCCCTTAATGTCAATCTGTACTCTGCTCTTGATGTAAACATTCTATAAGGCTCTGTTACACCTTTAGTAATTAAATCATCAATCATAACCCCTATATAAGAAGTCGATCTATCAAGCACAAAATTTTTTTTATTTTGTATTTTTAAAGCTGCATTAATTCCGGCAATTAATCCTTGAGCTGCTGCCTCTTCATATCCAGTTGTTCCATTAATCTGGCCAGCTAAAAATAACGATTTAATTTTTTTAGTTTCTAGGGTCCCCGTTAACTCTCTCGGATCCACGTAATCGTACTCAATTGCATATCCAGCCCTTTTCATTTTAACATGCTCTAAACCCTTGATTTTACACAATATTTTTAGCTGTATTTCCTCAGGGAGAGAGGTAGATATACCATTTGGGTAAATAGTATTGTCTTTTAACCCCTCCGGTTCTAAGAATATTTGATGTTTTTCTTTTTCTTTAAATTTAACAATTTTATCCTCGATTGATGGACAATATCTGGGTCCTACACCTTTTATATTTCCAGAGTACATAGCGCTTCTTGAAATATTTTCACTTATAATTTTATGAACATCATTATTTGTGTAAGTCATCCCACATTTAATCTGCTTATTTTCAATCTTATTTGTCAAGAAAGAGAAATAATAATGATCATCATCTGCAGGCTGCATTTCTAATTCATCATAGTTAATTGTATCACCATCTAATCTAGGAGGTGTTCCAGTTTTTAATCTTCCAATTTGCATTTTAAATTTTGCTAGTTGTTCACTCAAACCAGTGGATGGTTTTTCATCATACCGACCAGCTGGTATTTGTGTTTCACCTATATGTATTAAACCATTTAAAAAAGTTCCCGTAGTAAGTATTAGTTCTTTAGTTCTTATTTCTTTACCACTTTGACAAACAAAACCTACAACTTTGTTATTATCAAATAAGAATTTGATCACCGGATCTGCTATTACCTCTAAATTTTTATAATTTAGTAAAATTTTTTGCATATGCTCTTTATATAGAGCTCTATCAGACTGAGTCCTTGGTCCTTGCACAGCTGGACCACGACTTCTATTTAATAATCTAAATTGAATACCTGATTTATCAGCTACATCACCCATCAAACCATCTAAAGCATCGATTTCTCTTACAAGATGTCCTTTTCCAAGTCCCCCGATAGCTGGATTGCATGACATTTCGCCAATAGTCTCTATTTTATGTGTAAAAAGAGCTGTATTTACGCCCATTCTAGCGGATGCTGCTGCTGCCTCACATCCAGCATGACCTCCGCCTATTACTACTACATCATAGCTTTGTTTTGTCATACTGTAAATGTAAACGTCTAAATTAAGAATACAAGAAGTATTTTATTTACCAATACAGAAATCTTTAAATATAGATCCAAGTATTTCCTCGACATCTACTTTACCAACAATACTGCCAAGATGTCGTGTAGCCATTCTTAAGTCTTCAGCAGCTAATTCGAGGTCTTTGCTTTGATCTTTTTTAAGAAACTTATCTATCTCTTTTAGACATTCGTTAAGCTTAAACCTATGTCTTTCTCTAGTAA
>CACGGZ010000016.1 GCA_902572695.1 uncultured Pelagibacteraceae bacterium | reverse complement strand
TGTAATACCATGTCATAGAGTGATAAGAACCGATGGACGATTAGGCGGTTACTCCGGTAAAGGAGGTATTAAAACAAAGCGAAAATTATTAAAAAAAGAGGGTTTTTCATTCTAAAAGTATTGAATACCAACGGTTCTAGCTAATAAGCCATTTAATTATTGTAGATTGCATGAATACATCGAACCTACTAAATAAGTTAAAATAGCACTTGGCATTGCAGATTGAATTAAAAGCACTCCAGCGGCTACTCCACTAAGATTTAAATATTGAATAAAACCAAAACCAATAATTGGTCCAATTATAATTCTCACACCACTTAAAATTGATGCATTTAACCATGAAACAACTTTTAACTTTGTTAAAGCTATTCCTAAAGACATAAGAACCAGAAAAATTGTAGCGTAAGTTAATAAAAAAGTCGTATTAACTACAAAACCAGGAACATCCCAATCGTAATATAAAACAATAACAGCTGCTATGATCCCGTAAATAGGCATATTAGTAATTAATATTTTAAGTGAGAAACTTTTTTTTGCTAAAAGAACCCCTAATGTGAAGTGAAGTAAGATAATTACTGATGCTATTGCTGAAGCTATACCTAGACCTTCTGTCCCATAGGCAAATAAGCAAATAGGAATACCCATATTACCAGTGTTTGGCAGTATTAATGGGGGGAGTTCACTCACAACATCTTTTTTCATTATAGCAAGTACGATTAAACCTATTGCAGCAAACCCTCCAATTATAATTAAAGCATAAGTAAAAAATTCTATAAATGTATCTAAAGTTACACCTGTTGAAGTAATAGTATAAAAAATCATCGCAGGTGTACCAACATTACCAGCCAGTGTAGTTATAAAATCAGTGTTAAAATTAGGATCTTTTCTACCGAGATAGTACCCTATACCAATTACAAAAAAAACAGGAAGTATGACGTCTACCAGTTTGATATAGAGTTCCATTAAACTCTTACATCAGATTTTCTAGGTTTTCTCAACTTATTTTTAAAATTAATAGCAGTTTCAAATTCCATTAATCTTTTATGAATTGATCTTAATTCAGTTATTCTAGTCCAGTTTTGAAGAAAAAGTGAAAAACTACTTTGAACTTCTCTAAAAGCACTAGATGTTTGTATGAGAACTCCTAAAGTCATAGCACCAGTAAAAAGACCAGGTCCCATTAAAAGGTAAGGGACAATAATCATCGTTTGATTATACATTATCAACCACAAATCAAAATAACCATAATGAAGAAACAATCTATGATAATTAAATTTAATTCCTGTAAAAAGTTGTAAAATGGTTGGAGCCTGAACGTAATTTTTTCTATCATCTTCTCCATAAACTAGTTCTTTTCTGAAAGCAGCCTCTACTTTCTGGTTATTATATTCTAAACCTGGTAATTTAATACCCACAAGCCAACTAATTACAAGACCACCTAAACTTGCAGTTAATGATACCCAAACTAGAGATCCAGATATATCTTTAAAAAAAGGAATTACAACATTAGAAGATAATCCCCACAAAATTGGAATAAATGCAATAAGCAACATAATGGCTCTGACAACTTGCAATCCAAGACTCTCAACAATTTTAGCAAAATTCATTGCATCTTCTTGTATTCTTTGTGATGCACCTTCAACTTTAGCGTCTACTGCTCTCCAATAAGGCATGTAAGAAAAGGTCATTGCTTCACGCCATCTAAAAGCCCATAATCGAGTAAAATAGTTTGTAACTGTATAAATTATAACATACGGAATGGCTAATTTCATAAATAACAAAATTCCATCATAGAACTCAGAAAGTTCTCTTTCTGGTGCTTTTTGTAAGAGATCGTAAAATCCTTTATACCATTCATTGATTTTGACATCGATATAAGTTTGAGCTAATAGCGAGAGAATTATAAAAATAAATCCTCCCCAAGACCAAACTAACCATTTTCTTTCTGTAAAAAAACTTCGCCACATAATTAATTCAAAAAGTTATCAGCGTAAGATTTTATAACAAATTTTTTTTTATTCGGCTCAATTAACTTATATTTAATGTTATTTTTGTTTGCATATTCAATTGCCTGTTCTTTAGATGAAAAATTAAGTTTTATTTGACTATTAGTATCTTTCGAACTTTCCCAACCCATTAATGGATTGTATTTGCTTTTTTGTGATACGTATTCAAGTACCCATTTTTCAGATTTACCTTTACCAGATTGCATTGCAGACTTAGTAGGTAAATAAATTCTAGCAGTTTTCATTTTATTTTATACCCCAAATGATACATAAAATCTGTCTCTGTTCCTACCTCATTAAATAATTCTTCCCAATTATCATGTATAAAATAATCAGATTTAACATTATGTCGATAAACTTTATAAAATGAAAATGGAAGGCCAGAAAATTCAAATACCTTCATGTATAAATTATTTGAGACAATATTTATAAAATTCATATATCTTTTAATGTCACGAGGTTCCATTTCTAAGGATACACCAATCATTAATGCTAGATCAAATTTTTTGTTACCTAATTGTCGCAATTGATGTGGAAATATAAAAGTTACGTCATTTTCATCGATAAGCTCATTTATATCGTTTGAATTGCCTAAATTGAAAGCAGAATCAATTTTTAAATTAGGATAATGTTTTTTTAGATTTGTCATTGATGCAAATATAGTTGGCGGAATGTCAGCAATCACGTATTTGACTCCTTGGTGTAAAGATATAATTGCATTTGCAGTTCTACCGTACCCTGCCCCTATCTCCAAAATTCTAATATCTTTTTTATTGAAATCGATAATTTTTTGTAATCTTTCTAACTCACTAATAGTATACATAAGGTGTTGATTTATTTCTAAATTATCAATCTCTATATTAGGTGAGTATTGACTATAAAATTTTCTATTTATCCTTTTATAAATTGATTTAGTAAATTCTTTTTTTAAATTATAATACAATAATGTTGTAGTGTTATAACTAATTGAGTCGTATGGGCTTAAATTTTTATGTTTTTTAAAAATGTTTATATTTGTGTTTTCATAATTTTTTAAATTTTTGCAAGTATTATTAAAATTTTTTTTTTCAAAGTATGTATGAGAAGTTACATCGGTTAAAATAATAGACTCTAATGCTTCTTCCGGTGACTTTTTATTTATAGATTTGAAATGATTTATCATACAATGTCTCCAAAATTTTGAAACCCATTCATAACTCTCTGTTTTTAAAAATTGATTAGTAATTTCTACTAATTCTTTAGGTAAATTATCTTTTTTCAGATTTTTCCAAAAAGATTTAAAATCTTTTTTGATTAGAAATGCTTTTTTAAAAGTTGTCCAAAATGACTTAGAGGGACTTTGTAAATTAATATTAAATTTATTTTCTGGTTTAAAAAAATTAATCATAAAATGGTCGGGGCGGCAGGATTTGAACCTGCGACCCTCTGGTCCCAAACCAGATGCGCTACCAGGCTGCGCTACGCCCCGAATGGCTAATTTTATAAGTTAATTATGACTTTTTGGCAATTGAAAGATGTTAAAGATGGAAGTAAATAATACATATGATTCAATACATCTCTAAACCTTTCAAATGGTTTTTCAGGCTTGAAGCTGCATCGGGGCTTGTTTTATTATTTGCTGCAATATTAGCGCTGATAATCAGCAACTCAAATTTAAGTAACCTATATTATGAAACTTTAGAGACCAAATTTTTATTAGGTTTTGGAGGAATTGGTCTTAATTTAACAATTATACATTGGATTAACGACGTCTTGATGGCCATATTCTTTTTCTTAGTTTCACTCGAAATCAAAAGAGAGTTTATTCAAGGTGAACTTTCAAATCCTAAACAAGCACTTCTACCTATTATCGGTGCAGTTGGAGGAATGGTTGTTCCAGCATTAATATATATAATAATTAATTATGATAATTCTATAACTTTAAAAGGTTGGGCAATTCCTTCAGCCACTGATATAGCTTTTTCACTCGGGGTCTTATCACTATTAGGAAAAAAAGTTCCTGTTTCATTGAAAGTGTTCTTAACAGCTTTAGCGATCATTGATGACTTGGGAGCAATAATTATAATTGCATTTTTTTATTCGGATAATGTACAGATTACATACTTAGCTTTAATGTTTTTGAGTGTTATCCTTCTAATTTTATTAAATAGATTTAATGTTAGAAATTTTATACCTTATCTAATTATTGGAATTTTTCTTTGGGAATTTACTCATGCGTCAGGTATACATGCAACAATTTCAGGTGTTATTCTAGCTTTAACAATACCGCATAAAAATAATAATAAAAAAATTGGATTAAAAGACTCATTGTTATTAAAACTAGAACATTCAATTTCTCCGTATGTAGCATTTGGAATTATGCCAATCTTTGCCTTTGCAAACGCCGGTGTTTCTTTAGAGGGTTTAAGTTTTAATTCACTTTTTGAAAGTGTTCCTTTAGGAATTGTTTGTGGATTATTTTTTGGAAAACAAATTGGTGTTTTTCTATTTTCTATCATATCAATAAAATTAAAACTTGCTGCAATGCCGAATAACTCAAATATGTTGTCTTTTTATGGTGTTGGTGTGCTTACTGGTATAGGATTTACAATGAGTCTATTTGTGGGGAATTTAGCATTTGTCAATGATACTGAATATATGGATGGAGTAAAAATTGGTGTTTTAGTTGGTTCGTTTTTGTCTACAGTTTTAGGATTCATTTTAATTTATTTCTCAAAAAATGATAGACGATAAAATAATAAAACTTGCATCAGACACAAAGAATTATGGTTTAAAGAATTATTATACACACCATTCAAATTCTAAAAATCATATATGCGGCGACAAAATTAAAATTCAGTTAGTTGCAAAAAAAGAGAAAATAATTTCTATGAGGTATGAAACTGAGTCTTGTATAATTTGCCAAGCTTCTGCAAGCATATTGTCAAAAAAAATAAATACTTTTTCAATTAAGTCTTTAAAAAAAGATTATCTTATATTAAAAAATTCAAATGATAATGTAAAATTACCAGAAAAATTTAAACCATTCAAAGATCTTTTGAAAAAAAATAGTAATCGTGTAGAATGTGTTGTTCTTCCTTTTAAAGCTTTAATAAAGGCCTTAGGAAAATAAAAATGGGAAAAATAATTTTAATATTTTTTATGATATTTTCATTTATAAATTCAGCTAAAGGCTATCAAGGAAAATCGCTTTATGATTTTAAATTTAAAAGTATTAATGGTGAAACTATTCAAATGGAAGAGTATAAAAATAATGTAATAATAGTTGTGAATGTTGCAAGCAGATGTGGCTACACACCACAATATGAAGATTTACAGTTTGTTTGGGAAAAATATAGAGAAAATAATCTCATTGTTTTAGGAATCCCAACAAATAACTTCAAGCAAGAACCTGGTACAAATGCAGAAATTAAAAATTTTTGCGAAACAAATTTTGGTATAGACTTTCCCATGACCGAGAAGATTGATGTAATAGGAACTAATGCTCATCCTTTTTATAAATGGGCAAAAATGAATTATGGCTTGGGAGCAATACCAAAATGGAACTTTCACAAAATCGTGATTGGAAAAGATGGTAAAATTGTAGATACTTTTGCCTCATTCACAAAACCAACATCAAAGAAATTTATAAATATAATAGAGCAAGAAATTAAAAAGTAAAATGATAACCGTCAAAAGCAGGGATTACATTTTTAGGTAAAATTTTTTTTAATTTTTCATAATCTAAATCTGTATGTAAGTTTGTAAGAATGGCTTTTTTTGGTTTTAATTTACTTATTAAAAAAAGTGACTGATCTAAATTTAAATGTGAATTATGTTTAGATAAACGCAAACAATCAATTATCAAATAGTTTAAATTTTTAAAATGTTTTAAATGTTTTTCCTCTATATTATTGCAATCACTTACATAGGCTACTTTTTTAAATATATAAGCTGTTGACTTAATTAAACCATGTTCAACTTCTAAGGATTTTATTTTTAATGCTGTCAATTCTTTTTTAATAGTAAAATTATTTTTAATTATTTTAGCATTCATTATTGGTTTATAGTCATATTTTTTCTTGAAGCAAAAATCATATTTTTCTTTTAAAATATTTATAGTTTTCTTACTCCCAAATATTGATATTTTTTTTTTATTTTTCCAATAAAAAGGCCTCAATTCAAAAATGCCTGAAGTTTGATCTGAATGCTCATGTGTATAGATTACTGAGTCCACATTTTTAATTTTGTTTTTTAATAATTGCTGTTTTATATCCGGAGATGTATCTAATAAAATTGATAAGTTATTATATTGTATATGTGCACAACATCTTGTTCTAATATTTTTTTTATTAGTTTTATCTAAATTACCCCAAAAATTCGTTATCCATGGAGATCCTATTGAGCTACCGCAGCCTAAGATAGTAAATTTTTTTTTCAATTTAATTTTCCAAATAAATTTAAGAAATTTTTTGAGGTTTTTGAAACAATTAACTCATAATCAATTTTTTTTAGATTTGATAAAAATTTAATTGTATGAACTATATTACCTGGCTCATTCGATTTTCCTCTTAATGGTTCGGGTGACAAATAAGGTGAGTCAGTTTCGACTAATAATCTATCTAAAGGAACTACTTCAAATGCTTTTCTTAACTCTGTAGATTTTTTAAATGTTACAATACCACTGGCAGATATATAACAATTTAAATCAAGGATTTTTTTTGCAAAATCAACTGATCCAGTAAAGCAATGAATTAAAATTTTTAAATCTCTATTTTTATTTTCTTTTTTTAATATATCATAAGTTTCATTTTCTGCAGCACGTGTGTGGACAATTAGTGGTAAATTAAGTTCTCTAGATGCTTTTATATGCTCCAAAAATAATTTAATCTGAATATCTTTTTCTGAGTAATTATAATAAAAATCTAAACCCGTTTCTCCAATACCTATAATTTTATTGTTCATTTTTATCTTATCAATAATGGTCCTTGAATTAATTTTTTGATGGACGTTTGCTTCATGGGGGTGAATACCATATGTGCCATAAACATTCTTATATTTATTAACTATTTCAATTATTTTTGAATATTTTTTATCTTCTGTAGAAATCGTTAACATGTTAGTTACTCCATTTTTTTTTGCTCTCTGAATAACTTCGTCTAATGAGGAGTTAATTGGTTCATAATCAAGATGACAATGGGAATCAATTATCATTTTCAACCTTTTTAAATAAAATATTTTTCTCATTCAATTTTTTTTTATGTTTTAAAATATCGTTATTATTTATATTTTGAATTTTGCAATCTTCCGGATTTAAATTCATCATTTTAAACACCTTTTTGGTTGCAACAGGTATGATCGGATTTAATAATATGCTTATATTTTTGATTTGAACTAATATTGTAAAAATAATTTGCTCCATCCTAATTTTATCAGTTTTTTTAAAACTCCATGGTTCAGTATCATTAAAATATTTATTAGCTTCAAAAGAAAAATTTACAACAGTTTTTATATAATTATTTATGTCTTGCTTATTCATCAATGATCTTAATTTATCAACTTCATCTATAATTCTTTTATTGAAAACCTCATCCTCTACTGTTCTCTTTGAAGGTATTGGGATACTATTGTCACAATTTTTTTCTACAAAAGTTAAGACCCTTTGACATAAGTTTCCATAATTATTAGCCAGATCATTATTTATACAATTTGTTAAATTTTCTAAAGATATATTTCCATCATTTCCTAAAGATACGTCTTTCATTAAATAATATCTCAATTGATCAATTCCATATTTGTCAATAATTTCTATTGGATCTAAAATATTGCCTAATGATTTTGACATTTTTTTTTCATCTGACAATATCCAACCATGTCCATATACTCTGTCAGGCAATTTGATCTCAGCAGCCATTAAAAATGCTGGCCAATAAATAGCATGAAATCTTAAAATATCTTTACCTATAATATGTATATTTGCCGGCCAAAATTCTTTATATAATTTGTCATTTATATTTGGATAATTAAGAGCACTTATGTAATTTGTCAGAGCATCCAACCAAACATAAATTACATGTTTATTATTTTGAGGAACTTTGATACCCCATGTAAAAGAAGTTCTACTTACAGATAGGTCTTTAAGACCTTTTTTTACAAAATTTACAACTTCTTTTTTTCTTGATGGCGGTAGTATAAATTCAGGATTTTTATCATAATGTTCTAATAGCTTTTCAGACCATTTTGATAATCTAAAAAAATAAGACTCTTCTTCAACCCAGTCTACTTTTGATCCTGATGATTTAGCAATTTTATTTCCATCTATAGTTTCTGTTTCATCCTCATCATAATATGCTTCATCAGATACAGAATACCAGCCACTATATTTATCCAGATATATATTTCCATTATCATACAACTTGTTCCATATATTTTTAACTGACTCATAGTGTCTCTTCTCTGTGGTACGTATGAAATCATTATTCGATAAATTTAATGTTAAAGTTAAATCTTTAAATTTCTTTGAGAGTTCATTACAAAATTCGATCGGATTTTTATTATTTTTTTCCGCTTCTCTTTGTATTTTTAATCCATGTTCATCTGTTCCAGTAAGAAAAAAAACACTTTTACCATCAATTTTATTAAATCTGGCCAAAATATCTGCAATAATACTTGAATACGCGTGACCCATATGAGGTTTTCCAGACGGATAATAAATAGGTGTCGTTATATAAAAATTTTTATTATTCATAAAGTTTTTCAGATATTAATTGTAATGTAGAGTCGTGACTCAAATTATATGATACAAAATCATCAATAAACTTCAATGTCTCATTTTTTTTATCAATTTGATACATTAGATCACTATTCTTCAAAGATATTTTTTTATAAATATTATTTTCCAATAAATATTTAATATACAAAATACAATAATTATTTTTTGTTTTTCTATATAATTTTAGAAGATTTCCGATTGGATTTTCAATAGGTTGATCTAAATTAATTTTTTCTTTGTAATTTAAATAGTTGAAGTTAATAAATTTACCTGGAGTTAGCGGAAAATTTAAATAATCAAAATTACACTCTAAATCGTTTTTTTTAATAATATGTTTTATTATAAATATCTTTTCGCTATCATTGAGAAAAAATTTAAATTCTAGAGATCTTGATCGGATTGTTTGGGTTATATTACTTTTTTTATTATTGATTAGAAAAAAAAAAGTATTTTTAGGGGGTTCCTCAATTATTTTTAATAATGCATTTTGACAACTAATATTAAATTTATCAATATCATCAAGTATTATAAATCTTGGTTTGTCATTTAAATTACTTTTTAAAATAATATCTTTAAGTTTTCTGATATCTTCTATTTTCGCTGATACATTATTGTTATCTCCTTTAATAATAATAACATTAGAGAACACTTTTAAAATTATTTCTTTATAAATCAAAGAATTCTTTGAAATTAATAAATTTTTTATATCGTAGTTTTCTTTATCAATTAAGGAAATTATTAAATGAATTATAAAGGTAAATTTTCCTATGCCCTTCTCACCAGAAAGCATAATTACTTTTGGCAATTTATTTAAGTTATAAAGTTTTTGAAATTCATTTATCTTTTCGTTATAACTCATTAATTGTAGGGTTTGCTCTGGTTCTAAAAGCGTCTTATCCATTTTTTAATCTCTGTAATACAATTTCGTATATTTTTTTTTCTAAATCTTTAGTATTTGAAGATGAGTCTAAAATAATATAATTTTTTTTATTTTTTGATATTTTTAAAAAATATTTTTGTACTTTTCTATAAAAATTCTTTGAAAATATATCATATCTATTTTTATTTTTTCTTTTAGCAAGTCTTTTTAGAGCTGATTTTTGATCTACTTTAAGAATGAAAACTAGATTTGGTCTAATCTTTTGTAAAATAATATTATGAATATTACTTATAAAACTTTTTTTAACTTTTTTTCCATAAACTTGATATGCTTGGGTAGAGTCGGTGAATCTATCACAAATAACTATTTTACCTTTTTTTAATGCAGGTTTAATTTTTGAATTTACATGCTCATTCCTAGCAGCTAAGTAAAGCAGCGTATCAGTGTATTTATCAAATTTATTTTTATCATTTTTTTTAAAATAATCATCTAAAATTAATCTTCTTATAAGTTCTGCACTTTTTGTTCCCCCTGGTTCTCTGGTTAGAATGGTAGAAAAATTTTTCCTTAATTTTAAAAATAATTTTTTTGATTGAAAAGATTTACCACATCCTTCTACCCCTTCAAAGACTATGAAATAAGGTTTTTTTTTATACATCACCCCAAATCAAATAATTTATAGAATTAAATATGCTTTTTATAAAATTGACTTTTTTTAAATCTTGTGAAGCAAAGATAATTGCCTCATTCAAAAGCTCTTGATCTTTATATACCTTTAATTTTGCAATTTCTTGATCCTTTTTAATAGGAGCAACAACTGGACCATCGTAATCAATAAAAACTTTTAGTTTTCTTGAGTCTCTTTTAGACAAAGTCACATAAACATCTTCTTTTGTTATACCTTTTATAAATTTTGTTTTTCCCAACCATGTTTTAATTTCAAAAGTTGAATCATTGGCTTTTGAAATTTCGAAAGTATCTGTATTTCTGTAGCCCCAATTTAATAATTTTAACGATGTTGATGTTCTTTTTTGCTTAGTATCAAGACCGCTAATTACAGAAATTAAACGTCTTGTTTCTTTTTTCATACTGCTTGCTAAAGAATATTTTTCAACAGCTAAATATCCAGTTTTTATTCCATCTACGCCTATATTTTTATACAAAAGTCTGTTTCGGTTTGATTGTGTTATTGGGTCACCTCCGGTTCTATCCCAAGTAAAACTCCTCTCCTCAAAAAGTTTATAATAGTTAGGGTAATTTTTAATTAAATATTTTGACATTAAAGCAATATCCCTGGCAGTAGAATAATTGTCTGGATCATTAATACCCGACGAATTTGCAAAATTAGTATTTTCCATTCCAATTTCTCCTGCTTTTTCATTCATCATGTAAACAAAGTTTTCTTCTGTTCCTGCGATACCCTCAGCTAATGCAATACAAGAGTCATTTCCAGAAACAATAATTATTCCTTTTAGAAGATCCTCAACAGAAACTTCGTCGTTTACCATTATAAATTGAGATGAATAACCACTTTGAGACATTCTCCATGCGTTTTTTGATATAACAAATTTGTCATCCATTGATATTTCATTTTTTTTTAAAAGATCAAATGCTATTATAGAAGTCATTATCTTTGTCATTGAAGCGGGATAAATTTTCAAGTCTGCTTCATATTCATATAATATTTTGTCGGAATTATAATCTACGAGAATTGCAGTTTTAGCATTAATATCAGGTGCTGAATTAACAAAATTGAACTTAAAGAAAAGGAATATAAAAAGTATTATAATTTTAATCATTTAATTTTATATCAAGTTGCTCGAATCCAAACTTTTTTAACTGAATGTAATCATTTTTCATCAAATTAATAGATGTATATGGGCCAGATGTTAACTCATTTTGGTTTTTTTTCTTACTTTTTATTTTGATAATATTACTATCTGATAACTCTAAATCCTTAATGATTTTAGATTTTAGTGTTTTAGCAGTATTTAAAGAGTAAAAAGTTCCAATATTTATGAAAAATCTCATTTTTTTATTTAAATTTTTATTTTTAAACTTATTCTTTGATATGTTTGAAATTGTAACTGCTTGCACAGGGGCTTTTTTGTTTACTGTCTTTTCTTCGATATAGGTTTTAGCTTTTTTAGCTTTAAAGGATTTATTTTTTTTTATTTCAATCACCTCAACATAAGGTATGTTTTTGTCTAACCCTATTTCTAAAGCAACTGGTTCAGTGATTAAAATATTATAAAATTCTGGATAATCGGCATGTTTAGTATTTTTAAGAATAATATTTTTTTTATTATGTGGATTTATTATTTTTAATGATGTTCCCCTTTTCACATAATTGGAACTTATTTGCATTGTTGTATTATCAAATTTTTTTGAAACATTTTTATTGATAAATTCATCATTTGAATAAATATATGCAAAACCCAGAGAGTTATGAGATATTTTTTTTAATTTATAATTAGTACTTGTGCTTGCACATGAATAAAATAAAATAAGAGTTAAAAAAAGTTTAAATTTCATTTTTAATTTTATCTTTTAGTGTACAAACGGCAAGCGCAAATCTTAAAGATCTGTTCCATTTGAGAATTTGCTCATAATTATTGAATACTATATAAGCTGGATAATATTTATCTGAATTTGATATAATATCTTTATCCGGTGTTATAATAGCTATTAATTCGTTCTCATTAATGTTATATTTAGGTTCCTCTTGAAAATATTGTTTAAAAAATTTGTATTTTTTTTTATTTTTAATTTTTTTTGCAGAACTATTCAAATATTTTACAGGAATATTTTCCTTTAATTTAATCTTATAAAAACATGGTTTATTTTTTTTCCAACCTATTTTACTCATATAATTCGCAGCTGATGCAAATGAGTCTTTTATTTGCTTTAATTCAATATTATTATTATTATCATAATCTATTGCATAATTTTTTATCGTAGATGGCATAAATTGAAAATTTCCAAATGCTCCTGCCCAAGATCCAAAAAGAATTTCTTTTGAAATTATTTTTTGATCTAAAAGTTTTAATAATGTGATTAATTCATTTGTAAAAAAAGCGCTTCTTCTTTGATCAAAACTTAAAGTAGCTAGAGATGAAACGATATCCATTTTACCTAAATACTTGCCAAAATTTGTTTCGATACCCATCAATGCTAGTAAAAGTTCTTTTTCAACAAGAAAATTTTCTTCTACTTCATTAATAAGATCTTTTTCATTTTTATATAAAATAAGACCTTTTTTAACTTTAAGTGAATTTGATCTTTTTTTAACATAAGTAAAAGTATCTTCATAAAACTCTGGTTGATAGCGATCATATTCAATAACTTTGGGTAAAAATCTAGCATCTTTCATTATTTCATCAAAAGTTTTGTTGGATATACCCTTCTTAATTGCAACTGATTTAAAATTAACTACCCATTTTTTAAAATCATCATTCTGATTAGCATTGGTTTCGTTTGGCAAAGAAAATATTACCAAACATAAAAATATTAAACAAAAATTAAACATTTTTATATTTAACATAAATTATATATTTTTAGAATTATAAAGAAATTAACGAATAATTTAATAAAATGCTTATAATATATTCAGAATTTAAAATGATTTGTTAATAAATCGTAACTAGTTTTTCCATGCAAAGTTCCATTTATGGAACATGTGTTGCAAGGCTTATTGCTTCTATCCTCATTTGAGAGTTTTTTTCTAAAATAGTTTAATTTTTCACCAAGCCATATTCCTTCTATGCTTTCTTTATTTACATTACCCACAATATTTATCCTTCCCCAATCATTTGAGCAAAATAAAACTCTTCCATCGAAATCTATAAACATTTTATAAAATGGATAATAACATTTTCTTTTGATTTCTTTAGAAACAGGTTTGAGGTATTCGTTTTCTGCTAGTTTTACCATTCCTGAACGATTGTTTAAAAATAAACCCCAGTCTTTATGATAACCTTCCCAATGAGGTCTAATAAAAAAATTGTTTTTATTTATGCCAGACTGTTTAATCATCTTTTCAAATTTTTCTATTTGATGTGGACCGTCATAAGCATTAATATAAAGATTTGTGAGACCACTTTTAAACAAATTCTTAATAACATCGGGATTTAATTTATCTCCATTAGTATTTGTCTCTAAATTATTTTGCTGAAGTTCCCCTCTAAAAATTTTTAGATGCTCTAGTAAATTCTTAGTTAATAAAGGTTCGCCAAAACCAGAAAAAGACAGTCTTCCTTTATAATTAATTTCTTTTAAGTTAGTTGCAATTTTTTTTGTAAGTTTTAGGTCCATGTGTAGATTTCTGTTAGGAAATACTTTTGGGTCAACTCTTGGACAAAATACACATTTTCTATTACAAAGTTCAGTTAAATTTATTTCAATAACTACTAAGCTGTCAAAAATATTTTTGTCTTTTTCTGACAATTT
>CACGGZ010000015.1 GCA_902572695.1 uncultured Pelagibacteraceae bacterium | reverse complement strand
TTTAATATCATTTATAGATGCTGCAGCAGCAAATAAGGCTGCTCTATTAATATTAAAAGGTGGCTTCACTTGATTAAGAGCATATATTAATTTTTCTGGACCATATCCCCAACCCACTCTAAGTCCAGCTAATCCGTATATTTTAGAAAATGTTCGAGTTATAATAACATTTTTATAATTTGAAAATAATTTCATACCTGATGAATAATTTTTACTTTTAACATATTCAAAATAAGCATCATCAACTACAAGTAATATATTTCTTCTTAATTTTTTTCTTAAATTCAATAATTCCCCTTTACTGATAATTGTTCCAGTCGGATTATTGGGATTTGCCAAAAAAACGATCTTTGTTCTTTTTGTAACTTTATCAAGAATATTTTCTACTGAAATTTTATAGTTTTTTTCTTTAGCGTATTTTATTTTTGCGCCGTAAATTTTGCTATAAATTCTATAAATGATAAAACTATACTCAGGCACTATTACTTCGTCATTTTTATCTAAAAAAGCTTTACAAATTAGTTCGAAAATTTGATCTGATCCAGATCCAAGTATAATTCTCTTTGGGTCAAGTTTAAATTTTCTTGCAAGAATATTCCTGAGAAAGACTCCATCAGAGTCGGGGTATCTTTTAATATTTTTTGCTACTTTGTTAAACTCTTTAATTGCCTTGGGACTCGGACCTAATGCAGACTCATTTGCAGAAAGTTTAATTTTTGCTACTTTCTGTTTAAAAAGACTTAGACCGGCAATATACTTCTCGGCATTAATTTTTTTTGGCTTTGGTAAATTCATTTTAATTAAGTTAATATATAAAAAGCTTAAGTAATGCTAGTTTCATAGTATATGAATTTGACAAGTTTAAGACTATTTAGTATTAATTTACGAAAGGCGCCGATTTAACCATATTGCAGGCGCTTTATAAATGTAGCTAAAAAGGAGATAGCCCAGTTTAGCTGGGCTTTTTTTTTGGATGAATAGTAAAATTGAAAATATAAAAAAATTAAGTGTATCTAAACCACTTAAATTGGATTGTGGCAAAACTATTAATAATTTTCCACTTGCATATGAGACTTATGGAAAATTAAATGAAAACAAAGACAACGCTGTGCTTGTTTTTCATGCTTTGACTGGTGATCAATTTGTTACCGGAACTAATCCAATAACAAATAAAGAGGGTTGGTGGGTCACGGCTGTTGGACCTGGAAAAGCAATTGATACTGATAAATATTTTATAATTTGTGCAAATGTAATAGGAGGATGCATGGGCTCCCTTGGTCCAAAAAATATAAACCCAGAAACAAATAAGCCTTATGGGCTAGATTTTCCAGTTATAACAATTAAAGACATGGTAAAAGCGCAAGAGTCTTTACTCGAGCACCTTGGAATAAAAAAACTTTTGTGTGCAACTGGAGGTTCAATGGGCGGAATGCAGCTTTTACAATTTTGTTCAACTTTTCCAGATAAAACCTTTTCAGCTATTCCTATTGCTTGTAGTTCAAGTCATAGTGCACAAAATATTGCTTTAAATGAATTGGCACGTCAAGCTATTATGGCTGATCCCGTTTGGGATAAAGGAAAATATTGTTTGAAAAATTTGCAGCCAAAAAATGGACTGGCAGTAGCTAGAATGGTGGGACATATAAGTTATTTATCTGAAAAGGGAATGCAAGAAAAATTTGGAAGAAAATTGCAAGAAAAAGCTGACTACGAATTTAGTTTTAATGCAGACTTTCAAGTCGAAAGCTATTTAAGACATCAGGGTTATGCTTTCGTAGAAAGATTTGACGCAAATTCTATTCTTTATATCACCAGAGCTATGGATTATTTTGACCTGGCAAAACAATTTAAAGGAGGTTTGGTAAAAGCTTTTGAAAATCAGAAAACAAAATTTTTAGTAATATCTTTCTCTTCAGATTGGTTGTACACTTCAAAAGAAAATAAAGATATTGTGATAGCTCTTAATTCATCTGGGGCAGATGTTTCATATTCAGAGATAATAACTGACAAGGGACATGACTCATTTTTGCTTAATGAACCTGAATTTCTTAAAACTCTAAAGGGTTTTTTAGACTCGATGTATGAAAAATTCAAAAATGAAAAAAGAATTTAAAGTAATAGCAGAATTGTTACCTAATAATACAAGAGTGCTTGATGTAGGATGTGGCGACGGATCTCTTATGAATCTGCTTAAAGTAAATAAAAATATTGAGGTAAGAGGATTAGAGCTTGACCAAGACAACGTGCAAAAGTGTATAATGAAAGGCTTGCCAGTTATCCAAGGTAATGCGGAAACTGAACTGCATCAATTTCCAAATCAATCTTTCGACTATGTCGTTTTGAGTCAAACTCTTCAAGCTTTCTATGATCCTGAAAAAGTTTTAAAGGAACTTTTGAGAATAGGTAAGTCAGTTATTGTTTCAATTCCAAATTTTGGATATTGGAAGGTAAGAATTAAACTATTACTTTTTGGAGAAATGCCTGTTACAAAAACTTTACCAAATACCTGGTATAATACACCAAATCTACATATGTGCACTATTAAGGACTTGTTTAATTTTTGTTATGAAAAAAAAATTAAAATTAATAAAGTGATTGGTGTTAATAATAATAAAACATCCTTAATAAAAAGAGGAAATTTAGAAATTAAAAATCTTTTTTCAAAGCTAGGAATTTTTTTAATTGGGTAAAATGAAGATAGAGATAATTCCATGTTTGTCTGACAATTACAGTTACATAATTTGTGATGAACAAACTAATACTATTTCGATAGTCGACCCTGCAACGTTTTCCGATTGCGAAAAAGTTGTTAGAAAATACAGAAAATTAGATTACATATTAAACACACATCATCATGTAGACCATGTGGGTGGAAACGTAGAACTTAAAAGAAAATACAATTCTAAAATTATGGCCTATGAAGGTGATAAAAATCGCATACCCGGAATTGATATTTTATTAAGAGATAATGAAATTAAAAAAATAGGTAACTTAGAGTTCAAAATTATTTTGATACCAGGACATACTAGTGGTCATATAGCATTCTACTTTTACAATGAGGATATAATTTTTACAGGAGACACATTATTTTCTCTCGGATGTGGAAGGGTATTTGAAGGTACGCATAAACAGATGCTTAAATCTTTAAATAAAATCAAAAATCTTCCTTTTAATACTAAAGCATATTTTGGTCACGAGTATACAAAGAATAATTTAAATTTTTGCTTAAAATATGATCCCAATAATACAGCACTAAAAAACAAATCTTTTGATATTAATTCAAAACTTGAAAGAACATTACCTACTACTCCAACCTCAATAGGAGAAGAGCTCAAAACTAATATTTTTCTAAGATGCAACGATAAAGTTCTTAAAAAGACGCTTAATTTAGAAGACTCTCAAGATCATGAAGTTTTTACTAAATTAAGAGATTTAAAGGATACTTTTTAAACTCAAAATTCTTGACTTGAAAAAATTGAGAGCTATATTGCGTGGAAAACAAAAGAATAAATTATTATGTCATTTGCAATTATAGAAACTGGTGGAAAACAATATAAAGTCTCAGCTAGTAAAATACTAGAAATAGAAAAGCTAGATGCTCAAATAGGCGATACTGTAAAGTTCAATAAAGTTTTGCTTTTAAATGACAGTAAAAATACTGAGATTGGAAACCCTAGTATTGAAGGTGCAGTAGTAGAAGCCAAACTTCTGAATAATGTCAAGGATAGAACAATTTTAGTTTTTCATAAGAGAAGAAGAAAGCATTCAAGAAAAAAAAACGGACACAGACAGAGACACTCAAAAATTCAAATTTTAAAAATTTTAGCAAAAGGTGGAAAAGTTGTAGATGAAGCAAAAATAATTGAAAAAAAGAAAATTGTAAAAGAAGATAAAAAAAATCAAAAGAAAATAACTAAAAAGTAGGAAAAAATGGCAACTAAAAAAGCTGGTGGATCATCAAAAAACGGACGGGATAGTAAGGGAAGACGTCTCGGTGTAAAAAAATATGGAGATCAATTAGTTATTCCTGGTAATATAATTGTTAGACAGAGAGGTACAAGAATCCACCCTGGAACAAATGTTGGGATGGGTAAAGATCATTCAATTTTTTCTCTTATCAAAGGTAAAGTAAAATTCAAAAAAACTAAACTTAACAGAACTTTTGTATCTGTAATACCCAATTAATTTTATAAATAATTATAATTATTTATAGTATCTTTAAATGAAATTCTTAGATCAAGCAAAAATATTTATTAAAGCTGGAAAAGGCGGAGATGGTTCTGCAAGTTTCAGAAGAGAAAAATATATAGAGTTTGGAGGACCAGATGGTGGAGATGGAGGAAATGGAGGGTCAATAATTTTTGAAGCGGAGAGAAACCTTAATACTTTAATAGATTACAGATATACTCAACACTTTAAAGCCAAAAATGGCATTTCTGGAAGTAAAAGAAAAAAAACAGGCGCTAATGGAAAAGATTTAATTTTAAAAATTCCAGTAGGTACTCAAATATTAGAAGAAGATAATAATACAATTATTTATGACTTTACAAAAAATAAGGAGAAATTTTTAGTAGCTAACGGTGGAAAAGGTGGTTTGGGAAATGTTCGTTTTAAAAGTTCAACTAATAGAGCTCCTAGAAAAAAAACGGATGGAAAAATAGGAGAGTCATTTTGGATATGGTTGCAATTAAAAGTAATAGCAGATGTTGGGATTGTGGGCATGCCAAATGCAGGTAAGTCAAGTTTACTTGCGGCCCTTACAAGGGCTAAACCAAAAATTGCTAATTATCCTTTTACTACTCTTAATCCAAACTTGGGCGTTTCATATTTTAATAACAAAGAAGTAATTTTAGCAGATATACCTGGTTTAGTTGAAGGTGCACACAAAGGTGTTGGACTAGGTGATAAATTTTTAAGACATGTTGAAAGATGTAAGGTATTATTACATCTTATAGATATAACTGAAAAAAATTTGTTGGAAAATTATAAAAAAATAAGTCACGAATTGTTCTCTTATAATAAAAATCTTTTAAAAAAAAAGGAAATTATTATTTTTAATAAATCAGATATGCTTGATAAAAAACAATATAAGGAAAAAGAGATTTATTTGAAAAATAAAATAGGTAAAAAATTTGAAATAATATCTGTGTTTAATAAAAAAGATCTTTCAAAGATTCAGAAGGTTTTGATACAAAATGTTGCCAAATAATTTAAAAAAAATAGTTATAAAGCTAGGGTCAACAACTGTTGTAGATCGTAAAGGGAAGTTCAAAAAAGATTGGGTAAATAGTCTAGTAAAGGATCTAAAAAAATTAAAAAAAAATAGAGATATCGTTATTGTGTCCTCAGGTGCAATAGCATTAGGCCAAAAACATCTTAAATTAAAAAAACAGAAAATTATGTTGGAGATGAGTCAGGCTGTTGCCGCGGTTGGACAAATTCTTTTAGCTGGCGAATTTCAGAAAGTTTTTGATAAGAATAATTTCAAAACAGGTCAAATTTTAATAACTCCAGATGATACTGAGCAAAGAAGGAGAGCTTTAAACGTGAGAAGAACATTTGATAATTTATTTAAACTTAATGCAATTCCTATTGTAAATGAGAATGATACTACTGCTACTTCTGAAATAAAATATGGTGACAATGATAGATTAGCTGCCAGAGTTGCTCAAATAATTGGTGCAGACACATTAATAATATTCTCAGATGTAAATGGATTGTATAACAATGAAAATAAAAATATTATAAAAAAAGTTTCTGAATTAAACGAAGATATATACTCACTGGTTGATAAAAAGAAAAGCAGCTATGGGTCTGGAGGTATGATAACCAAATTAGAGGCTGCAAAAATATGTATGAACTCTGGTTGCCATATGTATATTGCTAATGGAAAGAAAAATTATCCAATAAAAAATATGTTCGAAAAAAAATTATATACTTGCTTTATCCCTAAAATTTCAACTCTTGATGCTAGAAAAAAATGGATTATAGGATCTCTTAATTCTAGTGGTAAAATTTTCATAGACTCAGGTGCACATCAAGCTATAGAAAATGGTAAAAGCCTTTTAGCGGCAGGCGTTTTAAAAGTATCAGGAAAATTTAATAAAGGAGAAAATATTTTAATTGTAGACTTAAATGAAAATAATCTAGCGAGAGGGTTATCTTCTTTTTCTTCAGAAGAAATTGACAAAATAAAAGGTAAGCATAGTAGAGATATAGAAAAAATTTTAGGATATGCTAGTAAGTCTGAAATTGTTCATAAAGATGATATGGTAAAACTTTAATATGAAATATTTAAAAAAAATAGGACAAAACTCAAGAATTGCATTTGAAAAACTTAAAAAAGTTGACCATAAAAACATACAAAAAGTACTTAAAAATTATAATAAGAAAATCTTAGAAAATAAAAAAATAATAATAAAAGAAAATTTAAAAGATGTAAAAAATACAAAAAGAAAAAATTTAATAGATAGACTTTTGTTAAATGAAAAAAGAATTGAAGCGATGAGGCATTCTATAAATGAAATTGCAAAATTTGAAAATCCTATTGGAAAGATTTTAGAAAAATGGAAAAGACCAAATAATCTTTTTATAAAAAGAGTATCTACTCCAATTGGTGTAATAGCAGTAATTTATGAGAGTAGACCAAATGTAACTGCTGATGTTGCTTCTCTCTGTTTAAAATCTGGAAATTGCGTGATATTAAGAGGAGGCTCTGAGGCATTTAATTCAAATAAAATTTTAGCAAATTTATTTCGAACTTCCCTGACTCATTACAACATGGATCCTAATTGTGTTCAATTTATTGAGAATAAAAATAGGAAAATCGTGGATTATCTATTATCTAGCATGTCTCAATTTTTAGATGTTGTGGTGCCGAGAGGGGGAAGAGGTTTAGTAGAAAAAGTGCAAAAATTTTCTAAAGTACACGTAATTGGTCATTTGGAGGGATTGTGTCATATATACGTTGATAAAAGCTCAAACGTCAATAATGCTATAAAAATTATTCTTAACGCCAAACTTAGAAGAACAAGTATTTGTGGGGCACTTGAAACATTATTAATTGAAGATAAAGCTTTAAAATCTCATGGTATAAAAATTATAAACGCTTTGATTAACTCTGGTTGTGAAGTTAGAGTTGATAGTAAAATAAATAAAATTTTTAAAAACAAACTTAAAATTGCCAAGGAAAGAGACTGGAGCACTGAATATCTTGATGCGAAAATATCGATTAAAAGTGTAAGAAATGTTAATGAAGCAGTGAACCATATTTTAAAATATGGAACTATGCATACTGATAGTATAATTACAAAAAGTAAAAAAAATGCTCAGATTTTTCTAGATGGTGTAAATAGTTCAATTGCAATGCATAATGTATCAACCCAATTTGCAGATGGAGGTGAATTTGGTTTCGGTGGAGAAATAGGAATATCAACAAATAAATTACCACCAAGAGGTCCGGTTGGAATTAATCAATTAACTTCTTATAAATATGTAGTAACTGGTAACTCAATTATTAGATCTTAAGATTAATGGGAAAATCTAGTTATAAATCTTTAGGAATTTTAGGTGGCAGCTTTGATCCTCCGCACCAAGGTCATTTGAGATTATGTGAGATTGCTTTAAAAAAATTAAAATTATCAAAAATTTTTTGGGTAGTTACAAAAAAAAACCCTTTTAAAAGGAAAGTTTTTTTCTCTTTAAAAAAAAGATTATACGAAAGTAAGAAAATTTCAAAAGGTAACAAGAAAATTAAGGTAATTTACTTAGACAAAAAAATAGGATCTTCCAGAACGATAAATGTTGTAAAGTATTTTAGGAAAATTAATAAAACAAATAAAATTTATTTATTAATCGGATCTGATAATTTAGTAAGTTTTCATAAATGGAAAGATTATGAAAAAATTATAGATTTTTGTCACATTGTTGTTTTTTCAAGAAAAGGATATGATAAAATGGCTAGAAAATCTGCTATAATGAAGAGTTTGAAAAATAAAAAAATAAAATTTATTAGAAATAAAAAAATTAATATCTCTTCGACAATTATAAGAAAATATTATAATAATCAGTAAATGCGAGTTTCAAACCTAAAAAAAATAATTGAAAATTTTCTTAATAATAATAAGGCAAGTAATATTATTTCTATTGACCTTAAAAAGAAATCTCATATTGCGGATTATATGATAATAGCCTCCGGAACATCGTCAAGACATTTACAATCTTTATCGGAGAATTTAATTTTAGAGTTAAAAAAAACTGGTATAGAAAATTGTAGAATGGAAGGTAAAGAAAGTGAAGATTGGAAGTTGGTTGATGCCATAGATATTATTGTGCATTTATTTCATCCTGAAAAAAGAAATTTTTATGATCTTGAAAAAATGTGGTCTGAACCAATACCAAAAGAAAAGGCTATGATATGATAAGATTTTTTATCTTAATTTTAATTATAGGGTTTTCATCATCTTTAAAATCAAACGAAACAGCGAAACAAGACCTTTATAAAAAAATAGACTTATTTGGTGAAGTTTTGGACAAAATACAGAGCGAGTACGTTGATCAAATCGATCAAGCGGATGTTATGGACTCAGCTATAAATGGAGTTTTACAATCTTTGGACCCCTATTCAGGTTATATGAGTCCTGAGTTATTTAAAAGTATGCAAACAGATACAAGAGGAGAGTTTGGTGGGCTTGGAATAGAGATTGGTATGGAATCGGGTTTAGTAAAAGTAATTTCACCGATCGATGATACACCAGCTGCAAAAGCTGGAATAAAAGCAGGTGATTACATTATAAGAATTGGTGACGAACAAGTTCAAGGCAAGACCTTAATGGAGGCTGTTAAACTTATGAGAGGCGAAGTTGGAACTAAAATAAAATTAACTATAAGAAGAAAAAATATTAAAAAACCAATAGAATTTTTCATTGAAAGAAAAATAATAGAAGTTAAATCTGTTGAAGCGTCAATTTTAGGTAGAAAGAGAAACGTTGGCTATTTAAGGTTAAAATCATTTAATGAGAACAGTGACAAACAATTATTTGATAAAATAAAAAGATTTGAAAATAAAAATAAATTAATTGGATATGTTCTCGATTTAAGAAATAATCCAGGTGGTCTTTTGACACAAGCAATAAGCATAACAGATTTTTTTCTTGAGAATGGTGAGATAGTATCAACAAAAGGAAGAAAAGTATCAGAAACAAGAAAATTTTTTGCAAGATCTGGAGATGGTATTAAGGGAAAACCTATTATCATTTTAATAAATAATGGTTCAGCATCTGCTGCAGAGATTTTAGCTGGAGCTTTGAAGGATCATAAAAGAGCTATATTATTAGGAGAAAATTCTTATGGCAAAGGTTCGGTGCAGTCTATAATTCCATTAAGGAATGGAGGAGGAATGAGACTTACAATTTCAAAATACTATCTTCCCTCAGGAAAATCGATATCTGAGGTAGGGGTATCACCTGATATATTAGTTAAAGAAAAAGAAAATGAATTCGAAATTAATTCATCAAATGATAATCAATTGAATTATGCATTACAACTTTTACAATCATAAAATATGTCAAACATTCTTCCATTAAGAACAGGTGTAGGAGTAATAGTTATAAATAAAGATAACAAAGTTTTTGTGGGAAAACGAAAAGATAACCCTGTTGATAAATGGCAAATGCCACAAGGCGGTGTAGATAAAGGTGAAGAATTAGTTGATGCGATGAGACGAGAACTTAAAGAAGAAACTAGTATAAAGAATATTGAAATAATAAAGGAAATTGATGGATGGTTAGACTATGAGTTGCCAAAAAACTTATTAGGAAAAATTTGGAAAGGAAGATATCGAGGTCAAAAACAAAAATGGTTTATCGTAAAATTCCTTGGAGAGGAAAGTGAAATAAATATAACAACAAAAAGACCAGAATTTATAGAATGGAAATGGGTAGAAAGAAGTCAATTACCTAATATTATAGTTGATTTTAAAAAGAATGTTTATGAAAGACTAGTCCTAGAACTAAAAAATATTACTTACTAATTCCCTTTAGAACATCTAATTTATGGGAAAAAACGTACCTCTCTTTGTCATTTAAATTTTCTGAAAGTTTTTTTTGTGTTTCATCTATTAATTTACTTATTTGATTGGTTTCCAAATCGTTTATTGACACAGCTGTAGAAGTTAAAATTAGAAGTTTATTTTCTGAAAATTCTACAATCCCGTCCTCAACAAAAAAATTATTTTCATCTTCATTTGAACAAATTATTATTCCTGGTCTCATAAATGTTACAAAGGGAATATGGTTTTCCATAATAGTCATTTGCCCCTCAAAAGCAGGCACAATCACTTCTTTTAAGGTTGATTTAAATAAAGTTTTAGTTGGAGAAATAATTTCAGTGTTAAATCCTTTTTCCATTCTTATTTGCTGTCTTTATTAAGTTTTTCAGCTTTTTCAATTACTTCCTCAATTGATCCAACCATATAAAAAGCTGCCTCAGGGAGATTATCATATTCGCCTTTACAGATAGCATCAAATCCTTTTATTGTAGACTCTAGGTCGACTAATTTTCCAGGCGATCCTGTGAACACCTCTGCTACAAAAAATGGTTGAGATAAAAACCTTTGTATTTTTCTAGCTCTTGCGACTGTTAATTTATCTTCTTCTGAAAGCTCGTCCATTCCCAGAATTGCAATTATATCTTGAAGAGATTTATATGCTTGTAAAATTTTCTGAACTTCTCTTGCGACTCTATAATGCTCATCTCCAACTATCCTCGGATCAAGTATTCTTGAAGTTGAGTCAAGAGGGTCAACTGCTGGGTAAATTCCTAGCTCTGCTATTTGTCTTGATAAAACTGTAGTAGCATCTAGATGTGAAAATGACGTAGCTGGAGCAGGATCAGTTAAATCATCTGCTGGAACATAAATTGCCTGAACAGATGTTATAGAGCCCTTTCCTGTTGAGGTTATTCTTTCTTGCAGGTTACCCATATCAGTAGCAAGTGTTGGTTGATAACCAACCGCTGAGGGTATTCTGCCTAGAAGTGCCGAAACCTCTGAGCCTGCTTGTGTAAATCTAAAAATATTATCAACAAAAAACAAAACATCTTGGCCCTCTTTATCTCTAAAATACTCTGCGACTGTCAGGCCAGTTAGTGCAACTCTAGCTCTTGCTCCGGGTGGCTCATTCATTTGTCCATAAACCAATGCTGCTTTAGAGCCTTTTCCATCTTTTTTAATTACTCCTGACTCAATCATCTCGTGATAAAGATCGTTTCCTTCTCGAGTTCTTTCCCCTACACCCGCGAATACTGAAAATCCTCCATGGGCTTTTGCAATATTATTAATTAGTTCCATAATTGTGACCGTTTTACCTACTCCTGCACCACCAAAAAGACCTATCTTTCCTCCTTTTGCATATGGTGCTAATAAGTCAATTACTTTTATTCCAGTTACTAATATTTCTGTCTCAGTAGATTGATCTGTAAATTTTGGCGATTGTCTATGAATAGGCCATTTCTCTTTTGTTTTAACCTCACCTTTTTCGTCAATTGGCTGACCTATAACATTTATAATTCTTCCAAGAGTCTCGGGACCAACTGGTACACTTATCGGGGCCTTAGTGTTTTTTACTTTATCACCTCGTTTTAATCCTTCAGTAGAGTCCATAGCAATAGTTCTAACGCTATTCTCACCTAAGTGTTGAGCAACTTCTAATACCAATTTGTTACCAGCATTATCTGCTTCCAATGCGGTATAAATTTCTGGTAAATCTCCATCAAACTTGACATCTACTACAGCACCAATTAATTGTGTTATTGTTCCTTGACTGCTCATAATCTATAAACTTTCAGCTCCCGAAATAATTTCTATTAGCTCTTTAGTTATTGAGGCTTGCCTACTTCTATTGTAATTAATGGTAAGTTTATCAACTAATTCGCCTGCGTTTCTTGTGGCATTATCCATTGCGGTCATTCTGGAACCTTGTTCACTAGCTGCGTTTTCCAAAAAAGCTTTATAGATTTGAGTTGATATATTTTTTGGAAGCAACTCATCTAAAATTTCTTCCTCATCAGGCTCAAACTCATAATTAAATTCAGCATTATTATTTTTTGAATTCTCTAGATCGACAGGAATAAGTTGTTTATTTTGGGGGATTTGTGTAATGACATTTTTAAAATTATTATAAAATATTATACATTTATCAAATTGTTTTTGATTATAAAGATTTATAATTATTTCGCAAATTTCTTCAGCTTCTTTAAATGATATTTTTTTTCTATTTTTAAAACTTATATTTTGAATGATGTAGTTTCCAAAAGATCTCTTAAGTTGGTCATGTCCTTTTGATCCTATGGTAATTATTTTTAACTCTTTTTTTTCATCTAAGATTTTTTTAAATTCTTTTCTAGCCAATTTGCAAATATTTGTATTAAATCCCCCACAAAGTCCTCTGTCAGCTGTTGCTACAACACATAAGTAAGTTTTATCGTCTCCATTTCCTACTAATAATTTTGGTGCATTAGCAGGGTCGTTGACAGTTTTGGTTAAGTTGAGAATTATATTGCTCATTTTCTCACTATATGGTCTACCTTTTTCAGCTTCTTCTTGAGCTTTTTTTAATTTAGCTGCTGCTACCATTTTCATAGCCTTTGTTATTTTTTGAGTGGATTTAACACTTTTAATTCTCTTTTTTAAATCATCTAAACTTGGCATTATTAAGTTCTTTTTATAGTTTCGATAACCTCTATGAGGTCTCTTTCTGTTTTCTCATCAATTTTACCATTCTCTTGTATAGATTTTAAAATATCATTATTTTCGTTTTTAATTTTATCTACCAATTTGTTTTCAAATTCTCGAATATTGGAAGTTTCCAAGTCATCAAGATATCCTTTTACACCTGAAAAAATAATTATAACCTGCTCTGCCATTGTCAACGGAGAGTATTGGTTTTGTTTTAATAATTCTGTCAATTTTGATCCTCTGTTGAGTAGTTTTTGCGTTGAGGCATCTAGATCAGAACCAAATTGTGCAAAGGCAGCCATTTCTCTGTATTGCGCTAACTCTAATTTTATTGATCCTGCTACTTTTTTCATAGCTTTGGTTTGAGCAGCAGAGCCCACTCTTGAAACTGAAAGCCCTACATTTACTGCTGGTCTTATCCCTTGATTAAATAATTCAGTTTCTAGAAATATTTGGCCATCGGTAATTGAGATCACATTTGTAGGTATATAGGCTGAAACGTCTCCAGCTTGAGTCTCAATTATAGGTAAAGCTGTAAGCGAACCACCCCCCATTTTATCATTTAATTTAGCAGCTCTCTCAAGAAGTCGGCTATGCAAATAAAAAACGTCGCCTGGATATGCCTCTCTTCCTGGAGGTCTACGCAATAGTAATGACATCTGTCTATAAGCTACTGCTTGCTTTGATAAATCATCATAAATAATTAAAGCGTGCATACCATTATCTCTATAATATTCTCCTATAGTACAGCCTGTGTAAGGTGCTAAAAATTGTAGAGGAGCTGAGTCTGAAGCTGTTGCTGAGACCACAGTTGTGTATTTCATTGCCCCAGCATCTTCTAATGTTTTTACTATTTGTGCAACTGTTGATCTTTTTTGTCCAATAGCAACGTAGACACAATAGAGCTTCTTTTTTTCATCATCTGTCTCATTTATGGACTTTTGATTTAAAATCGTATCAATAGCAACTGCTGTTTTTCCGGTTTGCCGATCACCTATAATTAATTCTCTTTGCCCCCTTCCAATTGGTATTAAACTATCAATAGCTTTAAGACCTGTTTGCATGGGCTCGTTTACAGATTGTCTAGGTATTATTCCAGGAGCTTTAACCTCAACTCTTTTTCTTGAAATTTTGTTAGGCAGATTACCTTTGCCATCTATTGGATTTCCTAAACCATCGACTACTCTACCTAATAACTCTTTGCCTACTGGTACATCTACTATTGAATTTGTTCTTTTTACAGTATCGCCCTCTTTAATAAGTCTATCGTCACCAAATATTACAACTCCAACATTGTCACTTTCTAAATTTAGGGCCATACCTTTTGAGCCATCATTAAATTCAACCATTTCCCCCGCTTGGACATTATCTAGTCCAAAAACTCTAGCAATTCCGTCACCAACTGATAGAACTTTTCCTACCTCTGATACTTCCGTTTTTTCACC
>CACGGZ010000014.1 GCA_902572695.1 uncultured Pelagibacteraceae bacterium | reverse complement strand
TTAATATTCACTAAAAATAGTAAAAAATTATTATTAGCAAATAAAGAGTCAATTATTTGTGGATGGCCATTAATTGTTAAAGTAGCAAAAAAATATAAAACTGAGGTCATACCAGTTGACTCCGAGCATTTTTCAATTTTTGAACTAATTAAAAACGAGAACAAACAACATATAGATAAAATTTATCTCACTGCATCTGGAGGGCCGTTTGTTAAAATTAAAAAAAAATTATCGAGTATTGAGCCTAAAGAAGCATTAAAGCATCCAAATTGGAAAATGGGTAAAAATATCTCTATAAATTCTTCCAATCTTATGAATAAAATATTCGAAATTATAGAGGCTAAAAAAATTTTTGATTTACCTTATATTAAATTTGATATTATTATACATCCACAGTCATTAATTCACGGTATGATTAAATATAAGAATGGTTTAATGAAATTACTTTATCATACTCCAAATATGGCAATCCCTTTGTCAAATGCAATATTTAATAATAAAATTTTGATTTCAGATTTAGGGATTAAAGATAAAATATCTGATTTAAAAAATTTAGAGTTTTCAAAACCAAAGCCAAATCAATTCCCTTCAATAGGAATTTTACAACATTTAAGTAAAAACTTATATTCAACCCCAATAATCATCAATGGGGCAAACGAAATACTTGTTGAATTATTTTTACAAAAAAAAATAAAATATAATCAAATAACCCAATGTTTATTTGCACTTTTAAAAGATAAAAAATATAAAAAATATGCTATACAAGTCCCGAAAAATCTAAATGATATAATAAAAATTGATAAATGGAGTAGAGAATTTGTAAAGAGCAGATATGGGGTTTAATGATTAAAAATTTATTATCAAGCATGTCAATTTTGCTATTATTCACATCAAATTTAATAGCTGATTCTGCAAAAATATTAATAGAGGGTAATAAGAGAATTGATCCTGAGACTATAAAAATTTATGGTGAAGTTGGTGATAAAGACAACTATACAAACCAAGATATAAATAATATTTTAAAAAATCTTTATGAAACAGATTTCTTTGAAGATATTAATATTACGTTCGAAAATAAGATTTTAAAAATAAATGTCAAAGAATACCCTGTGATTGGTAAACTGGAATTTGAGGGAGAGCCCGCAAAAAAGATAGTTAAATCAATAAAAGAAAGAATTTTTTCAAGTGTCAATGGCCCATTTATCAGAAGTAGAATATCAGAAGATGTGAACGCGATTCAAAATGGATACAAATTCTTAGGGTATCATAATGCAAATGTTGAACCAAAGATCGAAAATTTAGCTGATAATAAAATAAACCTTCTCTTTGTTATAGATCGAGGAGAAAAGTTGAGAATAGGAAAAATTAACTTTATAGGCGACAAAAAAATAAAAGAAAGAAGATTAAGAGATATAATTGTATCCGAAGAAGATAAATTCTGGAAAGTTCTCTCTAGAAATACAAATTTTAATGAAAATAATATTGATTTAGATAAAAGACTGTTAATAAATTATTATAAATCACTTGGATTTTATAACGTAAAAATTTTGTCTTCTTCAGCAATAATTAGTTCAGAGAGCGCTGATATCACTTACAATATTGATGCAGGAGAGCGGCATGTAATAACAAAAATTTCTACAAATGTAGCTGAACAAATAGAAAAGAAATTCTTTTTTGATCTTCAAAAATATTATTCAGATTTAATTGGTGGTTATTACTCTCCTTTTAAAATAAAAAAAGTTTTAGATCAACTTGATGTGATGATTGTTAAAAATGATTTACAATTTATAGAACATTCCGTAAGCGAGACAGTAGATAATGGTAAAGTAGAAGTAACTATTAATATTTTAGAGGGAAAAAAAATATTAGTCGAGAGAGTAAATATTCTCGGTAATACAATAACAGAGGAGTCGGTTATAAGAGGAGAATTATTATTAGATGAAGGTGATCCTTTTAATTTTTTAAAATTAGAAAAATCTATTTCAAAAATTAAAGCAAGAAATTTATTTGGTAAAGTTGACAGAACAGTGAAAGATGGATCATCAAAGGATGAAAAAATTATAGATATTTCTGTCGAAGAAAAACCCACGGGAGAAGTTGCGGCCGGTGCTGGAGTAGGAACAGATGGTGGCTCATTTAGTTTTAGCGTCAAAGAAAACAATTACTTAGGAACAGGGGTTGCAGTCGCAGGATTTACTGAGGTAAATGAAAATTCATTTAAAGGAGAAATTTCAGTAAATAATCCAAATTATAATGATACTGGCAATGGATTAAATTTTTCCGTTGCAAGCATAACAAATGATGAACCAGACTCAGGTTACGAAAATAGTATAATTAGTACATCAGTTGGACTAAGAGTTGAGCAGTTTGAGAGAATTTATTTCAAACCCTCATTGTCATTTACTAGCGATAAACTAGATGTTCAAAGCACAGCCTCAGAAAAATTAAAAAAACAAGCGGGAACTTTTAATGAATTATTGTTTGGTTATGGATACATCTATGATAATAGAGATAAACCATATTTACCAACAGATGGTTTTATTTCAACTTTTTCTCAGCAATTACCAATGTATGCTGAGGCTCCATTTATAAAAAACACTTTTAAATTTACTAAGTATGAGACCCTGACTGAAGACTTTATTGGTTCCGTAAAATTATTATTTTCAGCAATAAATCCTATTTCAGATGAAGATGTTAGATTAAGTAAAAGACTGACATTACCAAGAGACCGATTAAGAGGCTTTCAAAGAGGAAAAATGGGACCAAAAGATGGAAATGATTTTATCGGTGGTAATTATGCAGCTGCAATGAATCTTGAGGCTAGATTACCCAACTTTTTACCAGAGTCTAGTAATACAAATGTAGGATTATTCGTGGATTTTGGAAATCTCTGGGGTGTAGATTATGATAGCTCAATTAGTAGTTCTAATAAAATTAGATCATCAGCTGGAGCAATAGTCAATTGGCTATCTCCTATTGGACCAATGAATTTCACTTTTTCTACAAATATTGCAAAAGAAGAAACTGATAAAACAGAATCGTTCAACTTTTCTTTAGGAACAACATTCTAATATGACCATATTTAAAAAATTAAATATTGTTTTATTTGTAATATTTTTTCTTTCTACCAATTTAGCTGCTGACACCGCACATTTTATTGATTTTTCTAAAGTGCTTAATGAAAGCACAGCAGGAGCAAAAGCTCAAAAGTTCCTCAAAAACAAATTTATTTCTGACAGTAAAAAATTTAGAAATTTAGAAAAAAAACTTTTAGAAGAAGAAAGAGAGGTCATAGCAAAAAAAAAGGTTCTTAATAAAGAAGAATATCAAGCTAAAGTTGGGGAATTAAGAAAAAAAGTTGCCAAACTACAAAAAGATAAACAAAAATCTTTATCGGACATTGCAAAATTACGAGCAAGTGCAAAAAATCAATTATTGGAAAAGCTTAAACCAATTTTAAGAACCTATATGGAGAGTAGAAAAATAAGGTTAGTTATTGATAAAAAAGAAGTTTTATATGGTGATCAAAATTTAGAGATCACAAGTGACGTTATCAGTCTTTTAAATAAAGAGGTGAAAGAATTAAATTTAAAATAATAAATATGGATGAGAATTTATTTTTTAAAAAAAAAGGCCCCTTTTTTCTTAGTCAAATTTTAGAAAAAAAAAACTCTTCAAAAAAAAAAATTAAAATTTTCGATATCAAAGCTTTGGATAAAGCAGGTCAAAAAGATATCACCTTTTTACAATCTTCCAAATATAAAGATGTAGCAAGTAATACAAAAGCTGCTGCTTGTATTACAACTGAAAATCTTAAACACTTTTTACCCTCTAAATGTGAATTAATTATTGTTGAAAATGTTCTATTTAAATTAGCTACCGTTCTTAAGAAATTTTATCCAGATGCAGATATTGATTATCCTGATAACACTCTTAAAATCGTTAAAAAATATAAAAAAAACAATGTAAAAATTGGAAATAATGTTTTAATTGGAAAAAATGTAAAATTAGGTAAAAACACTACCATTGGAAGTAATGTTATAATAGAGCGCAATGTGAAAATTGGTGATAATTGCGTGATATCTTCGAATAATGTTATCAAAAATACAATATTAGGAAATAATGTGGTTATTCAAGAGAGTTGTAAAATTGGAATGAAAGGATTTGGCTTTATACCACTAAAAGGTAAAAATTTTAAAATACCTCATATTGGAAAGGTTGTTATTGAAGATGAGGTAGAAATAGCGTCAGGTTGTACGATAGATAGAGGTTCGATTGATGATACAATTATAGGATTCAACACTTATCTGGACAATCAAGTACATGTTGCACATAACGTAAAAATTGGTAAAAACTGTATGATTGCTGGTCAAGTTGGCTTTGCAGGAAGTACAACAATTGGAAATAACGTTTCAATTGGAGGTCAAGCCGGTGTTTCGGGTCATCTCAAAATTGGAAATAACGTAAAAATTGGAGGAGGCAGTGGAGTAATTAAAGACATACCAGATAACCAAATTGTCATGGGCTATCCAGCAGTGCCATTTAAGGATTTTATAAAGAATTGGAAAAAATGAGAGAGAATTTTATTGACAGAAAAAAAATAGAAAATTTACTTCCACACCGAGAGCCGATGCTATTAATAGATAAATTAATTAATATTGTTCATCTTAAATCTGCAACTGCAATTGTTAAAGTAAAAAAAGAGAGTTTTTTTGTGCAAGGTCATTTCCCAGGACAACCCGTTATGCCAGGAGTTTTAATCGTAGAAGCTTTTGGGCAAGCAGCTGCCGCTTTAACAGCATATGGTATAGATCCAAAAGAATATGAAAATAAACTTGTATACCTGATGAGTGTAGACAAAGCCCGATTTAGAAGCCCAGTTTTACCCGACTGTGAGTTACATTTAGACATAGAGGCAATTAGATCACATGGAAGAGTTTGGAAGTACAAAGGTATTGCAAAAGTTAATGGAAAGAAAATGGCTGATGCAGAATGGTCTGCAACAATAGTAGATAGAAATAAATAAAATGAGTAAATTAAGTGTAATCGACACTAAAGCAAAAATAGGAAAAAATGTTAAAATAGGTCCCTTCTGTTATGTTGGGCCCAATGTGCAATTAGGCGATAATGTTGAATTAATTTCAAATGTCCATATAGAGGGAAATACAAAAATTGCAAAGGGCACGTTGATTTATCCATTTGCAAGTATTGGTACATCTCCACAAGATTTAAAATACAAAGGTGAAGCTAATAGTTTGGAAATTGGTGAATACAATGTAATTAGAGAGTATGTTACCATAAATCCTGGGACTGCCGGTGGAGGCAGTAAAACTAGGGTGGGAAACAATTGTTTGTTGATGATTTCGTCTCATGTTGCACATGATTGTCAAATAGGTAATAACGTTGTTATAGCCAATAATGTTCCATTGGGTGGACATGTGATAATTGAAGACTCTGTTGTAATAGGAGGAAATTCGGCTGTGCAACAATTCACAAGAATCGGAAGACTTGCAATGATTGGAGGTATGACGGGTGTGTTAAAAGATGTGATACCTTTTGGTCTATCATTTGGTAATAGAAATTACTTGCAAGGAATTAATTTAATTGGATTAAGAAGAAAAAAATACGATAATAAAAAAATTTTAGAATTGGATAGCGCTTATAAAAGAATTTTTTCATCAGAGAAATTTCATGAAAATTTAGCTAAAATTAACGGTGAATTTAAGGAAAATGAGTTGGTTAAAGAAGTTATCAATTTTATAGAAAAAGATAAAAAAAGACCTATTTGCACACCATTAGCTAAGTAATGATTGGATTAATATTCGGAGATACTGATTTTCCAAATGCAATTTTAAAAAAGATTAAACAAAAAAAAATTAGATACCTTATTATAGATTTAAGTAAAAATAGGACTTTCAGAAAAGATAAAAATTCTAAAAGAGTATCTATTGGTCAATTCGGAAAAATCATAAATTTATTAAAAGATAATAAATGCAATAAGGTACTTTTTGCAGGTAAAGTTGTTAAACCCAGATTTTCTAAGTTAAAATTAGACCTAAAAGGCTTTTATTATATGCCAAGAATTATAAAAAGCTCAAAACTTGGTGACGCCGCAATTTTGAGAGAAATAATTGATATTTTTAAAAAAGAGAGAATTATAACTATTAATTCATTATTTTTTAATCCAGAATTAACTTTAAAAAGAGGTATATATACAAAAATTAAGCCAAACACATTAGATAGGGCTGATATAAGCAAAGCAATTTCCATACTTAAAAATTTAAATAAATACAACCACAGTCAAGGTGTAGTTGTTAGAAATAAAAAATTAATTGCTATCGAAGGAATTGGTGGGACACAAAAACTATTAATGAAATCCAAAAATAATAAATATAAAGATAACGGTGTATTAGTAAAATTCCCTAAAAAAAAACAAGATTTAAGAATTGATTTACCAACTATTGGATTAGAAACTTTTAAACAATGTAAATTAGCAGGTCTTAGAGGTATAGTTGTAAAAAATAAGCAAAATGTTTTTTTAGAGAAAAAAAAATGTATAAATTTTGCAAATAAAAATAAAATGTTTATTCTTTCAAAATGAGGAAAATACTTCTTACATTATTTACTTTTTTTACTTTTTCTGATTTATACTCATCTGAAATAAAAATTGAAAAAATATTTGATGGGTTAAACAAACCATGGAGTTTATCTTTTATTGATGAGAATAACATTCTGGTTACGGAGAAACCAGGAAATTTATTAATTATTAATTTAAAAGATAAAACAAAATCAGTTATAAAACACAATCTGTCTGTATTGGAAGATGGTCAAGGTGGCCTTTTAGATATTTTATTTCATAATGATTATGTTTTCGCATCTTATTCTGAAAATAGAGGAAACTGGCATTCGAGCACATCAGTTGCAAAAGGTGTTTTTGATAAAAAAAACATAACATTTAAAAATATTTTTAGGGCCGAACCCCCTATCAACTCCGGGTATCATTTTGGTTCGAGATTAGTTATTAAAAAAGATAAGCTTTACATAACAGCTGGTGAAAGAGGCGAGGGTATGATTGCGCAAGATCCACAAAAACATCCTGGCAGCATCATCAGGATAAATATAGATGGTTCTATTCCAAACGACAATCCTAAGTTTAAAGATAAAAAAGATTGGTTACCTGAAATTTATCAGATAGGAGTTAGAAATCCCCAAGGTATTGCTTTATCTCCATTTGATGACAAAATTTATTTAAGTAACCATGGTGCAAAAGGAGGTGATTGGTTTGGCACGGCAAACTATGGAGAAAACTATGGCTGGAAAATTTTAGGATGGGGCGGAACAAACTATAGCGGAACAAAAATCGGTCCGAAGTGGAAGCCAGGTTATACTAAAGCCATTAAATACTGGGTACCGTCAATAGCAGTAAGCGCAATTGTAATTTATAAAGGTGAAGAATTTAAGGAATGGAATGGAAGTGCGCTTATTACTGCATTAAAAGATCAGTCACTTAGAAAAATAAATTTTAACAAGGCAACAATTAATGAAGAAATAATATTTAAAGGAAAAATTGGAAGAATACGTGATATCAAAATACATAAAAAAAACGGAGAAATTTACTTAATTTCTGATAATGGCAGTATTTGGAGAATGTTTAAATGAAAAAGATTTTTATTTTAACAGGTGAACCTTCGGGAGATAGATTAGCGGCAAAGGTAATTTCAAAATTAAAAACAAAAGATCCTAAAATCTCTTATCTTTGTTTAGGGGGAGAAGAACTAAAATCTTTGGGAATAAATTCAATCTCAGATCTAAATCAAGTTACATACTTAGGTTTCACTCGAGTATTGCTAAATATATTTAAAATTAAGAAAAAAATTAATGAAACTGCTGAGAAAATATTGGAGTTCAATCCTGATATTTTGTTTTCAGTAGATAGTCCTGATTTTACATTGAGAGTTGTTGAAAAAGTAAAAAAAAATTCACCAAAGACAAAAACTATCCATTTTGTTGCTCCACAAGTTTGGGTATGGAGAGAAGGAAGGGTAAAGAAAATAAAAAAATTTATTGATCACATTTTGCTTTTATTTAAATTTGAAAAAAAATATTGGGAAAAAGAAAATGTAAGCTGTCAGTTTGTTGGACATCCACTTTTAGAAAATGACAAAGAAGCTAAAATTGAAATTAATCAAGTTTTTAAAAAAAATACAGCAATAATTTCAGTTTTTCCTGGAAGTCGAGAAAGTGAGCTAAAAGTACTTACGCCGATTTTATTAGAATTCATTAAATTGATGAATGTTAAATATGAAGATTTTTTATATGTCTTCCATTCCACCAGATCACAAAGATCCAATTTAGAAAAAATGATAAATAAAAGCCAAATTAATAATATAGAAATTATTTCTGACGAAAAAATAAAAGACCATATACTAAAAAAATCAATTTTTGCCGTTTCAAAATCTGGCACAATTTCTCTTGAAATATGTAAAAGAAAAATACCTTCTATAATTATTTATAAAATGAATTTTTTAAATTTTTTAATAGTTAAAATATTAGTAAAAATTAAGTATGCCAACATTTTAAATATAGCCGCTAATCAGATGATTATTCCTGAATTATTACAGTCTAAGTGCAATCCAAGGGAAATTTTTAAATTGGTTTCCAGTTTTTTAGATGACCAGAATAAAATAAAAAAACAAATATCAAATACAGAAAAAGTTTTAGATGGTTTTAGAACAAAGAATTTACCAACAGAATTGGCTGCAGACTCACTTTGGAAAAGTTTGTAATTTTAAATTACAAATACTACAATTGTTATTAAAACTTGGTATATCGCCCTCCAAAAAATCTATTACATCTGTCATAAATTTAAAATACAAATCATCATTTCTTATAATTTCAAAATACTTTGTGGCCATTACTAAATTTGGTGTACTCTCTAATTTTAAATCACTTGGCTCAAAACAAAAAATTCCAAGATTTCTTACCGGATTTAATTTTAAATAATTTTGATCTGGCTGCTCAAACATAATTGCGTAACTATTTAACTGTGTCATATATGTTAGTGATTTTTTTTCATTTATATTTGTTACTTTAAAATCTATTATTGAAAAAAAATCTCTATGGTCAACATAAGCATCAATTTTACCTCTTAACTGGAATGCTCTATCTTTATGATCATAAAGAACTCTCGATTTATGTAATTTAGCGTAATCTGTTTTAATTATTCCTTCGGGTACTTTGTTTGAATTTAAGTATTTTGAAGGTTTATTATGATAAAATTTTTTTTGAATAGCATCAATTTTTGTAAATATTGTTGGAAAACCAAAATTTATTTTAATGTTGTTTAATTTAAGATCGTAATAGCACCTTTTACATCCCGAATATCCAAATGCAAATTCGCTCGGACTAAATAAATATGGTTTCGACATTATACCAGTTCTTTTAATCTATTTATTACAGTAGTTTTATCTAAAGATAAAATTATGTCATAAATTCCAGGCCCGAATTTTGTACCGATTAATCCAATTCTTAAGGGCTGTCCAACACCTTTAAAATTGGTTCTATGTTTATTAATTAAATTTTTAATAATCGACTCTAATTTTTCCTTTTTTAGCTCTGTCAATTTCTCATAATCCTCAATGAAATTAATAATAATATCACGGGATTTTTTATCAATTAAAGCTTTATCCTCACTTGATATATCTATGCTATTATTAAGGATATATTTTGAATTGTTATATATATCTTCAAGAGTTTTGGCTTTATTCTTCAAAAAATTTATAGCTTTTAAAACAACATCTTCTTTTGATTTATCAATTTTTGTTTTGTATTCATTTGAAAATTCTATTAATTTTCTAAATAAGTCTTCTTCATTCATTGATTTAATGTAAGTTTCATTAATTGATAAAATTCTGGACATATCTAATTTAGATGGCGATTTGCCGATCCCTTCAAAATTGAAAAGTTCAATACTTTCTTTAAGTGAAAAAATTTCTTTATCTTTATAAGACCAGCCCAATCTTAATAAATAATTTCGTAAAGCATCTGGAATAATACCAATTTTTATATAATCATTTATTGTGGAAGCATTATCTCTTTTTGAAAGCTTTTTCCCTTTTTCACTATGAATTAAAGGTATGTGAGCAAAACTTGGAACTTGCCATTTCATGGCGTCATAAATTTGTTTTTGCTTAAAAGAATTAATCATATGATCGTCTCCTCTTATAATATGTGTAATTTTCATCTCGTGATCATCCACAGTAGCTGACAATTGGTATGTAGGAGACTTATCTTGTCTCAATATTACAAAATCTTCAATAGTAGAATTTGATATATTTCTTTCCCCCTGAACTAAATCCTTTATAATCGTATTACCAGAAATTTTACTTTTGAATCTAATTACAGGCTTAATATCTTTAGGTATTTTTAGATCTTTAGCATCTCTCCATTTCCTATTATAAACATATGGGATGCCTTGTTTCTTACACTTTTCTTTTTGCTCGTTTATTTCATCTTCTGTACAATAGCATTCATAAGCAAAACCTTTTTTTATAAGTTCCTTAGCTACTTCAACATGTTTAGATACATTTTTAGATTGAATATATTCTTTTCCGTCATAGTCGACACCTATCCATTTTAAAGAATTAATAATTTGTATTTTAAACTGATCTTTTGATCTTTCTTTATCTGTGTCTTCTATTCTAAGAAAAAATTTTCCTTTATTTTTTCTTGCTAATAACCAGTTGAATAATGCAGTTCTAACCCCTCCAATATGAAGTGGACCAGTAGGGGATGGGGCAAACCTACAATTAAAAGACATTTAATATTTTTAGACTAATTTAGTGAAAGTTTCTATATAAAGAAATTAATCTTCCTTGAATTTTTATTCTATTTGCTGCGTATATCTTAGTATCATAGTTCTTATTTGCTGCCTCAAGAGCAATTGTCTTACCTTTTTTTCTAATTCTTTTTAAAGTTGCCTCTTGATTATCTATTAAAACCACTGCTATTTGACCGTTATCTGCAGTAGACGATTTTTTAATTATAACAGTATCTCCATTGTTAATCCCAGCTTCAATCATTGAGTCACCTTTAATCTTTAGCCCAAAAAATTCACCGTTATTTTGTAATTCCACTGGCAAAGAAACTTTATCAACTTCTTGTTGTATTGCTTCAATTGGAGTGCCGGCAGCAATACTTCCTAAAACAGAAATTTTGCTTGATTTTTGATTTGATTTGTCCAGACCGCCTTTGATAACACTTGGGGTAAATGAGTTAAATATGTCATTGGCACTTGCGTTTTCTGGAAGTTTTACAACTTCTAGAGCTCTTGCCTTGTGGGCTAATCTTTTTACAAAGCCCCTTTCCTCTAAAGCGGATATTAGCCGGTGTATTCCTGATTTCGACTTCAAGTTGAGTGAATTTTTCATCTCTTCGTAAGAAGGCGAAATACCAGTTGATCTAATCTTTTTGTTAATAAAAATTAGTAAATTTTTTTGTTTTTTTGTTAGCATAGAACAAACCCTGTACATTCATGTTCTACAAAAGTTCTTTTTAAATTACAACTTTAAATTAACCGCGTATTTATTGAAAAATTTTAATTATTTCTCTCATTAATTTCTCAGGTTTGTCCGATTTTAAAAGTGATTCACCTATAAGAAAGTTTTTGATTCCAGTTTTATCAAATATGAATTTTGCATCTTTTTCATTTTTAATACCGCTCTCAGAAATTAGAGGACCTTTGTGGGACTTAAGAACTTTATGGATTGAAATCGTATTGTCTAAAGATACTTCTAAAGTTTTTAAATTTCTATTATTTATTCCTATAATAGCCTCACTATATTTTAAAGCTTTTTCGGCCTCTTTCTCGTCGTGGACCTCAACTATTACTGATAAATTATTTTTTAACGCCTCTGAGTATATTTCATCAGCTTGTTTTTCACTCAGAGCAGCAATTATAATTAATATACAGTCACATCCGAAGCTTTTTGACAAGGCTATTTGATAAGGATCAATAAAAAAATCTTTAGCTAAAATTGGTATTTGAAATTTTTTTTTTATATCTAAAATATACTCAAGTTTACCTAAAAAATATTTTTCTTCAGTTAAGACTGAAAGACAAGTTGCGCCATTATTTAAATACATTTTTGCAATATCTATATGATTAAAATCTTTAACCAATATACCAGCTGACGGACTAGCTTTTTTAATTTCTGCAATTATAGAAATATTTTTATTATTAATTATCGCATCTTTAAAGTTATAAAAACTATTTTTACTTATATTTTTTTCCAATATACTCTTTGAAATATTTTTTTTTAATAAATCTAAAGTTTTTTTTTTATCTGCAACAATTTTTTCTAATATGTTAGTCAAATATTTTTTCTCATTTTTTCTAAGTGTTTAAATACATTTCCAGACCTTAAATATGATAAGGATCTTTCGTAAGCGATACTAAATTTATTTTCTTTTCCAGACACAATAAGTCCTGCTGCAGCATTTAGTGCTACTGATTGAGAAAATTCATTTAACTTTCCTTCAAAAATTTCTATAATTTTCTGAGAATTATATTGAGCATCCTTACCTATAAGATTTTCTTTATTAGGACTATTAATACCAAAGTTTTTTGGATCGATTTTAAATTCTTTAACATTGCCATCTTTCAGCTCTACAATATTTGTATTTTCAAAAGGCGATATTTCATCCATACCATCGTCACTATGGACAATTAAAGCATGAACAACATTATTTTCTTTTAAAGCCTCCGCGAAAGGTTTCATCCATTTCTTATCGTAAACTCCTATCACTTGTCTTTTTACTTGCGCAGGACTACTCAAAGGACCTATTAAATTAAAAATTGTTTTTTTTCTAATTTTTTTTCTAGCTGGACCAACATACTTCATCGCTGAGTGGTAGTTTGGAGCAAACATAAAAGCAAAATTAAATTTTCTCAAGCTTTCTTCTGCTTCATTCGGTTTTAAATTAATATTTATCTTTAGAGCCTCTAAAACATCTGCCGAACCACAACTTGATGATACAGCCTTATTTCCATGTTTAGCCACCTTCACACCCATACTAGCTAAAACAATAGCCGCTGCCGTAGATATATTTAGAGAGTTTTTACCATCTCCTCCTGTCCCACAAGTATCAATTGTGTATTGATCTGTTTTTACTTTGACAGCTTTATCCCTTAAAATAAAAATGCCCCCAGCAATTTCATCTTTTGTTTCACCTTTATTTAAAAAAGACTCAAGTATTTGTATTATTGAACTCTCTTCATGTTTTCCCTCCATCAACTCAGTGAATAATAATTTACTTTCTTCAAATGAGAGATTTTGACCTTTTTTTAAATTTTCTATTATGCTTGTCATTTCAGTTTGTAATAAAATTCTTAATCAACCTCATTCCTACCTTTGTTTTAATACTTTCAGGATGAAATTGAAAACCATGTATATTATACTTTTTGTGCATTATCCCCATTATCGTTTTGCTTCTAGTTTCAGCTGTTATAATAAGATCTTTTGGGAAATTTTTACGATCTACCACCAGACTGTGATATCTAGTAGCCTCAAAATTGTTCTCTATGTTTTTAAATAATCCTTTTTTATTGTGTTTAATATTACTAGTTTTTCCGTGCATTAATCTATTTGCACTAATTATTTTTCCACCAAAAACTTGACCAATTACTTGGTGACCTAAACAAACACCAAGAATGGGTACTTGTTTATAGACTTGTTTTACGATTTTTAAACAATTTCCTGCGTCGATTGGATAGCCTGGACCAGGAGAGATGACTATTTTTTTATAATTTTTTTTTAAGATTGTTTTTCCATCTATTTTATCATTTCTTATTACATCAATGTTTTTTTTGAATTTTGAGATGTAATGATACAAATTATATGTAAAACTGTCATAATTGTCTATTAATAAAATTTTCATTAATCTACCGCTTTCATTAATGCTTTAGCCTTGTTAACGGTCTCAATATATTCTCTTTCGGGACTACTATCTGCAACTATACCTGCGCCAGACTGAACATAAAATATATTATTTTTTATAATAGCAGTTCTTAAAGCTATACAAGTATCAAACTCATTATTCGGGGTGAAATATCCAATACCTCCAGCATAAAGTTTTCTCTTACTTTTCTCCAATTTATCGATAATTTCCATTGCCTTAATTTTTGGCGCTCCACTTACAGTTCCTGCTGGGAATCCAGATAACAATGTTTCAAAAACAGATTTCTTTTTATTAAATATACCCTCAACATTAGACACTATATGCATGACATGAGAATATTTTTCTATATTAAATTTTTCTGTTACCTTTACAGTATTAATCCTTGACACTCTCCCAACATCATTTCTTCCTAGATCTAATAACATTAAATGTTCTGCTAACTCTTTTCTGTCTTTTAACAATTGTTTTTCGAATTTTATGTCCTCCTTTTTATTCTTACCCCTAGGTCTAGTACCAGCAATTGGTCTTATCGTAATTTTATTGTTACGAAGTCTCACTAATATTTCAGGACTACTTCCTAAAATTTTAAAATCTCTATAATTAAAATAAAACATAAAAGGTGAAGGATTTGACTTTCTAAGATGATTATAAATTTCTAAAGGTTGTTTTAAAAACTTTCTTTCAAATCTTTGACTCAAAACAACTTGAAATATATCACCTTTCTTAATATGTTTTTTTGCCTTCGAAACAATTGATTTATACTTATTTTTTGAAATATTAGACTTTATTTTGTGATAGTTTTTTCTAAAAGAGAATTTTTCCGGTAATTTTATATTTTCGTATGCCTGGTAACCGTCAAAACTTTTTTTGATTGATTGATATTTTTCATAATAGTTTTTAATTGCTGTATCACCATATACATTTTCAATATAGTAGATTCTTTTTTTCAAATTATCATAAATCACTAGACTTTTAGGCCTTGATAACCTTACATCAGGTATTTTAAGATCTTCCTTACATTTATTTGGTATTTTCTCAATATAACGAATTACATCATATGAAAAATAACCGACTAACATCGATGCCATTTTTGGTAATTTACTATCAATTTTAGAATTAAATTTTATTAATAAATTATTAATAAATTTTAAGGGTTCGGATTTAATTTTACTTTTTTTCCCCTCTGAATAAATAGTTATAATATTTTTGCTTATATCCCAAATTTTATCGGGATTTAAACCTATTATGGTATATCTTCCTCTGATTTTTCCCTTCTCAACAGACTCAAAAATAAAACTATTTTCTTCAATTGATAAAAATCTAAATAGATTTTCTACTTTTGAGTAATCAAAACATTTTTTTGTAGCATAAAGAATTTGATTTTTTTTGTTTTTATGATTTTTCATAAAATCATCAAAATTTATATTTAGTTTCATTAAAGCGAGTTTTTTATACGATCAAATGTTTTTT
>CACGGZ010000013.1 GCA_902572695.1 uncultured Pelagibacteraceae bacterium | reverse complement strand
TAAAAACTCTCTAGTCATTCCAAGCTTTGTTCCTATTAATCCTAAATTCATAATTATATCTTTATTTCAATATCTACCCCTGAAGCCAAATCTAATTTCATCAAAGCTTCGACTGTTTGAGGTGTTGGTTCAATTATATCAATAAGTCTTTTGTGTGTTCTAGACTCAAATTGTTCTCTACTTTTTTTATCAATGTGAGGCGACCTTAAAACAGTAAATCTCTCAACTCTTGTCGGAAGTGGAATAGGTCCTTTAACTTGAGCGCCTGTTCTTTTCGCTGTGTTTACGATTTCTTCTGTAGATAAATCTAAGATTTTATTATCGTAAGCACGTAAATGAATTCTAATATTTTGGTTTTCCATAAGTTAAGCTAATTTTTTTGTTACCTCGTCTTGAACATTCTGCGGAACTTTATCATAATGGCTAAATTGCATTGTGTATTGAGCCCTGCCTTGAGTAGAAGATCTTAAGTTATTTATATAGCCAAACATGTTAGCCAAAGGCACGGTGGCAGATATAGCTGTTGCATTTCCTCTAGGCTCAGTAGCCCCAACTTGTCCTCTTCTACTATTTAAATCTCCAATAACATCACCCATAAATTCTTCTGGTGTGACTACCTCTACTTTCATAATTGGTTCCAAAAGCTTAAGGGTGGCTTTTTGACATGCTTCTTTAAAACATGTTCTGCTTGCTATCTCAAAAGCTAGTACGCTTGAGTCAACGTCATGGTGTAAACCGTCAAGTATTTTTACTTTATAATCAATTATTGGAAATCCTGCTAAAATTCCATTTTCAGCAACACTTTCAATTCCTTTTTCTACTCCAGGAATAAACTCTTTTGGTATAGCACCTCCTTTAATCATGTTTTCTACTTCTCTTCCTTTTCCAGCGTCAAGCGGTTCTACGCTTAATTTTACTCTGGCAAATTGACCTGCACCTCCACTTTGTTTTTTGTGGGTATAATCCATAACTGACTCACCAAGAATTGTCTCTCTGTAAGCGACTTGGGGTGCACCAATATTTGCTTCAACTTTAAATTCTCTTTTCATCCTATCAACAATAATATCTAGGTGTAATTCCCCCATACCTTTGATAATAGTTTGTCCTGACTCTTCGTCTGAAGAAACTCTAAAAGACGGATCCTCTTTAGCAAGTCTTGATAATGCTTCTCCCATTTTCTCTTGGTCGCCTTTTGTTTTTGGCTCAACAGCAATTTCTATTACTGGATCTGGAAACTCCATAGGCTCAAGTAAAACTGGATTTTTTTCATCACAGAGAGTGTGCCCTGTAATTGTATATTTAAGACCTGCTAGAGCAACTATATCTCCAGCGCTTGCAGATTTAATATCTTCCCTGCTATTAGCATGCATTAATAACATTCTTCCAACTCTTTCGTCTTTATCTTTAGAAGAATTTAATATTGATGTGCCTGCGTTTAAAGTGCCTGAGTAAATTCTTAAAAAAGTTAGAGATCCAACAAATGGGTCATTTGCTACTTTAAACGCTAATGCTGAAAAAGTTGATTTTTCATCAAACTTTAATTGTATTTTGTCATCGGATCCTACTTTAGTTCCTTCAATAGATCCTAGATCTTTAGGACTAGGTAAAAAATTTACCACAGCGTCGAGCAAAGGTTGAACACCTTTATTTTTGAAAGCTGAACCAGTTAAAATTGGTACAAAATTGAAATTCAGAGTCCCTTTTCTTACGCATTTAATTAAATCACTTTCAGATATTTCTTTACCATTTAAATAATCTTCCATTAGTTTTTCATCTTGCTCAACAGCCGTTTCAACCAACTCTTTTCTAAATTTTTCGGATGAGTCTTTTAATTCATTAGGAATATCAATTTCTTCAAATTCAGCACCGAGTTTTTCATCTTTCCAAACAATGGCTTTCATCTTTATTAAATCAACAACTCCTTTTAACTCAGCCTCCGCACCAACCGGAATTTGTATCACTAAAGGTTTTGATCCTAATCTATCTTTAATCATGTCTACACAACGGAAAAAATCCGCGCCAGTTCTATCAAGTTTATTTACAAAACAAATTCTTGGAACTTTATATTTATCAGCTTGTCTCCATACTGTTTCGGACTGGGGTTCAACACCAGCTACTCCATCAAATACAGCTACAGCACCATCTAAAACTTTAAGAGATCGTTCTACTTCAATTGTAAAATCAACGTGACCAGGAGTATCAATAATATTTATTCTATGATCATTCCAAAAACATGTAGTGGCTGCCGATGTAATTGTTATACCTCTCTCTTGCTCTTGCTCCATCCAGTCCATTGTTGCAGCTCCATCATGAACTTCTCCAATTTTATGACTTTTACCAGTGTAATATAATATTCTTTCAGTTGTAGTGGTTTTACCGGCATCAATGTGAGCCATAATGCCTATGTTTCTATATTTATCTAATGAGTATTTTTTTGACATAATTTTACCATCTAAAATGGGCGAATGCTTTATTTGACTCTGCCATTTTGTGTGTATCCTCTCTTTTTTTTATTGCAGAACCTTTGTTTTGGGATGCATCTAAAATTTCAAAGTAGAGTTTTTCAGACATAGTTTTATTTTTTCTTTTTCTTGATGCATCTAATAACCATCTAAGTGCCAACGCTTGACCTCTATTAGCTTTTACTTCAACTGGAACTTGATAAGTGGCTCCCCCAACTCTTCTTGATCTTACTTCTAAGTTTGGTTTTACATTGCTAATAGCTGAATTAAATACTTTGAGTGGATCATTATTATTTTTTGACTTTATCCTATCAAGAGCATCGTAAAGAATTTTTTCTGCTGTTGACCGTTTTCCATCAAACATTATTGAATTAATAAATTTAGATATTATAACTGATCCATACTTAGGATCTGGGTAAATTTTTCTAATTGGCGCTTTTCTTTTTCGTGACATTTTGATTATTTTGGTTTTTTTGTTCCGTAAAGTGATCTTCTTTTTTTTCTATTTGCAACTCCTTGGGTGTCTAAGTTTCCTCTTAGAACATGATATCTTACTCCTGGAAGATCTTTAACTCTTCCTCCCCTGATCATCACTACAGAGTGTTCTTGCAAGTTATGGCCTTCTCCTGGAATGTAAGCTGTTACCTCAAATCCATTAGACAATCTCACTCTAGCAACTTTTCTTAAAGCTGAGTTCGGTTTTTTGGGAGTGGTAGTATAAACCTTAGTGCAAACACCTCTTTTAAGAGGTTGACGTTGGAGTGCAGGAACCTTATTTCGCACCAAAGGTTTCTGTCTAGGTTTTTTTATCAACTGGTTTATAGTCGGCATAAATTCACAATTTTTTGAAATAGAAGTAAGATTTGACGTTTTTTTGTTAGGGTTTAAGGTCTAATTTAACCTTACTTCCAACATTCAAAAATTTCGTTAAACTAACATCGAAATCTTAAAAGTCAACATGCTAAAAGATGAAAAAGCTCAATAAAATCAATAGTAATTTGAGCTTATTGTGATGATTGGGTGTCAATAGATTTTTCTTTTAACTCAGATAATCTAGCTTTATCTAATTCTCTAGCTTTATCGTCCCAACCCATTTTTGTTAAACCAGTTCCAGCTGGTATCAATCTTCCAACAATAACGTTTTCCTTTAATCCCTCAAGATTGTCGGTTTTACCTTTAATAGAAGCGTCCGTTAAAACTCTTGTTGTTTCTTGAAATGATGCAGCAGAGATAAATGAATTTGTTTGAAGAGAGGCCTTGGTTATACCTAGTAAAACTCTCTCATATGTTGCAGTTTTTTTATTATTTTTTTTCAATTCACTGTTCAGTTTTATAATATCAATTAAATCTATAATTTCACCTTGTAATAATTCTGACTCTCCTGGATCTTTAATTTCCACCTTTTTCAGCATTTGTCTTACTATTGTTTCTATATGTTTGTCGTTAATAACAACTCCTTGCAACCTATAAACCTCTTGAACTTCACTTACAAAATATTCTGTCAGTTTTTCTACTCCCAATATTCTTAAAATATCGTGAGGAGCCGGGCTTCCATCTAGTAAATATTCACCTTTTTTGATCTTTTCGCCTTGGTTAAAGTTAACATGTTTGCCTTTTGGAATAAGATAATTTGATGTTTCACCTGATGAAGAAACGATTGAAATTTTTTGCTTTCCTCTGACTTCTTTTCCAAATTGAATCACACCATCATTTTCTGCAATTATTGCGCTGTCCTTTGGTCTTCTTGCTTCAAATAATTCTGCAACTCTTGGTAAACCTCCAGTAATATCTTTTGTTTTAGAGGTTTCTTTAGGAAGTCTTGCTAAAACATCGCCTGCAGAAACTTTTTGGCCATCCTTGACTGAAAGAATTGTATCAGGCACAAGATAATATCTAGCTTCATTACCGTCCGCCTTTTTAATTATCTCACCTTTTTCATTTCTCAAAGTTATCCTTGGTTTAAGTTCTGAATTTTTGGATAATGATTTCCAATCTGTAACTGATTTAGATGAAATTCCAGTAGCATCATCTAAAGTTTCGGTTAAAGTTACTCCCTCTGTCAAATCCATATAATTCACAACACCGCTAGTCTCAGCTATAACAGGCAATGTATAAGGATCCCATTCAGCTATTTTTTTTCCTTTTCCTATAGTATCACCATCTTTGAAGAAAAGTTTTGATCCGTAATTAACTTTGTATATTGCTAATTGCCTTTTATTATCATCTTCTATGCTTAGTTGTGTGTTCCTTCCCATTACAATGATATTCTTTTTTGAGTCTTCTATTAAATTTTTATTGATTATATTTAATTTTCCTTTGCCTTGGGAAATAATTTGAGACTCTTCTTTAACTTGTGCTGTCCCACCAACATGGAAAGTTCTCATTGTCAATTGAGTTCCTGGCTCACCAATAGATTGGGCAGCTATCATTCCTATCGCCTCTCCTACGCTTACTAATTTACCCCTTGAGAGATCTCTACCATAGCATGTTGCGCATACACCTTTTTCTAAAGAGCATGTTATAACTGAGTAAACTTTTACTGATTTTACTCCGGCTGAGTCTATCTTTTCACAATCATTTTCATCAATTAATTTACCCTTTTTACACAAAATTTCTCCATTGATTGGATGTTTAATGTCCTCTGCTATTACTCTTCCTAAAATTCTTTCGGACAAACTGACGAGAATATTTCCTCCCTCTATTATTTCTGATAATGTGATTGATGATCGTTTTTTTGTGTCGCAAGATACTGCACTAATTTGAATATCTTGAGCCACGTCGCATAATCTTCTTGTCAAATATCCAGAATTTGCAGTTTTTAAAGCTGTGTCAGCTAGACCCTTTCTTGCTCCGTGAGTTGAGTTAAAATATTCCAAAACTGTTAAACCTTCTTTAAAATTTGATATAATTGGTGTTTCAATAATCTCTCCTGAAGGTTTCGCAATCAAACCTCTCATACCGGCCAATTGTTTCATTTGTGCTTGAGAACCTCTGGCACCGGAGTCAGCCATCATATAAACTGAGTTAGTTTCAATTCTATCATTTTCATAAACTTTCTCGGCTGACGAAATTTCTTTCATCATTTCATTCGCTAAAGTGTCAGTACATTTTGACCAAATATCAACTACTTTATTGTACTTTTCTCCTCTTGTGATCAATCCATCAGAATATTGTTTTTCATATTCTTCTATTTGTTTTTTTGTTTCATTTATTAAATTTTCTTTTGTTTTTGGTATTATCAGATCATCTTTTCCAAAAGAAATTCCTGCCTTAAATGCATGTTTGAAACCTAAAGTTTTGATTCTATCACAGAATATCACTGTCTCTTTTTGACCGCAAAATCTAAAGATTGTATCAATTACCTCTGAAATATTTTTCTTTGTCAAAGTTCTATCTATCAAAGAAAATTTAATATTGAAATTTTTAGGTAAAAGACTTGCTAATAAAAATCTTCCAGCTGTACTTTTATATTTTTCTTTTATCTCTTTTCCTGTTTCATCCAAAGTCGTAAATGTAGAAATGATTTTGGAATGCAAACTAATTGATTTATTTTCGATAGCTTGCTCAATTTCCTCTATATCAGAGAAAATACCCTTGAATTTTTTATCCTCTTTTTCTTTGTTTGTGTCTTGAGATAGATAATATATTCCCAAAACTATATCTTGACTTGGTACAATAATAGGTTTTCCGTTAGATGGACTTAAAATATTATTTGTCGACATCATTAATACGCGTGCTTCTAGTTGTGCCTCTAGACTGAGAGGGATATGGACTGCCATTTGATCACCGTCAAAATCGGCATTAAAAGCTGCACATACCAATGGATGAAGTTCTATTGCATTACCTTCGATTAGTTTTGCTTCGAACGCTTGTACGCCTAATCTGTGTAGTGTTGGAGCTCTATTAAGTAAAATTGGATGTTCTCTAATTATGTGCTCAAGAGCATCCCAAACTTCACTTTTTTCTTTTTCTACTAATCTTTTTGCTTGTTTAATTGTTGTAGCTAACCCTAATTTATCTAATCTTGCATACAAAAAAGGCTTAAACAACTCTAATGCCATTTTTTTTGGCAATCCGCATTGATGAAGTTTTAGCTCGGGTCCGACAACAATTACTGATCTTCCAGAATAATCTACTCTTTTTCCTAACAAGTTTTGTCTAAAACGCCCTTGTTTGCCTTTCAACATTTCTGCTAAAGATTTTAAAGGTCTTTTACCAGTGCCCGTAATAACTCTACCTCTTCTCCCATTATCAAATAGCGCATCTACTGACTCTTGGAGCATTCTTTTTTCATTTCTAACAATTATATCCGGGGCTTTTAAATCTAGAAGTCTTTTAAGTCTATTGTTTCTGTTAATTACTCTTCTATATAAATCATTCAAATCAGAAGTGGCAAACCTTCCACCATCTAAAGGAACTAAAGGACGTAATTCTGGGGGAATTACTGGAACTGTTGTTAAAATCATCCATTCAGGTTTGTTACCTGAATTAATAAAGGACTCTATTAATTTTAACCTTTTGATCGTTCTTTCCTCAGCTACTTTGGATTTTATCTCTTTTAATGACTCCCTTAGTTTTTTTTGTTCATTTTTCAAATCTAGACTTAATAGAATTTCTCGAACTGCTTCTGCCCCTATACCAGCTGTAAAAGCATCTTCACCAAATTCATCTTGTGCTTTTACTAATTCTTCTTCGGTCAAAAGTTGACCTTTTTTTAATTTCGTAAGACCAGGTTCTACAACAATAAAATTTTCAAAATATAAAACTTTTTCAACATCTTTAAGTTTCATATCAATTGCAAGTGATATTCTGCTTGGTAGTGATTTTAAAAACCAGATATGTGCAACTGGACAAGCTAAATCAATATGACCCATTCTTTCTCTTCGGACATTAGATTTTGTTACTTCAACACCACATTTTTCACAAATTATTCCTCTAAATTTCATTCGTTTATATTTTCCACATAAACACTCGTAATCTTTAACTGGGCCAAAAATTCTTGAACAGAACAATCCATCTTTTTCAGGTCTAAAAGTACGATAATTTATTGTCTCTGGTTTTTTTATTTCACCAAAAGACCATGATTTGATTTTTTCTGGACTTGCCAATGTTATTTTAATATTGCTAAAATTATTTTCTTTGGCTAATTTATTATCAAAAATTTCTTTTGAGATATTCTTTTCCATATTTAGTTCAATTCTATATTTAATCCTAAAGCCCTTATTTCTTTCACTAGGACGTTAAATGACTCTGGAACACCGGATTCAAAATTATTGTCTCCTTTTACTATTGTCTCGTAAACTTTAGTTCTACCAGCTACGTCATCTGACTTAACAGTTAAAATTTCTTGCAAAGTGTAAGAAGCTCCGTAAGCCTCTAAAGCCCAAACTTCCATTTCACCAAATCTTTGACCACCTAGTTGGGCTTTACCACCTAAAGGTTGTTGTGTGACTAAGCTATAAGGTCCAGTAGATCTTGCATGTATTTTATCCTCAACCAAATGATTTAATTTAAGCATATAAATAGTTCCGACTGTAACTGGTCTATCAAATTTCTCTCCAGTTCTTCCATCCCATAATGTGGTTTGTCCTGTACCGGGTAAATTTGCAAGTTTTAAAAGTTCTGTAATATCATTGGTTGAAGCACCATCGAAAACTGGGGTAGATATTTGCAGACCTTTAGAGATGTTTTGAATAAGTTCAAAAATTTCTTTTTTGGATAGTTTCTTTATAACTTTATCAAAATATTCTTTACCATAAATTTGTATTAATTTTTTATTTATATCCTCAAATTTCTTTTCAAATTGTTGTAAATATGCACTTATTTGATCACCAAGCTCAGAACATGCCCATCCTAAGTGAGTCTCAAGTATTTGACCAACATTCATCCTGCTTGGTACGCCTAAAGGATTTAAAACTATATCTACTGGTTTTCCGGTTTCGGTGTAAGGCATATCTTCAACTGGAACAATTTTACTTACAACTCCTTTGTTACCATGTCTTCCAGCCATTTTATCCCCTGGTCTCAATCGTCTTTTTACAGCAACAAACACTTTAACGACCTTCATAACAGTTGGTAAGAGATCATCTCCTTGTTGAATTTTCATGACCTTGTCCTCAAATCTTAATTCTATATCTTTTGCTGCATTTTCGTATTGATCTTTCAACTTTTGTAAATCATTATTTATTTTTTCCTCAGTAAATGAAATTTTCCAAATATCTCTCAAATTTAATTGATTTAATATTTCATCTTTAATTGTTGTATTTGATTTAATTTCTTTTATTCCTTTTGAGACAGTTTGATTTTTTAACAAATCCATTGCTCTTGATTTTATATTTCTATTTAATATTTCTTCCTCTACTTTTTTGTCCTCTTGAACAGACTCAATTTCAGATCTTTCTATCGCAATGGATCTTTCGTCTTTATCTATACCATGTCTATTAAATACTCTCACATCTATAACAACGCCAGCACTTCCAGAAGGTAATTTTTCAGATGAGTCTCTTACATCTGTTGCTTTTTCACCAAATATTGATCTTAGAAGTTTTTCCTCGGGGCTTGATGAAGTTTCGCTTTTCGGTGTTACTTTACCTACCAGAATATCGCCTGGTTTAACTTCTGCACCAACATATACAATCCCGGATTCATCCAAATTTCTTAAACTTTCCTCGCTAACATTAGGTATGTCTCTAGTAATTTCCTCTGCTCCTAATTTGGTGTCTCTTGCCATTGACTCGTACTCTTCTATATGAACTGATGTAAATACATCGTCTGTTACACATCTTTCTGAAATTAATATTGAGTCCTCAAAATTGTAACCTTGCCAAGGCATGAATGCTACTGTCACATTTTTACCTAAAGCTAATTCGCCTAATTGAGTAGCTGGACCATCAGCTATTATGTCACCTTTTCTAATTAAATCTCCGACTTTGACTAATGGCCTTTGATTTATGCATGTGTTTTGGTTCGATCTTTTAAATTTAGACAAGTTGTAAATATCCACCGCTGATTGAGACAAATCTTTTACCTCAGTTGCTTTAACAACTATTCGTTTACCATCAATTTTATCAACAATTCCATTTCTTTTAGCAACTATGGTAACTCCTGAATCTAATGCTACATCGCCCTCTATGCCTGTGCCAACAAGTGGAGCTTCAGGTTTCAGTAATGGCACTGCTTGTCTCATCATATTTGATCCCATTAATGCTCTGTTAGCGTCATCATTTTCTAAAAACGGAATTAATGCAGCTGCTACGGAAACCAATTGTTTTGGTGAAACGTCTATAAAATCAATATTATCTTTAGTCGATAATTGGAAATTTAAATTTTTTCTGCAAGCAACTAATTCTTCAACAAATTCCCCATTTTTATTTAAAGGAGAATTTGCTTGCGCAATACTATATTTTTCTTCCTCAATTGCAGATAAATAAACTATCTGATCAGTTACTTTTCCTTTTACCACTTTTTTATATGGACTTTCTATATAGCCAAATTTATTTACTCTGGAGAAAGTGGCTAAACTATTAATTAATCCTATATTTGGTCCTTCTGGAGTTTCTATTGGACATATTCTTCCATAATGAGTTGGGTGAACATCTCTTACCTCAAAGCCTGCTCTTTCTCTCGTTAAGCCTCCTGGACCTAAAGCTGAAACTCTTCTTTTATGAGTAATTTCAGATAACGGATTAGTTTGATCCATAAATTGGGAAAGTTGTGACGTTGCGTAAAAATCTTTCAAAGAAGTTGTTATTGGTTTTGCATTAATTAAATCTTGTGGCATAGCGCTCTCAATTTCTAAAAAAGTCGACATTTTTTCTTTAACATTTCTTTCCATTCTTAACAAACCAATCCTAAATTGGTTTTCAACTAATTCTCCAACTGATCTAACTCTCCGATTGCCCAAGTGATCTATATCATCTACTTCACCTTTTCCATCACGTAGGTCTAACATAAATTTAATAATAGCTACAATATCCTCTGGACTTAATATTGTGGATTTTAAACTTGATTTTAAATCAAGTTTTGAATTTAATTTAAGTCTACCAACTTCAGAAAGATCGTATCTGTCTTTATTGAAATATAAATTTTTAAAAACTTCTTCAGCCACTTCAGTAGTAGGTGCTTCTCCAGGTCTCAAAATTTTATATATGTCATTCAATGCACTATTTTTGTCTAAATTTTTGTCGTTTTTAAGTGTTTCCAATAAATAAGGCCCTTTATTAATTGGATCAATATTTACGAGTTCAAGAGATGTAACCTCTTCCTGAATTAATTTTTCCAAATTTTCTTCACTTATATCAGAACCAGCTTGAACTATATTTAATTTTTTTGAATTATTAATATCTGTTGCGGAATACTTACCAATTAATTCTTGATTGCTAATTAGTATTTCTTGAGTTCCTTTTTCTTTAAATTTATTTGCAATTATAAAATTTAATTTGTCACCTTTATTTAATAATTTTTTATTATTTTTCGCATCTACAAGGTCAAATGTGAGCTTGATTGGTCTTTTAAATTTTTCTGGTTTAAAATTTGTTTTCCAATTTTTATTTTCTTTATCGTAAATAAATTTATCAGTGGTATAAAAAGTTTTTATGATTTTATCCTTGTTGAAACCTATTGCGTATAAAATTGTTGTAATAGGAAGTTTTTTCTTCCTATCAATTCGGAAGTATAATATATCCTTAGGATCAAATTCAAAATCTAACCAAGATCCTCTTCCTGGTATTATTCTACAATTGAAAAGTAACTTTCCACTTGAATGGGTTTTGCCTTTGTCATGATCAAAAAAAACTCCAGGACTTCTATGCATTTGATTTACTACAACTCTCTCAACTCCATTCACAACAAAAGTGCCACTTGGTGTCATTAAAGGAATTTCTCCTAAAAATACCTCTTGTTCTTTTGCTGAAAGTATTTGTTTGGTGTTAGTATCTTGATTTATATCATAAACAACTAGTCTTAAATTAGCTTTAAGTGAAGCAGAATAAGTTAAGCTTCTTTGTTTACATTCCAAAACATCAAATTTTGGTTTGTCTAATTTATATGAGATATATTCAAGCGTTGATTTCTCATTTCCGTCTTCTATAGGAAAAATAGACTTAAAAACTTTATCGATACCTTTGTTAAAATCTAAAATATTATCATAAGAAGATTTTGACTTAAGAAACTCATTGTATGAATTTTTTTGAACTTCAATTAAATTTGGAATTGAGAGACCTTCAGCTAATCTTCCAAAATTTTTTCTAATATTTTTTTTTTGAGTAAACGATAAATCCATTAATAAATTTTCTTAGATCAACAAAGTCAAACTAAGAACTAATAAATAATTAAACTATTTTAATTCCACTTTAGCACCAGCAGCCTCAAGTTTTTTCTTAAACTCGTCAGCGTCTTTTTTTGGTACTCCAGCTTTAATCTCTTTTGGTGCTCCCTCAACTAAATCTTTAGCTTCTTTAAGCCCTAAACCAGTTATTGCTCTCACCTCTTTAATAACATTTATTTTTTTATCACCGGCTGATGATAAAAATAAAGAAAATTCAGATTTTTCCTCTGCTGGAGCTGCCCCAGGAGCTGCTGCAGCTGCTGCCACAGGTGCCGCCGCTGTTACGCCCCACTTTTCCTCTAATTGTTTAGAGAGTTCTGCTGCTTCGACAACTGTTAATTTAGATAAATCTTCTATAATTTTGTTCAAGTCTGACATTATTGATCCTATAATTTAATTTTTTAAACTCTTCGCGCGCGCTAAATTAGCAATTTTTGAGCCCGGTGCAAGTAAAATACTTACTAATTTTTGTGCAGGTGACGCTAAAATTCCCACTATTTTAGCCCTTGCCTCATCTAGAGAAGGTAATGTGGCGATAATAGACACCTCTTTTTGATCCAAAACCTTGCCATCCATAAAACCAGCAATAATTTTTAACTTATCGTGAGTCTTCGCAAATTTTGTTAAAATTTTCGCAGTAGTAATTGGATCAGAAGATAATGCTGCAGCAGTTGGCCCTTTGAAATATTTTTCTAAATCTTTTAATGGAGAATCTTTAATTGCAAGTTTTGTTATTCTATTTTTTGTAACTTTGAATAAAATACCTTTTTCTCTTAATTGTTTTCTTAAATCATCTAATTCATTTACATTTAACCCTTGATATTGGGCAATCATAATTGACTCATTTGAAGAAAAATTTTTTTTCATTTCTTCAACGTATATTTTTTTGTCTTCTTTTTTCATCATAAATTTATTTTCTCGCACTTACTTTATAGGAAATTCCCATTGTTGAAGTTAAATAGATTTTTTTTATAAATTCACCTTTCATATTATCCGGTCTTTCTTTTTTAAGAGAGTCTATAAAGAAATTATAATTTTCTAACAATTTTTCTCGTGAAAAACTTTTTCTTCCAATAGAAGCTCCAACGTTTCCATCTTTATCATTTTTAATTTCAATTAATCCAGTTTTCAAATCTGTCACAGCTTTTTTAATATCAGTAGTAACTGTGCCAAGCTTCGGGTTTGGCATTAACCCCTTCGGTCCTAAGACTTTTCCATGTTTTCCTATTTTGCTCATCATTGGTGGAGTGCAAATTAATTTGCTAAAATTAAATTTACCAGAAGCTATTTTTTCTAATAAATCTTCAGACCCAAAAATATCTGCTCCACTTTTTTTTGCATCTTCAACCTTGTCTTGTTCGCAAAGCACAGCAATAATATTTTTTTTTCCATTTCCATTTGGCAACTTCATTGTGGTTCTTAAGTTAAAATCACCACCTTTCGATTGTTTGAGATTAATTTTTAATGAAACATCAATTGACTCATCAAATTTAGATGTGCAATTAGATATAAGTTTTTCAAAAATATTTTGTAAATCAAACTTTTTATTTTTTTCAATATTTTTTGATATTTCTTTAAATCTTTTTGATCTCTTTTTCATTATTCTTTTACCTCTATTCCCATTGATCTTGCAGAACCACAAATTATTTTTGTAGCTTCTTTTAAATCAAATGCATTTAGGTCTTTCATTTTTTCTTTAGCAATAGTTTCTGCTTGTTTCATAGTAATTGAGCCCGCTACTACTCTTCCAGGTTCCTTTGATCCACTTTTTAATTTTGCAGCTTCTCTAATAAAATGAGATGCTGGTGGTGATTTAATAATAAAATCAAATTTTTTATCTTTATAAACCGTAATTATTACTGGAACAGGTTTGCCCATGAAAGATTTAGTTTTTTCATTAAAGGCTTTACAAAATTCCATTATATTTATTCCTCTTTGACCTAATGCTGGACCTACAGGTGGGGCAGGATTTGCTTGACCGCCTTTTATTTGTAATTTTACATACCCAGTAATTTCTTTTTTTGCCATCTTATATTATCCCTTCTCAACCTGATTAAATTCAAGATCAACAGGAGTAGCTCTACCAAATATAGAAACTGATACTTTAAGTCTAGACTTTTCTTCATCAATTTCCTCAATTAAACCACTAAAAGATGCAAAAGGTCCGTCACACACCTTCACTTTTTCTCCTATTTCAAAACTTATGCCACTTTTTTGATTAACTGCACTCTCAGATACTTGACCCAAGATACGTTTTATTTCTCCATCTGAGATTGGTGTTGGTTTATCAGATGATCCTAAAAACCCGCTCACTTTTTGTAGATTTTTAATTAAATGGTAAATCTGCTTTGTTAAATCTATCTTAATTAATACATATCCAGGAAAGTACTTTTTCTCTTTTTTTGTTCTTTTTCCTTTTTTTACCTCTGTAACTTGATGAGTTGGAACTAAAATTTGGTCTAAGTGTTGATCAAGCTTATTTTTTTTTAGGTTATCTTTAATACTTTCAACAACTTTTTTTTCAAATCCCGAGTAAGATTGTACAATATACCAATTCATATCTAGAAGTTAATTGTTAATACAATATTTAATAAAAACCTTAAAATTTGATCTAATAATAAAAAGAAAAGTGCCGCAACAGATGCGAGTGCAAAAACCATCAATGCTCCGGTAAAAGTTTCTTTTTTTGTTGGCCAAGTAATTCTAAAAGCCTCTTGTTTTACCTCTTGTAAAAATTTTAAAGGGTTTTTCATAATTTTTTTTGGCAGGAGCGGAGGGAATCGAACCCCCAACCTCCGGTTTTGGAGACCGGCGCTCTACCAATTGAGCTACGCTCCTAGTAGCTTATTTTATAATTTTTGTTACTACGCCAGCTCCAACTGTTTTTCCACCTTCTCTTATTGCAAAGTTTAATTTCTCGTTCATTGCTATTGGAGTTATTAATTTAACAGTAAATTTTGCATCATCACCTGGCATGACCATTTCAGTTCCAGATGGCAATGTTACTTCACCAGTTACATCGGTAGTTCTAAAATAAAACTGTGGTCTGTATTTTGTAAAGAAAGGAGTATGTCTTCCACCTTCTTCTTTCTTTAAAACATAAGCTTGTGCCTCAAACTCAGTATGCGGAGTCACCGAACCAGGTTTTGATAATACTTGACCTCTTTCAACATCAGTCCTTTCTACACCTCTTAATAATGCTCCAATATTATCTCCAGCTTCTCCACTATCAAGAAGTTTTCTGAACATTTCAACACCAGTGCAAACAGATTTTTTTGTATCTCTTATACCAACTATTTCAATTTCTTCTCCGACTTTAATTATCCCTTGCTCTACTCTACCAGTTACAACAGTTCCTCGACCGGAAATTGAAAATACATCTTCAACTGGCATGAGGAATGGTTTGTCTTTTGGTCTATCCGGTTGCGGTATTGTTTCATCAACAGCTTTCATTAATTCCATAATAGCATTTTTTCCAGTTGCTTCATCTTTACCTTCGACTGCGTTTAATGCTGAACCTTTAATGATTGGTATTTTATCACCAGGGAATTTATAAGATGTTAAAAGTTCTCTAATCTCTTCTTCAACTAAGTCGACTAACTCTTTATCTTTTACAGTGTCAATTTTGTTTAAGAAAACAACGATGGCAGGAACACCTACTTGTCTAGCTAAAAGAATATGTTCTCTTGTTTGCGGCATTGGGCCATCGGCTGCATTTACAACTAAAATAGCACCATCCATTTGAGCAGCTCCCGTTATCATATTTTTAACGTAGTCAGCGTGACCAGGACAATCAACATGTGCATAATGTCTTTTTGATGTTTCATATTCTACGTGTGCAGTTGATATTGTAATCCCTCTTTCCTTTTCCTCAGGCGCCTTATCAATTTGATCGTAAGCAACAAATTTTGCTCCTCCAGCTTCAGCTAAAACTTTTGTAATAGCAGCTGTAAGCGTTGTTTTACCATGGTCCACATGTCCGATTGTACCTATATTACAATGCGGTTTACTTCTATTAAATTTTTCCTTCGACATTTTGTTTCCTTTTTTTTAATTTTAATTTTGGAGCGGGTAAAGGGAATCGAACCCTTACATCCAGCTTGGAAGGCTAGCGTTCTACCATTGAACTACACCCGCAAAATCCAAACTTAACTCGCTCATGTTATCAAAGTTTTCAAGTTTGGTGGAGGGGGAAAGATTCGAACTTTCGAAGACCGAAGTCAACGGGTTTACAGCCCGCCCCATTTGACCGCTTTGGTACCCCTCCTTAAAAAATGTTTTAGGGATACCCCCTAACTTAAAAAGTATTTAACAACAAGGGTTTTATAAGCAATTATCCAATAAATGCAATAAATCATTTTTCATTAAAATATGCTAATTATTAGTCTATTTTAAAGGTTTTTATGAAAAAAAACACATTTCTCATAGCTGGTAAACATTCTGTTGAAGAAGCCTTGAAAAATCCACTTAGAAAGGTATCTAAAGTTTACTTAACTGAAGACGCAAAGAGATTAATCAACAGATCTAACCAACCACTAAATTTGTTTCAAAAAGTAAATACTATTTTTAAAACAAGAAGAGAGTTAAATAATTTATGTGGAAAAGATGACATTATACATCAAGGAATTTTAGCTGAGGTAGAGCCTC
>CACGGZ010000012.1 GCA_902572695.1 uncultured Pelagibacteraceae bacterium | reverse complement strand
CCCACCAAGTTAAAATTGCTCCACCAGTTAGAAAGAAGTCGGTAGTATTCATTGCAATTTCCATACTTAACATTGAAATCAAGCTCATACCAACTGCTGTTTTAAAAGCCAACCTTAGAGTAAAATTTTGTCTTAAAAGTATAATAGTTTCTAAAATTATACTTGTGATAATACCGTTAATAATCGCTAAAACCATAATTGCTAAAATAGGAAAAGGAATTTTTGTTAGCTGGAAAAATAAAATTGTTCCAAAGTCGCCAATGGAGCAACCAAGTAAACACCAAAATGTATTTTTGGCACTTCTTGACCAGGTGTGTTTACAACTCCAATTAAATGTTTCGGAACTCATTATGCAATATCTAAACCATTATCAGTTTTCTGAGATGGGTGCACTAGGACAACTTTTCCATCTTTTTCAATTGCTCCCAAAACTAAAACTTCGGAAACAACACCGGCTATATTCTTTGTTGGAAAGTTACAAACGCCTATTATTTGCTTACCGACTAAACTTTCTGCATTATAATAATGAGTAATTTGAGCAGAAGATTGTTTAATACCAATTTCTTTTCCAAAATCAACTTTTACTATCAAAGAAGGTTTCCTGGCTTTTTCATTTTTTTTTACTTCCAAAATTGTGCCAACTTTAATTTGTACTTTTTTAAAATCATCATAAGTTATTTCCATAATTTCCTTTCTATAAATAAAAAAGGGGGCATAAGCCCCCTTTTAAATTAGTAAATAATTAGTTTACATTTCTTTGTATTTACCTTTGCTCCATTCATAAAATACATATCCTGGTAAGCTTACATCACCTTTTCTGTCAAAGCTTAGTGAACCGATTACAGTATCAAACTTACCTTTTCTCATTACTTTAAGAACTTTAGCAGGATCGTTTGTTCCAGCTTGTGTTGCAGCTTGTTCGAATACTTGTAACGCAGCATATGAGTAAAGAACATAACCTTCTGGTTCAATACCAGCAGCTTTAAATTCTTTTACAACACTTGAAGCAGCAGGATTATTTCTTGGGTCTGGAGAGAAAGTCATTAAAGTACCTTCACCTGCATCACCCGTGATATCCCAATACTCAGCTGTAACTAATGCGTCACCGCTGATTAATTTAGTTTTCATACCTTGGTCTCTCATTTGTCTTACGATCAAACCACCTTCTGTGTGGTAACCACCAAGATATACTGCGTCAATGTTATTTGATTTTAGTTTTGAAACTAAAGCAGAGTAATCTTTTTCACCTGCTGTATATGCTTCATACATAGCGTCTTTAAGGCCAGCTTTCTTCATATTTTTTCTAGTCGCGTCTGCTAAACCTTTTCCGTAAGCAGTTTTGTCATGAAGAATAGCTACTTTTTTACCTTTATAGTTATCAGCTAAGAATTTCCCAGCAACTTCACCTTGCTGATCATCTCGACCACAAACTCTAAAAGTATATTTACCACCTTTATCCGTTAACGCTGGATTTGTTGAAGCTGGTGAAACTTGTATAATTCCTTCTTCATTGTAAACCGCAGAAGCAGGAATTGAAGAACCAGAGCAGAAGTGACCTGCAACATAAGCTACACCTTGACCAGCAAATTTGTTGGCTACAGCGACAGCTTGTTTAGGATCGCAAGCATCGTCTCCGATTTCTAATTTTACTTTCTCACCATTAATTCCACCTTTTTTATTAACGTGCTTTAACCACATTTCAGCACCAGCTTTTAACTGAGCGCCAAATGAAGCGTACTGACCTGACATAGGTCCAGCAGAAGCAACAACAACTTCAGCTTTAGCTGATACTGTTGCAAGCATTAATGTTCCGGCAATTAATGAAAGAAGTTTATTGAACGTTCTTAACATATCATTTCCCTTTGTTGTTAATTAATTAATTATTGATATTGAACACCTTAATTTCAATATTGTAAATATGAAAAAAAGTTAATTTTTTGCCCCTCCCTCGAGGTAAGCTGCTTGTATATCTTTATTTTTAAGTAACTCTTGACCAGGACCCTTTATGGTCACCTTCCCGTTTACTAAAACATATGCTCTATCTGCAAGCTCCAAAGCCTTTTTTGCATTTTGCTCAACTAAAAAAATAGTAACATTTTTTTCTTTGTTAATATTTTTTATTGAAACAAAAATTTGATTTACCAGTTTAGGAGCTATTCCTAACGAAGGTTCATCTAATAAAAGCACTTTGGGTTTACTCATTAATGCTCTTCCTATCGCCAGCATTTGTTGTTCTCCACCAGAGAGTGTTCCGCCTCTTTGAGTTTTTCTATCACTTAATACAGGAAATAAATCATAAACTTCCTTAATATCTTTTTCAAAATACTTACCCTTTTCGTTGGCGTGAGCTCCTAATCTTAAATTTTCTTCTACAGTTAATCTTGAAAAAATTCTTCTTCCTTCTGGTACTTGGCAAATACCCATATCAACAATTTTGTGGGGCTGTTTGTTTTCAATATTCTCACCGTTGAAAACTATATTTCCTCTTTTAGTTTTATTCACGCCACTAATAGTCATTAGCAAAGTTGATTTACCTGCTCCGTTAGAGCCAATTAAAGAAACAATTTCACCATCGTTCACATCAAGATCAACTCCTCTCAAAGCTTGTATCTTCCCGTAAAATGTTTCAACGTTAGAAATTTTAAGCATTATTCATCTACTCCTAGGTAGGCTTCGATAACCTCTTTGCTATTTTTGGTTTGATTAGCTGTTCCTTCAAATATTTTCTTACCATAATTTAAAACAACAACATGATCTGAAATTCCCATCACTACACTCATGTCATGTTCAATTAATAAAATTCCAGTTTGTTTCTCTGTTTTAATGAATTTTAATAATTTATTTAATTCAGCAGACTCTTTTGGATTTAATCCTGCAGCTGGTTCATCTAAGCACAATAACCTTGGTTCAATACACATTGCACGAACAATTTCTAATTTTCTTTGATCTCCGTATGGTAAGTCTCCGGCATTATCATCTGCTCGGTGTGTTAAACCAATAATGTCTAGCCAATATTTTGCTTTATCAACGGCCAACTGCTCTTTGTCTCTGTAAGATTTAAGATTAAGTAAACCAAACAAAGAATAACCAGAAGCAACCATTAATTCATTGTGTTGAGCAACTAATAAATTCTCTAATACTGACATTGCGGGAAACAATCTTATATTTTGAAAAGTTCTTGCTACTTTTGCCACATAAGCAATTTTAAAGTCTGTATATTTTCTTAATGAAATTTTGCTATCCTCTTTATATAAGAACATTTGACCATTGGTAGGCTTATAGAATCCGGTTAAACAATTAAATACCGTAGTCTTTCCTGCGCCGTTGGGACCAATAATAGAAGTTATTTGATTACTTTTTGCATCAAAACTTAAATTATCAATTGCAGTCAAACCACCAAACTTCATTGTTAAATTTTCAACTGATAGCAAGTTACTCATTTCTTATCTCCGTGCATAAGAATAGTTGGTTTCCTATTCGCTAAAATTCCTTTTGGTTTAAACACCATAATTAAAACCATCGCACCACCAAAAGCGATCATCCTATATTGCTCTAAATCCCTAAACATTTCTGTAATTCCAATTAAGAAAATTGATGCTAGAACTACTCCAGTTTGTGAACCCATGCCGCCTAATACGACAATTGCAACAATGATTGCTGACTCAATAAATGTAAAACTTTCTGGACTTATAAATGCTTGTCGTGTTGCAAAAAAAGAACCTGCGAAACCGCCAAACATAGCTCCAATTGCAAAAGCAGTTAATTTTGTATTTGTAGGATTAACTCCTAAAGATTTACAAGCTATCTCGTCTTCTCTTAAAGCTTCCCATGCTCTACCAACAGGAAGTTTTCTTATCTTCAGCGTGAAGTAATTCGTTATTAAAGCTAATACTAAAATTAAATAGTATAGAAATATTATTCGATGCATTGTTGAATATTCAAGATTGAAAAACAAATGAAAACTTATTTCCCCTTCATCTGGGGATCTCTTAAAAGGTAATCCAAAAAATGATGGTCTTGGTATTCCGGTGATACCATCAGGCCCATTAGTTACTTCATACCAATTAATTAAAATAATTCTTATAATTTCTCCAAATCCTAAAGTTACTATTGCAAGGTAATCTCCTCTTAAACGTAAAACAGGAAAGCCAAGTAAAATTCCAAAAAAAGCTGCAAATACTCCAGCTAAAGGTAAACAAATCCAAAAAGACCAACCGAACGTTGTTGCAATTAGTGCGTAAGAATAAGCGCCGACTGCATAAAAAGCTACATAACCTAAATCAAGAAGACCAGCTAAACCAACTACAATGTTTAAACCCCATCCTAACATGATATAAGTTAAAATCATTATTGCTACATCCATAAAGTATCTGTCAGTAAATGGTAGAAATGGAAATACTACTGCAAACAAAATACCAGTAATTGCAAAATGTTTTGCTTTATCCTCGGTAATACTAGAAAGCTTAGATGACAGTGTTGAAAAAATTTTAAATTCTGTTCTTCTTGCAGAATTAATATTAATTAAAAATCTTCCTAAAATACATAATCCAACAAGTAAAAAAACTATTCCCCATTGTGGAGTTATGAATAGCCCTTCACCTTTTGATACAGTTCTTAAACCTACTATTGGACCGAACAAAGCTAAAGCAATTAAGCCTGTAAATAAACTATCTTTAAATGACTGAATGATATCTTTCTTTTCCATTAAACTTTCTCTATGTCAGGTTTTCCAAGAAATCCGGTTGGAAAGAAAATTAAAACTACAATTAAAACACTGAAAGCTGCAACATCTTTATATTCAAGTGAAACATATCCAGCCCAGAAGGTTTCTATAAGTCCGATTAATAAACCACCTAACATTGCTCCAGGCAACGATCCTATTCCACCTAATACTGCCGCAGTAAAAGCTTTTATGCCAGCTAAAAATCCTATGTAAAAATCAATAACGCCATAATAAAGTACAAACATCATTCCTGCTACCGAAGCTAAAGAAGATCCAATTATAAATGTAATTGAAATTGTTCTATCAACATTAATTCCAAGCAAAGCAGTCATTGTTCTATCTTGTTCGCAGGCTCTTTGTGCTCTACCTAAATCAGTTTTTGTGATTAAATATGTAAAAATTCCCATTAAAATAATTGTTAATACAACGATAAAAATTTGGAGATAACTAACCGTAACAATAAATTCTGAATTCTTAAAAAACTCTAATCCTCCTGAAAATAATGGCTGCATTGGTTTTACTCTTGCGCCTTGAGAAACTTGGACATAGTTTTGTAATACAATAGACATACCTAAAGCAGAGATAAGTGGAGCTAATCTAAAAGAACCCCTTAACGGTTTGTAAGCTAATTTTTCAACGGTCCATCCATAGCAAGCTGTGAAAAGCATAGCTATTAATAAAACCAGAAGTAAAATAATTGGTAACGCAACTCCAGTTAAACCAAAGATAATAAATGATATTAAAGCTACAAAAGCTCCAATCATAAAAATATCTCCATGAGCAAAGTTAATCATCCCGATAATTCCGTAAACCATCGTATAACCAATAGCTATTAAACCATATATGGAACCTAATGTTATTCCGTTTACTAACTGTTGAATAAAATATTCCATTATCTTTTAATTCTTTTGTGGACGTTATTAAGCGATTTTATAAATTTGTCATAAAACTTTACTTTTTTCAATTCTTTTAGAACCTGCATATTTAAACCATTTGGGGTTTGAGACTCCTTTACAAGTTTTTTAAAACCTAAGTTTTTTTTTATTAATGCATCTTGGGTATAAGCTAGGAAAAGCTCTGAAATATAATTTGTGGCTATTTTTTTTTTGATTTTTTTTCTTACAAGCCAATTCGTTGTTGAATTTAATATCTCATAATATGCTGCCATAATCGAGGAAGTTGACCAAAAGCTGTAGCTGGTTTTCTCATTATTAATTTCAATAACTGATCCAAGTTTACTAAATAATTTTTTAGCAACTTTATTTTTCGGACTAATTATAATTGGTCCCAATCTATTTTCAATAAATGGTAGAGGTATGGCCTTACATACTTTGCTTGAGCCGATTAATCTTTTTAGATCATGGAGTTTAATTGTAGAAATAAGACTGATTACAGTTTTGCTAGAGTTAAAACTTAAATGATTTAAAATCTTAAGTCCTACCTGAGGGGTGACTGATAATATAATTATATTTGAAAAATTAATTATATCCTGGTTATTGTTACAAATTTTAACTTTTCTAAATTTAAGGTGAAGTTTTTTTGCTATATTTCTGTTTCGTGACGATATATAAATCTTTGTAATCTTTAATTTTGACTTAAAGATTCCATATATGATTGATGAAGCAATCTTTCCAGTTCCTATAAAACCAATATTCATTGTTAATGCAAAATAACCAAGTTATACCCTTTAATAAAGAAAATTTTCAGCAAATTTTTTCTAAAGCTTTTCTTCTAGTTATTGTGATTTCTGTACCTAGCGCTCTGATTGCAGAATATTTATCTTTACCGTTAGCTTGGTTTTTGGGGCCAATGCTATCGACGTCAATTACTTCGTTAATGGGTTTTCAAATTAAAATTCCAAGAATTGTTCTTTCGGCAATATTAATTTTGTTAGGCTTATATATTGGTAATTATATAGATAAAGATCTTTTTGAACAAATCCACGACTGGGCATTTACCTCAATGATAATGTTAATCTATATACTCTTAAGCATAATTATTGTTTCTAAGTACCTGCAAAAATTCTCAAATTATGAAAAAAAAACATCAATTTTTTCTGCTGCTCCCGGAGCATTGGGGCCACTAATGATACTTGCTGAAGATCAAAAAACTGACTTAAGTCATGTTGCAACTTCACATCTGATAAGACTTATAATTATCGTTACTGTTTTTCCATTTTTTGTAAATAGCTTTTATGATGTTGAACCAGTTATAAATACAGAAGAAATACTTAAAAATCAAAATATAATTAATTTAATTATCTTGATTTTTGTTTCATTAATTTTTATTTTTTTATTCGAAAAAATTAAGATACCTGCTGCGCTTTTATCAGGAACATTATTTGCAAGTGGTATTTTGCAAATAACAGACATAGCATCGTATCAACTTTCTTCTAATATTATAGATTATTGCTTGCTTATTTTAGGGGCTTCAGTTGGTTGTAGATTTGCGAATAAAACTTTTAATGAAATAAGCAAAAACGCATTTCACAGTTTTGTTGCAACTTTGCTTTTAGTTTTGCTTGGTTTATTAGCAGCATATGTTGCAAGTTTAGTCATAGACAAAAATATATTTACTCTAATTTTATCTTACTGCCCGGGTGGAATTTACGAGGTAGCAGTAATAGCCATTTTCTTTAATTTAGATCCAGAATTTGTTTCATTTCATCATATTATTAGATTATTGATGATTTTATTTATTGTTCCAGTGATATTAAAAATAATTAAAAAAAAAACTCAAAATTAACCTGCCTTTTTTGACAATAGGAAAATTTTAGAGTTAAATATCAAAATGGCAAATCTATTTGATTTATTTGGAAGGATGATGATCTCCGCTGTTTTCCTATTCAGTGGTATTAACAAAATACTTAATTATAACGGCACTATTGGTTGGATGGAAGGTTTCGGAGTACCAGGTTTTTTATTAGTGCCAGCAATTTTAATTGAAATCATTTTTCCAATACTTCTAATAATAGGGTACAAAACAAAAATTGCAGCAATGGGTCTTTTAATTTTTTCATTAATGACCGGTTTAATCTTTCACTTAGATTTTAGCAATCAAATGCAAATAATTGCATTACTTAAAAATATTGGTCTTTCGGGTGGATTATTATTTGTTGTAATTAACGGTGCAAAAGAGTTTGCTTTGGATAAAAAGAAGAAATACGTCAGATTATAGTTTTTTTATCAAACTTTTATAAATTTGCCACCCAACAATAGAAATTATAGTCAACATGATAACAAGTGTTAACGGTCTGTCCCAAAGAAAAGACCACGAGCCGTCACTAATTAAAAGAGATCTTCTAAGATTTTCCTCCATCAATCCACCTAAAACAAAAGCTAAAATTAAAGGTGGCATTGGAAAATCATATAACCTTAATATAGTAGCAAATACTGCAATTCCTATCATTAAATAAATGTCAAAATTGTTAAAAGACATCAAATAAATACCTGTAACCGAAAAAAATAAGATTAGAGGAATTAAAAAAGTTCTAGGAGTGGCAAGCACTCTAGCAATGTAAGGGATTAAAGGAAGGTTTAATATCAAAAGTATTACCATACCAATGTACATGGACATTATAACAGACCAAAAAATTTCTGGATTAGTTTGGTAAAGTCTTGGTCCAGGTTGTATACCAAAGCCTAGTAAAGCACCTAACATAACAGCCGTTGTTCCGCTGCCTGGTATTCCTAGAGTCAAAAGGGGTACAAACGAACCTGAACAAGCTGCATTATTAGCGGTCTCAGGTGCGGCTAAACCATTAATGCTACCTTTTCCAAATTTTTGTTTCTCTTCATCATTAACAAAGTTTCTTTCCATTCCATATGCTAAAAAAGAAGCTATTGTTGATCCAGCTCCAGGTAAAACACCAATAATAAAACCTAACAATGATGACCTAGGTATTGTTTTAATCATCTTTTTAGTTTCAATTTTATCTAATTTTATAGAACCCAGTTCAGATAAAGAAATTTGTTTTGCGACTTTTGTTGGGTCATTTGCTTTAAAAATAATTGTTAATGCCTCACTCATAGCAAAGGTGGCCATAACAACTAAAACGAAACTTATACCATCCGCTAAATTCATATTTTGAAATGTGAATCTAGGTATATCTGATAAAGTATCTTGACCTACACTTGCTAACATTAATCCAAGTACTACCATCATCATAGCTTTCAGAAAGTGTCCTTTTGCAGAGAAAGCTGATACTGCGGTTAAACCTAAAATCATTAAACCAAAGTAATCTGGAGACCTAAAAGCTAAACTCACTTTAGACAAACTTGGAGCAGCAATTAACAAAAAAATTGCAGCGATTGTTCCGCCAGCAAATGAACTGTAAGCTGCGATTGCTAAAGCTTTACCAGCTTTCCCTTGTTGTGCCATAGGATAACCGTCAAAAGATGTGGCAACAGTACCGGGTATTCCTGGAGCATTTATTAAAATTGAAGATGTTGATCCACCAAAAACTGCTCCATAATAAACTCCTGCCATTAAAATTAATCCAGTTGAAGGTTCAAATCCATATGTTATTGGTATCATTAACGCAATTGCAGTCATTGGTCCTAGGCCTGGAAGCATTCCAATAATAGTTCCTGCGAAACAACCAATCATAACCATCATTAAATTTTTTAATGAGAATGCTGTTTCTAAACCTATTATTATACCTTCTATCATCCCATTATTCCTATGTATTGTAAAAATGGATCACGAAGATAGATATTCAATAGTCCGTGCAAGAGATACATAAACATAGCTACAAAAGGGAATGATAAAATAAATATCCAAATCCATTTTCTCTCACCTAAAACAATGTAAGATAAAACTAAAAAAATCGAGGTTGACAGAAAGTAACCTGCTCTTAAAATTGTAAGCCCATATAAAACCATTAATATTACTAATATTATTGTTTTTTTATATTCTAAAACTTTTAAATTTACGTTCGATGGTTTTGTCTCTGGTAAAATAATATAAAGTGCTGAGAACAATATTCCAGCATACCCCAAATAAATTGGAAATGTTTTTGCATTAAATGCCGCGTTCTCATCAAAGGAAAAAACTTGAATTTGGTGTGCGGTATAAAGATAAAATCCCGAGAAAACAAAAAAGAGCAGTGAAATTATCTTTGAAGGAGTAATTTTCACTGCTCTTCCTTTAACTGTTTATTTAATTACGCCTAAATTTTTTAACAAACCAGTCATTTCAACAGTTTGTTTTTCTAAAAATTTAACGAATTTTTTATCAGGGTTATAAATATTTACCCATGCATTTCTTTTTCTGACTGCTTCCCATTCCGGAGTTTTTTGAACATCGCCTAACATTTTAGCAATTTTCTTTCTCTCGCTGTCACTCATACCTGGAGGGCCAAAGAAACCTCTCCAATTTACGAAGATTGCGTTAGTTCCTTGCTCTTTTAAAGTTGGAACATCCGGAGCGTCTGCAATTCTTTTTGGCGCTGTGATACCAAGAATTTTTACCTGATCTCTAGCACCCATCACTTCTCCTAAGCCAGTAGAAAGAATTTGAGTTTCTCCAGATAGAAGACCAGCTAATGCTTTTCCACCTGCATCGTAAGGAATGTACACTACATCATTAGGATTAGCGCCAGCTTCTTTAAATGCTAACGCACCAATTAAATGGTCCATGCTTCCTCTAACTGATCCACCAGCCATTTTGACTGATTTTGGATTTGCTTTATAAGCAGCAACTACATCTTTCCAAGAATTATATGGTGAATTTTTTGCTGCAACGATTGCACCGTAGTCACCAATAACACCTGCTATCGGTACAACATCTTTATAAGAAGTTACTTTGGCTGCATTCTTTTTATCTACATAACCAGCATGTCTAGTAATTGATCGAAGTACCAATGGAGTTGATTGAACTAAAATTGTATCAGAAGGTTTTGTGTTTATCATGTAAGATAAAGCCTTACCTCCACCACCACCTGACATATTTTCAAATGATGCGCTTTGTAATAAACCAGCTTTAGTTAAAGCTTCGCCAGTCCCTCTAGCAGTTCCATCCCAACCACCACCAGCTCCACCTCCAATTACAAAATGTAATTTATCAGTTGCGAATGATGTATTTGAAACAGATGTTAAAAGAACAGTAGCAAAAACTAAACTGATTAGTTTTTTGAACTTATTAAACATTATTTCCCCCTATGTTTATTGTTTAATCTATTAAAATAAATTAACGATGCAGAGTCAACTAAGTATTAATTAAAAAAAGTTCCTCTAATCCTCAATAATTCCCTAGATAACCCAGAATGCTCTTTAAATGCTCTTCTCCCATGAAGCCAAAAATAGTTATTTGAGAATATTGTAGAACCTACAGGTAAAGGAAAGCTAATTTTACTTTTGCTTTGTTCCAAAGCATCTGACAACTTTTGCAGGAATAAACCTTGTTTCATATTTTTTGGCTCTGGGAATTGATCTATATAGGAAATAATAGTTTTGCCATTATTATCTTTTGAAAATACGGGATGATTTACTTTATAATCTACATTTTTACTTTTTGGTGATCCCCAGATAAAATCTTCTTGTCCAACTGGATCATTACCGAGTTCCTCTAAATATTCCCAGTCGTCAAGATGTAATATAACACTTTCACCTCCACTTACATTTTTCTCTTCCATTTTTGTCATTATTATCCAATCAGTTTTTTCTTTAACGTAGGTGCCGTCAGTATGCAGATCTAAATTTGAGTAGGCTTTTCGCAAATAAGAGTCGCTTGCATCTGAGTGTTTAACAGTAAATCTTGCATAATATTTTCCAGTCATAGAGTCAAAGTTGGGATTTCCAACTAGATATGCAAGGCAAGTGGATAGTTTAACTAAAAAATCTTTGTCAAATTTATCATTTTTGATAAGTGGCTCTACAATCACTGTGCCTGAGTTTCTGTCACTTAGTATTTTTTTTAAGCTAATGCTAAGTTTATTTTCAAAACAATCATCAAGAGCTTTTGCAATAGTGAATCTGGAAAACGGTTTGTATTCTAGGGATTGAATGGAATGTTTTTTAAATGGAAATATTAATTTATCTAAATCTTTTTCTTCTATTTTTATAACTTTTACCCTTTTTGATTTTTCATGGTCCAAAATTTTTATACTCATAAACTATTAAATGTTGCAAGAAGTATAGCAGATATTATCGTTGGTATAACAAGATTTTTTTTACTAATTATAAACAAAGCAATACAAATAATAAACACGATTATTCTAATGATAACCTCTGATTCAGCTAGCACGCCAGCTGGAAAAATGATCATTCTTCCTATAAGTGCTGCTAAAGTGGAATAAGCTACACAGTTAAACCATTTAAATATTTTAGATTTTACGCTGACTTTTTCTGAAGTTATCGCTCCCATAAATCTAGAGATAAAAGTTGCTAATGAAGTTACAGTGATAGCTAAAATTATAACCTGACTACTTATCATTATTTCCCCCAAATAAAAATCCCACTGAACCAGCAATTAGACCAGCAAAAAGTAGAGACCATTCTGCGGAAAATAAAAAGATTACTGGACCTAAAATTGTTCCTAAAATTATAGAAATTGAAACAGAGATTTTTTTCATAGCTCCAATCATCATACAAAAAAAATAAGTTGGGTTTACTATTGCTAATCCAATTAACATATCTTTATTTAATAAATCTGCAGCTAAGAAACCAATTAATGTCATTAAAATAGCTGTTGACCAGGTTCCAACTCCTATTCCTATCCAAAAATCAATTCGGTATTTTGAGTTAATTTTTTTATAAGAGTCTTTAGCTATCAGCCAAGATGTTACTGCTAAAAAATGACAAGACAAATAATATTTCCATTTAGGTTGGGAATGGTGATCTAACAATGGAAATAATGAGACTGTCATCGGGTAAAGTCTAAAATTGACTAACCAAACAGCTAAAAAAATATTTAAGATAGAAGCACCAACTAATAATGACTCTGCCATTACTAATTGACCTGGTAATGCGTAAGTAAAAAAACTAGAAGCCGCGCTTTGTTGAATATTAAATCCTGCATCTTTCAACAAGGCGCCTAATGCAATAAAACAAGCTGCAAGTGGGATTGCCGGACTTCTAGCACCCTTCAAAGATTTAAAACCTAAAAGAAAAGCTTCAGTATTAATCATCCGCCAAGGAATAATCTTCCAACATCAGGATTTTTTAAAAGATCGTCACCTTTGCCAGCAATCGCGGTTTGTCCAGAAACTAAAACATAGCCTATATCAGCAAACTCCAAACCTTTTTTTGCATTTTGTTCTACAAGAATTATAGTTTTCTTTTCAGCTTTTTGAAGATCATCTAAAATTTCAAAAACCATACTTATATATCTAGGTTCTAAACCAATCGAGGGCTCATCCACTAATAAAACCGATGGTTTCATTACTAAAGCTCTAGATATTTCTAATAATCTTCTTTCTCCACCTGACAAAACTTTTGCGGGTTGATTTCTTCTATTTCTTAATCTCTCATACTTTTGAAATATTCTTTCAGCTTCCTCAAAAGCCTCATCTTGTTTATTTTTTATATAACCACCCATCAAAAGATTTTCTTCTACTGTCATATCTGGAAAAACAGAATTGTCTTGTAAAATATATGCGATACCAACTTTGCTTAATTTTTCTGCTGGAGTTAATTTTGTAATTTCATTTCCGTCTAATTCAATCTTCCCGTCGAAAATATTTGTAAAACCATATATAGAGTGAAGTATTGTAGATTTTCCAGCTCCATTAGGCCCGATTAAACACAAAGACTGAGCTTTACTTACTGTTAAATCAAACTTATGAAGAATTTCCATTTTCCCATATCCTGCATTTAGCCCTCTAATAGTAAGATGAACATTGTCAGGGGAAAGTTTATTTAGTTCATCCAATCCAGGTGCTTTTCCTAAAACATCATATTGGTTAGCCATTACTGTGCTCCTAGATAGGCGTCTACAACTCGCTTATCATTTTTAATTTGATCAGGTGATCCCTCTGCTAACATTTTTCCATGTGCAAGACAGAATATTTTTTGAGCCAAGCTCATTATCACTCTCATATTGTGTTCAATTACCAACAGAGTTATTCCATAATCTTTATTTATTTTAATCAATCGATCTATAATTCCGTTAATTAATGTTGGATTAATCCCAGCCGTAGGTTCATCTAGCAAAAGCATTTTTGGTTCATTCATAAGGGCCATGGCTAGTTCAAGTAATTTTTGTTGTCCAAAAGACAGGTCCCCTGCTCTTAAATTTCTTTTTTGATAAAGACCAACAAAATTTAATAAATTTTCAGCTTTTTCAGTAAGATCATTAGGAATTTTTGCAAATATAAACCCAGAGTCACTAGCCTTGTGACTGATCAACATGTTTTCAACGCAATTAAGTTTTGTATATATTTTTGTTTGTTGAAACGTTCTAAGTAAACCTAATTTAGCAACTGCTGGAACAGGCATTTCAGAAACCTCTGTGTTGTCAAAAACGATTGAGCCTTGATCTATAGGGTGAGTTCCTACAATCGAATTAAATAAAGTTGTTTTACCAGAACCGTTTGGTCCAATTAAACCAACAATAGATCCTTGTTCTACAGAAACAGAGATATCTACATTCGCCTGAACACCGCCAAAAGATTTACTTACATTTTTAACTTGTAAAATACTCATTTTAATTCCACCTGCGCCTTTCGATCTTTTTCATCAATGACTTCACCAAACCTTTCGGGGTATTTTTCTCTTAACCAACCCATTAATCCTTCAGGGAAATAAATTACAATCACGACAATTAAAACTCCTAGGGCAACGTATTGCCAACCTAAAATTAGTGTCCAAAGACCCTCTTTGAATAAATGGAATAAGGTTGCACCAATTACTGGTCCCCATAAAGTTCCTTTACCGCCGAGTATTGCCATCAGCACCATGAATACTCCCATCTCTCTTCCATCAAACGCTACGTCAGTTGAGTCTATATATCCAATTAATCCACCCATGATTCCGCCTGCAAGACCACAGAAAAATGCAGAACACATCCAACCCGTAATTTTATACTTCATCGTCTGGATACCCATTGCCTCTGCCTTATCTTCATTATCTCTTATTGCGTTTAAAATTAATTTAAATCTAGAACCGTAAATATATTTAACAAAAACAAATGTACTAATTAATAATGCAAAACTTAAAAAGTAGAAAAACTTTCCTCTAGCTTCAGTATCAACTATTTCTGCAGGAAAAGGTGGTGTAGTAAACCCTTGACCAGCTCCAATGATTTCTATTCCTCCAGCAATTTCACCTGCAGCAATACCTAAACCTAAAGTACAAATCGCAAAGTAATGGCCTCTCAATCCCAAAATAGCATAACCTATAGCTCCTGCGACAACTGCAGGCACAATAGCTGAAACTAATAATCCGACACCTATTCCTTGAAAATATTGTGCTGTAGTATGAACGAAAGTTTTTTCTCCACCACTTTCTGTCCATTCTGCTAGTGGGAAAAACATACCCACTTGCACCGATGCAGTTAAATACATTCCAAGACCGTAGAAAAGAATGTTTCCAAAAGTATTGTAGCCCATTTCTCCACCTTGTAGGTTCCAAGTCATTGCCAGAACTATTAATACGCAAAGATAAGTAAGCTGAACTTTAAAAGCTGAGAATAAATAAGGCGCGGCTAGACCAAAAATAATAAGACCAGAATATAAAATTAAATCTTTTTGTTTTATTTTACTCATTTATTTTAAGTACTCCCTCTTCTTTGAAAGTTTAAATCTTCTATAAACTAATATGAAGACTAGCAGCATAAATACTGCACCAATTCTAAATTCTGTTCCTAAAATATAATCTGCAAACTCTTCAAATAATCCTAATCCCATACCTGAAAGTGCTACTGCTGGTAAATTTCCAAGGCCTGCTACGATAACTATCATAAAAGATCTAACTGTATAAGGAAGTCCAACGTAAGGATGAAGTGTAAGAGTTATTGATATTAGAGCTCCAGCAATACCACATAACGCTGCATTTATACCAAACGTTGCGGCGTACACTTTTTCTGTATCTACACCAAGAATTTTTGCCGCCCTAGCATTTTGAGCTGTGGCTCTAATAGCTCGTCCAAGTCTAGATTTTTTCATGTAAATAACGAGAGCCACTGCATATAAAACACTAATACATGCAGAGAAGATTTTTGAATTTGGTAGAGTTACTGAATTATCAAATAACATTGTTGTTCCATATTCAGACTGTGCCACAACTACATCAGCACCAAAAATAAAATTCATTAATTGTTGAAATACAATTGCAATACCGAAAGTTGCTAAAATTGAAATAAATAAGTCTCTATCAACAACTTTATTAATCACTAATTTATATAAAAGCACTCCTACAAAATACATTATTATTGGAGAAACAATTACTCCCCAAGCTGGATGAATTCCTACGAGGTACATCGTGTATGCGATGTAACCTCCAAGGATTACTAAATCACCTTGTGCAATATTGATGATATTCATAACTCCCCATTGAAGAGCCATTCCGTAAGCAATTAATGCGAATAAAATTCCTAGAAGAATACCGTCCAATGAAGCTTGGACCATTAACATTGGAGCTTTAAAAATAAGAAAGTCCATAAAATTTCAAAATTTATAAAAGAAAAGCCCCTAGAAAACTAGGGGCTATTTCTAAATAATTAGAAGTTATTAACTTCTTTCAGACCACTTAGGTATTGGGTGATAGAACTTATCAGAAGCCCATTTTGTAGGAGCTACAACTTTGTTCTCACACTCATCACCTTTACATCTTACTTGGAACAATATCATTGGCTTAGCAACGTTTTGACCGCCAGGTCCAAATTTAATGT
>CACGGZ010000011.1 GCA_902572695.1 uncultured Pelagibacteraceae bacterium | reverse complement strand
ATAAAAACAATAGTATAATAATTAGCGCGGGTAACCATAACCTTTTATTTCTAAAAAAATTGAACATATTATAAAATATTAGGTCTTAATTTCATTATTGGCTCCTCGAAATATTTATATACTAAGGTTGATATAAAAAATAGTAAAAATAAGTATAAAGATGTCCCGATGAAAATTGACAAATTTGCTTCCTTTAATAAATAGATAAAAATCATATGAAAAAGATAAATTGAGTATGCCTGTTGAGAAATTAATAAACTAAATCTTTTCACATAGTTATTTTCTAATAATGGCTCAAGAAGAATAAAAGATAACATCATGAGACCGCTGGCAATCTGCATTAAAAAAATGAAGAAAAATTTCGTGTGCGATATTTCTTTACTACTGATAAAATAATTTGAATTAAATAAATAGATGATAGCAAAAATTAAAAATAACAAAATTATTGTTTTTTTATAGTGTAATATTTGATCTTTATAGTGGGCTAATATAAAGCCTAAAAGAATTGCATCGAATCTAAAAAAAGTTCCAGTTCTATAAAAATTTGCATCAAAAGAATCGTTTAAAAAAAATTTTAAAACCGTTATAGATAAAAATATTATAATTATTTTACTAATAAAATTATTAGGGCTGAAACAAATCACTATTAATGGAAATAGCAAATAAAAAAACTCTTCGATTGATAAGTGCCAAATTACTGGATAATAATCATTTTCTAAAAAGTTAGGTAAGGTTTTTTGTACTAAAAAAAAGTACTTAAAAAAATCCAAGCTAAAAAGCTGGCCTGTAAGCGCTGAAATTAATAATAAAACTATAAAAAAAAGAGGCAAAGTTCTCATCCATCTTCTCTTGTAGAATATTAATAAATTTTTTTTATTATTTATAACTTTGATTAGCTGTGGATATAAAACAAAACCACTTAATAAAAAAAAGAATTCAGCAAAAATTAGAGACATATACTCCATGTAAATATTTTCATACGCGAAAGCATATAAGTGTGAAATTGCAACGCCATAACCACAAAAACCTCTAAATAAATCTAGGCTGTAATAATAATTCTTCATTTTTTTGTAAAGAGACTAATAATAGACTTTGTTCATCTACGATTTTAAATGCTCTAAAATTCCGGTACGCATTTTATCAATCATTTCATCAATATCTTTTTTTTCACAAACAAATGGAGGAGCAATAATTAAAGCGTCACCTGTGGGTTTAATGTTAACACCTGCATCATAACATTTTTTATAAACGTTGAAGCCAGCTTTCCCTGGTTTGTCTCTCATTGAGATATCAATTCCTCCTAATAATCCATAATTTCTGATACTATCTATGCAACTTAGATCTTTCAGCGAATGCAGTCCGTCTTGAAAATAATTAGATAGACTCTTTACTCTATTAAAAATATCCTCTTGCTCAAATATTTTTTGAACAGCTATCGCAGCAGATACTGCAACCGGAATTCCTGAATAAGTGTAACCATGAAATAATTCCACTGCTCCATCTGGAGATGCGTCCATAACTGAGTCATAAATTTTTTCTCTTACAGCAACAACTCCCATTGGAACAATTCCATTAGTTGTTGCTTTTGCCATAGTTATTATATCAGGTATCACTTCAAATTCTTGTGCAGCAAAAGCTGATCCGGTTCTTCCCCAACCAGTTACTACTTCATCAAATATTAAAAGTATACCGTGCTTATCGCAAATTTTTCTTAATTTTTGTAAATAATTTTTAGGAGGAATTAAAGTACCAGTAGATCCTGCGATAGGTTCAACAATACATGCGGCTATATTTTCTCCTCCTAATTTTTTTGCAATTACCTCAAGGTCATCAGCTAGTTCAGATCCTGTATCAGGTTGACCTTTTACAAATTTATGCTCTGGTAAAAACGTATGTCTCATATGCTCGACACCTGGCATTAAGATATTTTTAAATTCTTTAGAATTATTTGGTATTCCACCAACCGTCAAAGCTCCGATGTTCATTCCATGATAACCTCTCTCTCTACCGACAAACTTAAATCTATTAGTTTGACCAATTGATCTAAAGTAAGCTACAGCAATTTTGATTGCTGTCTCCACTGCGGTAGATCCACAAATAGTATAAAAAATTCTATTCAAATCCTCTGGAGTTTTTTGAGCTATCATAGTCGCTAATTCAAACGATCCGCCATAACCTTGTTGAAAAGGCATTGTGTAATCTAAATTTTCTAACTGATTTTTAATTGCTTCAATAATCTCTTTGCGACCATGGCCAAGTGGGTTGCAATACAATCCAGAACTACCATCTATTAAAGTTTTTCCGTCATGAGTATGAAGATGGATACCCTCTGCTTTTACTATGATACGAGGATTTTTCTTAAAATCTTTATTAGATGAAAATGGCATCCAATGTTCATTTAAAGAATTTGGTATTTTTGACTGAAATGATGTACTCACAAATAAATTATAGCAAAGTAATATTTTGAATGCTATCTAAATATTATGAAAAAATTAAAAAATTGGGATAACCAAACTTGGTTATCCTCAAAAAATTATATTCATCAGTTCAATAAATTTTTGAGTAAAAGGGCAAGATTTAATAAAAATACAAAAATACTAGATATTGGCTGTGGTAGAGCAAATATAATAAGTAACTTACAAAAAAGGCAAAAATTCAAAGAAAAGCCGATTGGCCTAGATATCATAAAAAATAAAGGGATAAAGAAAAATATAATTTTTAAAAAAATAGATGGATACAATTATCTAAAAAGAAAAAATGAAAAATATGACTTAATTTTATTGAAACAAACTATTCATTTTTTCTCACCTTCAAAGCTGAAGGCACTATTAGATATTGCAAAAAAAAGATTGGAAAAAGGAGGAAAAATGTTAATTTTTTCACTAAAAACAACAAATAATAAAATTCCTTGTTTTAAAAAGATGAAACAAAAACTTGATAGTAGCCTTAAGAGAGACGAAAAATTATTTAAGATAATTAAAAAAAAATTAAAAAAAACTAATGAGTATTATTTCAATTTTAAAGTAAATATCTCAAAGCAAAAATATCTAAAGATGGTAAAATCAAGATACATATCTTGCTTGCTTGATTTAAATAACAATGAAATCTCAAAAGGTATCAGTGAACTTCGATCTAAATGTAAAAATCAAATAAAATTCACTGATACCTTGAAATGTATTTCTTACAAAAAATAATTATTTCCCAGGTTCTTTGTATGAGGATGCCATTTTCTGAGCAGTTTTAGCTATTTCATTTAGATTTACATCTTCCAAAATTGTAAAATCTGAGACAGCTCCACTAGAAACAGCAACCATTGCCGCTGCGGCAGCTTGTTCAAAAGTTCCTTCAATCACTGCCATAAAATCATATTTTCCTCTAAGGCCTGAGTATTGAGTTACTTTAGCTCCCACAGAAGCAGCAAGTGCAGATGTAGCAGCTTTTCTGTCAGTAGATGGATTGCTTACAAATCCTCCAAGACCTTTAGCTGTGTAACATCCAAGTGTATAAAATTTTGCCATTGTTACCCCTTTCCTATTTCTCGATTAAAACTGTACCAGAATGAGGATCAGTTACTCCTAAATCTGATGACAGTTCTTCTAAAGTGTGCCTGAGCGAGTCCAAAAATTCAATCATTTTTGGTCTTGCTTTAGCAATATCATCTTCAGAATTCCATTCACCAATCATAAAAAATTCGTTAGGTTTAGTTTCAACATACTTTGCTGAAATTTGACCATCGAACTTTGGCCGCTCATCAATTTTTTTTAAATATTCTTCTCTGCTAGATGATTTTACTTTGCATCTAACAATATTCATAAACTTTGTCATTTTACTCCTTAAACGTAAATTTTATCTGCTAATCCGTAACAAAGAATAGCGCTGATAAAAACTAAAACTAGTGGAGCATAAATTCCATCGTTTCTAGTTTTCTTAGTTAAACCTGTTTTATCAATTTTTAATGTATAAAAATTTACAACTAATATCGAAACATTCATTATAAAAACTAAGTTAAAGAAAGCCCAAGTAGCCTCTACACCGCCTGATCTAATAAAAGCGATATATATTGCCATTAAAACGGTAGCGATCATAAATGAGCCTGCAAATCTTGTAATCAAGGTAGCAGTTTTATCAACTCCTCTACCCTTTAGAAATTTTTTAGTATCAAAGACTAATTGGTAAGCGTAGCTACCAACTATAATAAAATGTGCTAAGTAAATTATTAAATAAAATGCGTTTCCAAATTTATCTATCATATATACCTTTCTAATATAATGTTTGAATTACTTTTTTCACTCTTTCCGCTCCATCAGGAACTAAAGCTTCAACGAATGAATGACACTTTTCAGTTTTAGCCTCGTTGTATTTTGAACCGTAGTGCTTATCTACCGCCTTATTAACAGCATCATCCCATTCTTTTTCTGGTATTCCTGTTTCAAGAGCATATGCTTTTAAAACCTTTACAGTTGAAATAGATTTTTCTTTCATACCATATTCAAATTTTTCTCCTGATGGCAGAAAATAATTAGCCATGTAAACCCCAACACAATCCAATGCTTTTGATTTATCTTTCTCACTCATCTTAGCGTTGGCAGAAGTGAAGATTAAAAAAGTCAAAAGTAAAATAATTTTTTTCATAATATAATCTTAGTTAAATTTATTGTAGAATAACTATGTTAAAATGTTGTTTCAGGTATGCAAATTGTCCACAACTTGAAGATGATTTATTTCCAATTTGGCTTAATTTTACTTAAAAAACTCTCAATTCCAATTATTTTATTTTCGCTATCTAGAAGATTATAAAATTCTTTTCTTTCCAATGTAATACCTTTTTTTTGAGAAATTTCTGAATTTACTAATTTTTTGATTATTTCTAAAGATTTTCTAGGTTTGGAAGAAATTTTGTGTAAAAATTCATTAGTAAACGTTTTGAAGTTTTCTTTTTTTACTATTAATGAAACAAAGCCATATTTCATAGCTGTTTCAGAACTTATGATGTCACCTGACATGGCTAAATATTTTATATTTTGGTTTGATGTGAATTTTTTTAGTTTTTGCGTGCCACCTATTCCAGGTATAAGACCTAAGTTTACTTCAGGTAAACCAAATTTAGCATCTACGCTAGCTATAATTATATCTGTGGACAAAGCTAATTCAAAACCTCCGCCAAGAGCATAACCATCTACAAATGAAATTATTGGAATGTTTATTTTATCTAACTGGTCTACAAATGAAAATAATTTATTTTTCTTTGCCTGTTTTGAATTGAGATTTTTAAGTTCTTTTATATCGGCACCGGGTGAAAAGAACTTTGAATTTCCAGTTAATCCAATACACCTAATTTTTTTAATTTTACTAAGTGATTTTGCTGCGTAAGCAATTTCTTTTAAGGTTTCTTGATCTAGACTATTGTTTTTATTGTTAGCAATTTCAATAACTGCGTAATTTTCTCGATTTTCTACCTTAATATTTTTATAATTCATATATATAGAATATAAACTTCGATATGACAGAGCAACTAATTATATTAATAGAAATAATCCTGATTGATTTAGTATTAGCGGGAGATAATGCCATAATCATTGGTATGGTAGCTTCTAATTTTGATACTGATAATAGAAAAAAAATTATCTTCTGGGGTATAGCGGGAGCTGTAATTCTTAGAATAATATTTACTTTTATTGCAGCCTATTTGCTTCAAATCAATGGTTTGAGATTAATTGGTGGGATTTTACTACTTTATATTTGTTATAAACTTTATCGAGATATTATTAAAGATAATATAAGTTCAAAAAAAATAAATTTTGATAAATCAAATTTAAAAAAAGCTATTTTTACTGTAATACTTGCAGATGTTACAATGAGTTTGGATAATGTTCTTGGAGTTGCTGGAGCCGCTAAAGGGCATTATTTTTTATTAGCTTTTGGCTTAGGTCTTTCGATTTTATTAATGGCATTTGCAGCAAATTTTACCGCAAGACTTATAAAAAAACATACTTCAATAGCATGGATTGGATTAGCAGCAATACTAATAGTTTCAATTGAATTAATTTATGCTGACTTAAAAGTGCTTTTATAAAATATTATGAATTTTTTAAAAAAAATATATTATGAAAAATATTCAAAAAAATCTTATTCAATTAGTAACGTAGATCTAATAATAGATAGAATATTTAGAAATCAAAAATACGGTTGCTATGTAGATATTGGTTGTAATCATCCAATTAAATATAACAATACTTACCTGCTTTACAAAAGAGGTTGGACAGGAATAAATGTTGACTTAGATGCAAGCTCTATAAATGATTTTAATAAACTTCGACCAAAAGATTGTAATGTAAAAGCTTTAATTTCTGACAAAATTAAGCAAAAAACTGTTTTTGTTTACCATAATAGATCTGCAATAAATACTGTAAGTAAAGAATTAGTAAAAACAAGAAAAAATAAGCCTTTGCAAAAAATTGTCATGAAATCAACTACTTTGAATAATCTACTAGAAAATTATAAAGAAAGATTAAACAGTAATATCGATTTGCTTTCGATTGACATTGAAAATCACGAATTTGAGGCACTCAAAAATTTTAATTTTAAAAAAAACAAAATAAAAATTGTAGTGATTGAACATTTAAATACGAAAGTTAAAAAGCTAGAAACCCAAAATCAAAGTTTGAAAGATATAACAAAATCTAAAATTTATAAACTTTTGCTTAAGAATAAATTTAAATTAATTAATTGGGTCAATTCAGATCTCATTTTTGCAAACACCTCACTAAAAATTTAATGCGAAAAATAATATTAATAATAATTCTTTTCTTCAAGCCAGTTTCAGCAATGGAGTTTGAAGGTAAGTTTATTCAAGGTTCTTTTATATTGGGTAAGACAAAACCAAACGCTAAAGTTGAAATAGATAATAGAAAAATACGTGTTTCTAAAGAAGGTTTTTTTGCATTCGGTATCGGTAGAGATAGAAAAAACAATATCATCATTAAGTATAACTATGATGGAAAAAAAAATATTATTGAGAAAAAAATCTTAAAAAGAGAGTATAAAATTCAAAGAATCGATGGTTTACCATCAAAACAAGTAACTCCTCCTCCAGAAGTTTTTGAAAGGATAAAAAAAGATAATAAACTTATCGGGACAGCTAGACAAATAGATAGTGTTTTGCCTTTTTTTAAAAACAAATTTATTTATCCGATCGATAAATATATAATTACTGGTGTATATGGTAGTCAAAGAATATTAAATGGTAAACCCAGAAGACCTCACTACGGTATAGATTTTCATGCTGCTGAGGGAACACCTGTGAAAGCAATGATGGATGGTGTCGTAACATTATCTGAAAAAAATATGTATTTCACTGGAGGCACAATAATATTTGATCATGGTCATGGTATAAGCACTTTATACATGCATATGAAAGACATAGATGTAAAAGTTGGTGATAAAGTTAAAAAAGGTCAAGTTGTAGGCACATTGGGAATGAGTGGTAGGGCTACTGGTCCACATTTAGATATAAGACTTAATTGGTTTGATGTTAAATTAGATCCCATGACAATTTTAAGATAAATGCAGTACTTTAATATTATAGAACTAAGTTTATTTGAATTTATTTTTCTTTCTATAATCATACTAATTGCATCTTTTGTAAGAGGGTTTAGTGGTTTTGGTTTTTCTGCGTCCAGTGTTTCACTTTTATCATTTATTTTGCCGCCAAAAGAAATTGTTCCTATAATTCTGATGCTTGAGATAGTAGCTAGTTTTTTTATGATACCAAGTATTTGGAACAAAATTAATTGGAGATTTGTATTGTATCTTCTAATAGGGGTAATTATTGGAACTCCCTTTGGTGTAAGTTTATTGGCTTCTCTTAAACCACAAATAATGCACTTAATAATATCTATCACTGTTTTAATCTTTGCTATTTTACTCTTGAAAGGTTACACGAATAAGAAATTAAATCATAATTTTTCTAAATTTATTGTGGGTAGTGTTGCTGGCACAGTTAATGGTTTTGGAACATTGGCTGGTTTGCCAATAGCATTATATTTGTTAATAATTGCTGCTGAGCCAGCAGTTATTCGTGCCTCTCTAGCGGCATTATTTTTTTTCACCGATGCATACGCTTTAATATTAGGATACTTTAATGAATTAATAAATTTGAAAATCATTTATAGATCTATACCTCTTTTGTTTATAATTCCAATAGGTGTTTCTATAGGTACACGATTTTTTAAAGACAGCTCAAATGAAAATTATAAAAGGTACGTTTTATATTTTTTAATATTGATATCCTTTTTTGGCTTAATAAGAACAATTTTTCCACTAATCTAACTCAAACTCTGATTGATAATTCTTTTTTAAATTTTTGTCTTGATCATCCTTAAGCATTATAAAATTTTCGCAAACTAAAACATCAAGATTTGTACCCATAAAACATCTAAAAGCATCACTTACTGTGCACACTATTGGCTCTCCTCTTATGTTAAATGAAGTATTCACCAAAACTGGACATCCAGTCAGTTCATTAAATTTATTAATTAAGTTAAAATATTTTAGATTTGTCTCTTTATGAACAGTCTGAACTCTTGCAGAGTAATCAACATGAGTAATAGCCGGTAAAGTTGATCTTTTAACATTTAATTTTTCAATTCCAAAGAGTTTCTCTTGGTCGGATGTCATTTTAAATCTTAAGTTTCTTTTAATGTCCGCGACTAGAAGCATGTAAGGGCTAGGACAATTTAGCTCAAAAAAATTATTTACTTTTTCACTTAATACCGAAGGTGCAAATGGCCTAAAACTCTCTCTAAATTTTATTTTTAAGTTTAATTCTTTCTGCATTTGTTCCGATCTTGGATCAGCAAGTATTGACCTACACCCAAGTGCTCTAGGTCCAAATTCCATTCTTCCTTGAAACCATCCCACAGTTTTTTGATCAGCTAGCAATTCTGCTACATTTTTAGTTATTTGATCATCATCTAATTTTTTAAAATTAGCTTTTAAATTTTTTAAATCACTTTCTACTTTTTCGTTACTATATTTTGGTCCAAGATATGAACCTTTCATTTTATCTTTATTGTCAAATTTTCTTGAGTTATTGAGTTCATGATACCAGTAACCTAGTGCTGCACCCAAAGAGCCACCGGCATCACCAGAGGCCGGTTGTATCCAAATATTTTCAAAAATTCTTTTTTTTAAAATTTTTCCGTTTGCTACACAATTGAGAGCAACTCCGCCTGCAAGACATAGATTTTTAATTTTATAATCCTCGGAAATTTTTCTGGTTAGTTTTAATATTATTTCCTCTATAACAGCTTGAACCGATGCGGCAATATCCATGTGAAATTGTGTTAATAAATCTTTATCTGGAGACCTTACGGGTTGGCCAAATAAATTAGAAAATTTTTTATTTGTCATTGTTAAACCAGTTGCATAATTAAAATAGCTCATATCTAATTTAAAAGATCCGTCATTTTTTACATCTATCAAATTTTTTAAAATTTTTTCTTTGTAAATTGGTTTTCCATAAGGGGCTAAACCCATGACTTTATACTCTCCACTGTTCACTTTAAATCCGATGTAATATGTGAATGCTGAGTAAAGAAGTCCAATTGAGTGTGGAAAATGTATTTCCTTGACCATATTTATTTTATTTTCTTTTCCAATTGCAATTGTTGTCGTGGCCCATTCACCAACTCCATCTAAAGTAAGTATTACTGCCTCGTTAAAGGGAGAGGGATAAAAAGCAGACGCTGCATGACTAAAATGATGCTCTGAAAATTTTATCTTTTCTATATCAGTAAATTCTTTATCTAATTGTTTTAAAAGATCAAATAAGAATTTTTTTTGAAATAATTTTTCTCTAAGCCATATTGGCATCGCTAAGGCGAAAGATTTAAATCCTTTAGGGGCAAAAGCCATATAAGTTTCTAATAATCTTTCGAATTTTAAAAAAGGTTTCTCAAAAAAAACAATATTATCTATTTCATTTAATTTGAAATTTACCTCGGATAATAAAAATTTTATTGCATTTTTAGGAAAGCCTGAATCGTGTTTTTTTCTTGTAAATCTTTCCTCTTGTGCGGCTGCAATAATTTCACCATCTTTAATAATTGCTGCAGCACTATCATGATAAAAAGCGGATATTCCAAGTATTGTAGACATTAAAAGATTGTGTAAATAAAAGGTGCAACAGCAGAGCCTTGGCTAAGAACTATTAAAACTCCAAATAAAGCTAAGACAATTATGATAGGCAGCAACCAATACTTTTTACGCACCTTTAAAAATTCCCAAAATTCTTTAATAAAGCTGAGCATTAAAATTGTTTATCCATATTGCCAATATTTTTTTCCCTTTTAATCCAGTATGTAGAGCTTTTGTTTTTTTTCAATTTTAAAAGGTCTTTTCCAAACAATCTTACTAATAAACTTATTGGGGTTAAAATTATAAAATAAACTAATCCCATTACTATGGGGGCTATAATCATTCCTAGAATTTCACCAAATTTAACCCAAACTTTATTTAGCGGATAAAGTAATTTTGAATTAATTATTCCTAAAATTAAAAAAATAGAGGATAATCCAAGAAAAATATAATTTGGATCATTGTTATTTTTAAGTGGCCATAATCCAATTCCCAAAAATACAATAAAAAATAATATCCCAAAACTTCTATTACTGCTCATAAGATATTAATTACCAGTTTTTTTTGTTAATACAAATTTGTTTTTATGTTTACTTAAAAACTGCCTAGTACCGGCAGCTAATACACCAAGAATAATTGCTAAAATGATGGCAAAAGAGCCGTAAAGAAGTGGACGCTCGTCTGAAAATTTTATAATAAATTTTGAAAAAAAGTTAAGATTTTCAATATTAATGATTTCGGTTTTAAGTAATTTTTGTGAAGAATTGCTAAAAAAGGTATCATACGCAATAGCAACTGCGACCGCACATAACAACATCGCAAATAAAGTTTTTAGATGTGAACTATCTAAGTATTGACCTATTTTTTGTCCAACTTGAACTCCAACTATCGATCCAAAAATCAATGTTATTACTAAAACTAAATCTATAGATCCATAATTAAATGAGTGTAAAACTGTTACTAAAGCACTTATAAATATTGTAACAAAAAGAGAAGTACCAGGTATAAGTTTTATTGGCATTCCGATTAAATAAATCATTGCAGGAACTAATAAAAATGCTCCTCCCACACCCATAAGTGCGGCTACAAACCCAACTAACAAACCTAAAATTATAGGTGTAAAAATACTTTCATATAATCTAGATTTAGGAAATCTAAGTTTTAGTGGTAACCCATGTATCCAATAGTGAGTATGTAATTTTTTTTTTACAACGATTTTTTTTCTGGCTTTATCAATCTCGCTTGCGCCTTCTAATAGCATTAAAGTTCCTATAATCGCTAAAAGATACATGTAGGATAAAGATATAATCAAACTTAGTTTTCCAATATCGTTAAAAAATTTAAATGTTGCTATACCTCCTATGGTTCCGATAATGCCGCCGATAATAATCATCATACCCATTTTATAATCTAAAGTATTTTTAAACCAATGTGTGAGCGATCCAGAGACTGATGTCGCCAAAATATTATTAACTTCATTTGGAACGGCATAAATAGGAGGAATGCCTAAAAAAATTAAAAAAGGTGTCATTAAAAAACCACCTCCAACTCCAAAAAGCCCTGAGAGCACTCCTACTGCAAAACTAAGAAATAAAATAAAAAGAATATCTATTTTGACTTGAATAATCGGCAGATAAATTTCCATACACCTTACCCATAGGTATTCCTCTTATGGCTATTTGTCAATCTAGAGTTTTATTATCTAGGCAGCAATCAAATTAAGCTTATGTTTAGATGTCATTCCGCTTAGAAAATTCCAAAGATATCTTGCCGTCAACAAAGAAGACTCCTCAGCTTTTTTTTGTTCTTCTTCTGTTAAATTATCTAACAATTTTTCACATTCTGCCCTATGAATCACATCAGCTGATTTATGAGCTTCAAAAAATTCTAGTCCTTCTTTGGAGCTTACACCATAAAATTTTTTCAGCCCTTGGATTTTCGTTTCGGCAATTTCTGGTATCTGTCTTTCATAAGTGTATAGAGACGCTAATCCTTCCGCATACGATTTACGTGCTTGACAGAAAAAATTCTCAATCATATCTTTGGTAAACCAATCAAGTTTTACGTTTTCAATTTTTTTTTCATCAGCTCCTAAAGATTTTGCAAAATTTTTCCATAACTTTGGATGATCACCATCTTTATTTTCCTCATCTTGTAAGTTTTCTAAAAGTATTCTTCTTTTTTCTATATCTTCACAAATTGAATGAGTAGCGCTTATGTATCTTGGAAACGCTTTTACATGTTGATAATATTGTTCTGCGTAATCTTTGATAATCTCACGTGTTAATTTTCCCTCATTCCAATAAACTTGATAAAACGGATGCTTTAATAAGTGAAACTTATCTAATTTTTTTCCTAATTCTTTTGAAAACATTTGAATCCTTTTGTTGATTAAATTTATAAAAAAATTGGTAATATTTAAACAAAAAATTATCCACAATTGTAAGTTGTGTCACAACTAATGTTCACGTTTTGATTCACTTTTGATTCCAATTCAGACTCAAAATACAACCTTAGGGTGTTTGGGGCACTTTATTTAAAGGTCTTTCATCAATTGGTAAATGTAAAGCTGTTGCAACGAATGAAAGTAAAATGGCTAAATACCAAGCATAATCAAAACTTCCGTATTGATCATAAAAAAATCCTCCAAGATAAGCGCCTAAAAAAGAACCAAACTGATGATTTAAAAAAACAATTCCAAACAATAGAGTAAGGTTTTTAGTACCAAATATTTGAGCAACAATTCCGTTTGTTGCTGGAACTGTGGCTAGCCAAAGAAGTCCGAATGAAGTACCGAATAAAACAGCTGATAAATTAGATGCAGGTAAAAATATGAATAGAATAAGAGTAATTCCTCTTAAAAAATATAAACCACTTAGAAGAATTTTTTTGCTGTACTTATCGCCAAGGTATCCCATCACTAATGTGCCAATTATATTAAAGAATCCGATTAGTGCTAGTATTGCCATTCCAGTCCAATCTGCTAAGCCCTTATCTTGAACATATCTTGGAACATGTGTAGCAATTAAAGTAATTTGGAAACCACATACAAAAAAACCCATAATTAATAGTCTAAAACCTTTATGCGCTAAAGACTCTTTTAATACTTCTCCTAAAGGTCGACTATCAATGTTGGAAGAAACGGTATCTAATTTATTTTCTGGTAATTTAATAAAAAAAGCCGGGATTAACATTATTAAAAGTATAACTGAAAAAATTAAAAAAGACGTTTGCCAGTCAGAAATATTTTTAAAAATATTAGCCATAATCGGAAACAAAAACATTCCAAGTCCACCACATGCAGTAACATATCCAGCGGCTTTACTTCTATTTTCGTTAGGAAAATGCTTAGAAACCATTGGAGTTAAAATTGTTCCTGCTGCCCCTGCTAAGCCTAAACCAACTAATAAACCTAGGTTTATTTGCAACCAAATCCCACTAATTAAATTACCGCTCATTAAAAACATTGCTATGGAATAAAAAATTAATGCAGGTATTATCACAACATAACCACCGTGTTTATCTGAAATTCTTCCAAATATAGGAGTAAAAATTCCCCAAAAAATTGCATGCACAGCAATTGCTAATCCAAATTCTGTATTGCTCACTCCGCTGGTGTTATTGAAGTCTAATGAGTAAAGGCCAAAAGTTTGTCTAACGCCCATCGTTACACAAACAACAAAACACGCACCTAATAAGGTGAATAAAGCAACTTTATTTGGAAAAAAATTTTTCATCATTTTATTTTTTTTAAATTTTTTTTAAGATCTAAAATTAAGTCCCTTGGGTCCTCTAGTCCTATATGTAATCTTACTATATGTTCGTCCTTTTTAAATCTATAAAATTTTCTTCCTTGAATGTACTCGTCTTTATGATTTCCTTTAAGCTCTTGTAAAATCGCAAGACTTTCAAAACCACCCCAGCTATAACCTATGCCAAATAACTCTAGCGAGTTTACGAAATTAATTACAGATGATTTTTTTTTACTTTTAACCACTATTGAAAATAATCCAGTCGCTCCACTATAATATTTTTTCCAAAGCTTATAATTTTTACTTGATGGTTTATAAGGATAAAGTATCTCTTTAATTTTATTTTGTTTTCTTAAAAAATTAATAACTTTTTTGGTATTTTCATAATGTTGTTTCAGTCTAGTATCTAAAGTTCTTAAACCTCTTATAATCAGGTATGCTTCATCAGCACTCATTCTGTAACCAGATAATTTATAAAAAAACATAATTTTTTTAAAAACTTTTTTATTAACAGCTAAAGAGCCTCCCATCGCATCGGAATGACCGGAAAAATATTTTGTTGCTGAAGAAAATGACATATCAAAACCTATATTCAAAGGTTTCAAAAATAATGGTGTTCCCCAAGTATTATCTAATAATGTGAAAATATTTTTTGATTTAGCTAGTTTAATTATTTTAGATAAATCCTGAAACTCAAAGGTATTGCTTCCAGGATTTTCGACTAGAATCATTTTAGTTTTTTTTGAGATTTTTTGTTTTAAATCATCAAAATTATCCGGATCATAAAATTTTGCTATAATGTTAAATTCTTTAAGTAATTTTTGGGAAATTTCTTTCGTGGGACCATAAACGTTATCAGAAACAACAATCTCATCTCCAGGTCTACACAAACTCATCAATGCCAGTGCTATTCCTCCAAAACCAGTTCCGGTTAAAAAAATATGATAAGCGTTTTCTAATTTCTTTAATATATTTTCTAACTCTATTGTCGTAGTGCTGCCATACCTACCATAACTATAATGGCTTATTTTCTTGTGCGTTTTCACCTTGCGTTCATGAAGATAAAGCTCTTGCATTGTATCAAAAAGAATAGTGGACGCTCTAGTCACTGGCGGATTCGCAGATCTATTAGTTAAGTCTTTGCTCGGATGCTTTAAAAATGTGTTTATAGACTTTTGCATAAAAAAAGTATAATTGGACTTTATATAAGTTTTGTTAATTTTAATATAAAAAAGGAGGCAAAAGTATGGGTTACCCAAAAAAACATAGAGGAAGACGAAAAATCGGTTCCAAAAAGAGAAGAGCAAGAAAAAGAAACAAAAGAAAGTAACAAATTATTATAAATGAAAGAAATAGCTCAAATAAGAGGATTGAGTTTATGGATCTTCTTCATTCCCTTAGTGGCTATAAATTTATGCTTATTCATATCAATAAACTATGATTTGTTTGAAAATACTTTGCTTCGTGTTGACCAAATAGGAAAAACTAATTTTTCAATACCTTATTTAGATGGCAGTTTATCTATAAGTAGGGCTTCGAGAACCTATCCTCAATATTTGGTTTTTAAACCTTCAATGATATTAACCGCAATACTTTTATTCTTTTATTGGAAAAATAATAATAAGCTTATTAATAAACTTGATGGCACAAACTTTAATTATAAGTTTAAAATATTTGGGATACTTTCAGCTATTTTTTTAATCATTCACTCTATTTTTTTAGGTATTAAATTTGATATTCAAATTTACAAGTTATTTAGAAGACTGGTCTTACTTTTATTTATTATATTTGAAATAATTGCCCAAGGTTTATTAGTATATAGTTTCTATAAATTAAGGCTTAAAATTAAAGATTTATTTAATAATTATGTTCTATACTTAAAAATATTTTTAGTTTCTATGCTTGCTATCATTGCTTTATTAAGTGTTCCAATCCTAGTTAAAGAGGGAAATACACATTTTAAACATGCATTGGAATGGAATTATTTTGTTGGAGTTATATTGTTTTATTTTTTAACAAGATTGTTTTGGAAGAAGACCACATAATTTTCTAGGCATATGCCTAGAAAATTAGTAGTTTTGGTTCGTCGTTTTAGGCGCTACCGCCGAACCCCCCGGTCAACTATTTTAGCGCTACTCAGCTGACCTTTCTGCCCTTTAAGCTTGAACCTCTCGGTTTTTCCTTAAATGGCCAGTTAAGAGTTGCCTCTTAATTAATTCAATTAAAACATATTAAAAAAAAATTAGTATCACTTAATAGTTGTCGCGTATAAAGTGTGTGAGTTAAGTGGATAAGTTGTTATTGTAAGTCTTATCGATCCAGCCTCCTCCTAGAACCTTATCCCCATAAGTATCTTTTAAATAAAATACACAAGCTTGACCTGGAGATATTCCTGTCTCTTCGTCTAATATCTCAACAGAGGCACCTTTTTTTTGAAAATTAATTTTTGCTTTTAGCAGTTTGCCTGTTGATCTTACTTTCACTCTTAAATCTCGTTTAAAATCATTTTTCTCACCAAGAATATTTATATTTTTAAGAAGTATTTTATTTACTATTAAATTTTTTTTCGTACCTACAATAATTGTATTTTTTTCACTATCAATTTTAACAACATATAAAGGTTCTTTATCAGCTATTTTAATACCCCTTCTTTGACCAATTGTATAATTAACTATTCCCTCGTGATTTCCGATTTTCTCACCTTTAATGTTTAAAATGTCACCTTTTTCAAAAGATTGTGGTCTGAATTTTTTAATAATTTGACTGTAATCACCATTAGGAACAAAACAAATATCTTGACTATCAGGTTTATCCGCTACATTTAATTCTAACGAATTTGCTAATTCTCTAGTTGAGCTTTTTTCTAATTGGCCCAAGGGAAATCTTAAAAAATTTAATTGTTCTTGAGTAGTGCTAAATAGAAAATAGCTTTGATCTCTGTTATAATCTTTAGCCCTGTACATGCTGGGTTGTTTTCCGTTTTCTTTTCGAGAAACATAATGACCTGTTATTAAAGCATCAGCTCTTAAATCTTTTGCATATTTGAATAGATCTCTAAATTTTACAGTTTGATTACATTGAACGCAAGGAATTGGTGTTTCACCAGCAACATAACTATCTATGAACGAGTCAATTACCTCCGATTTAAATTTTTTTTGATAATAAAGAATTTCATGTTTTATATTTAATTTATCAGCTACTCTTTTAGCGTCTTGAATGTCTTGACCTGCACAACATTGTCTACCATTAGACGATTTTTTTGCATCATCGTACAATTTCAGAGTTATGCCAACTACATCATAGCCGGCTTTTTTCATTAAACCAGCTGCGACCGAAGAGTCCACTCCGCCAGACATTGCAACTACTACTTTTGTATTTTTAGCAGGTTTATTTATTCCTAGAGTGTTATTCATAATAACTATATATTATATCTACTAAAATTTTTCTACGATGCAATTTGATCTTGAGCCAGGTGATTACGTAATAAACCCATCAAATAAAGCTTGGGGAATAGGTCAAATTCAATCGATTGTCAAAAATAAGGTAACTGTTAATTTTCAAAATATGGGTAAACAAGTGATAAATACTGAGATAATAAAGTTAGAAAAAATTAAAAAATGAAAGAGCTTAATTTAAAAAATATATGTGAAAGTTTAGTAAATACCTTTGAGCTTGCAGGAAAAAACTCAATATCGCTTTACAAAAAAGGTTTAAAGATAAAAATCAAAAACGATAATTCACCAGTTAGCAATGGAGACATTGAGGTAAACAAGATTTTAACTGATAAAATCAATCAGTTGACACCAGATATTCCGGTTATATCTGAGGAAACTGTGAACTTAGAGGAGAAAAATAAAAATAAAGTATTTTGGTTAATAGATCCCATTGACGGAACAAAAGAATATATTGCTGGTAAAGATGAATATACATTAAATGCAGCGTTAGTTATTAATCAAAAACCGGTAATTGGATTGGTTGGAGTGCCAAAAAAAGGGAGATTGTTTTACTCATATGGTGAAGGCAAAAGTTATTTAAAAGAAAAAGAAATTATTAAAAAGATAAGTTGCCAAAAAAAAACAGACTCAACAGAAATAAAAGCAGTATCTAGTGTTATTAAACCTTCTGATATAATTTTAAATAAGTTAAAAAGCTTTAACGTGACTTCAATATCAAAAGTTGCGAGTTCCTATAAATTCTGTCTAATTGCCAATGGTGAATTTGATATTTATGCTGCGAAAGAGAGAGCTAATGAGTGGGATTATGCTGCAGGACATGCTGTTGCTGAAGGCGCTGGTGCAACCATTACTACGCTTGACGGAAAACCTTTTCTCTATGGAAAAGAAGATTATAAAAATCCGAGTTTGTTAATTTTACGCTCAAAAAATCTCAATGATTAAAACAGTTGTTATAATAATTATTTCTGTTTCAATATTTGGTCTTATCGTATTTGTTTTAGTCAAAAATGCGATGAAAAAAAAAATTGATGAATTGGTAAAAAATAAGAAAAAACTTAAATAATTTTTATCAATTTTTCAAACTCATTTTTTTCTAATTCTAATATTTTTTTCGAAATCTCAAAACTGAAACCAGCTCTCGCTAAAATACCCATATCTTTTTTATAAAAAATTTCTCTATTTGCCACAGGTCTTATTGCCCCT
>CACGGZ010000010.1 GCA_902572695.1 uncultured Pelagibacteraceae bacterium | reverse complement strand
TGCTCAAAATTTTTACCATCTAAGATATCATTTTCAATACTATCAAGAATTTTAAAATAAGCTTCATCGTAATCTTTTTTACCTACTACAGTTTGAGCTGAAAGCTTAATATAATTAAAAGATTTAAATTCTTGAACAAGTAAATCTTTTGTTTTTTCATACACTTCTTTAATTTCATTTTCTTTAATTGGTTTTTCATACAAAGATTTTAAATTTACGTAATGAATTTCCTTTATTTGATTTTCTTTATTATATTCATGATTAACATAAAAATCAGGTATCAAAATGCCTTGCGAAAGATAACTTAATAACTGCCTTTTTTTTTCTTGTTCAGCAATATTTTTTTCTAAAATTGGAGCTGAAAGTCCACTTGTAAGTAAAAATTTCTCATATTCAGTTCTGGAAAACTTATTATCTTTAAAAAAAGTTTGATCATTTTTAATTATATTTTTTAATGATCTATCTGTTAATTTAATACCTAAATCTTCTATCTCATGGTTGACTATTATTTTTCCAATGTAATCAGAAAGTATTTTTTCTAATAAATCAGTATTTGAAATTTCTTTTCTATCAATTTTACTAAGATTTAATCTATTTAAATAATTAATAAACTCTTGAGTTCCTATTTTTTCCGAGTCTACCGTTGCTATCACATTTTGATTGCCGCCTCTAAAAATATCTCCCATACCCCAAAAAATAAAAGGCAATATAATTATTCCAACTAATAATTTTAAAAAAAATGATTTTGAGTATTTTCCTATTGATCTAAACATATTTATAATCTATTAAGGTTTTTATTAATACACCTATAAATTAATTACAGCAATAGGCAAATAATATTATGAAGTTCTTTATTGGAAATTGGAAAATGTTTGGTATTTTAAGCTCTAAAAAGATAATAGAAAAAATAAATAAATTTAAAACAAAAGATAGATCAAATAATTATAAAATAATAATTACTCCACCATATACGTTGATTGAAAGTTTCGCAAAAAAATTTAAAAACTCCAATGTAGCGATTGGTGCACAAAATTGTTTTTTTAAGGAAAAATTTTCATCTAATACTGGTGCCATAAGCCCATTCATGATTAAAAAATCAGGAGCTAGCTATGTAATTGTAGGACATTCTGATAATAGAGCAGAAGGTGATAATGATGAAAAACTGAAATTAAAATTAAATTTTTGTCTCAAACTTAATTTGAGAGTAATTTTTTGTATTGGTGAAAATAAAAAAGAAAAACAAAAAAAAATAACTTTTAAAGTCTTGGGAAAACAATTACGAAATGTATTATCAAAGAAATTTGACCCTAATAAAATAATAGTAGCTTACGAACCAGTATGGTCAATAGGAACTGGATTAGTTCCTAAAAATAAAGATTTGTCAAAAACAATAAATTTTATCAAATCATCTTTAAGAAAACTGTATAATTATAAGTGCCCACCTGTTTTATATGGTGGGTCAGTGGATGAAAAAAATATTAATCAACTAAAAAATTTGAAAGAAATCGATGGTTTCTTAATAGGGGGGGCATCAAAATCATCCAAAAAATTTATTGATATAATAAAGAATTACTATAGATAAGTGGTTATGGAAAATATCCTTTTGATAATAAATATAATTTTAGCATTTATACTTGTTGGTGTGATTCTATTACAAAGATCCGAAGGAGGCGCATTAGGGTTAGGAGTTTCACAGGATAATTTCACGTCAACTAGATCTGTCGGAAATTTTTTAACAAAATTTACCTCTATAATTGCTACGTTGTTTATTATCACTAGTATAGCCTTAGTTTCAATATCAAGAGATGAGCTGCGTGAAACACAATCAGTTTTAGAAAAAGAGATTGACGAAGATGTTAATTCACCACAAATTCCAGAATCTTCAAAATAAAACTTTTTTTTAACACATTTTTATCTTATAACATACTTCCATGGCGCGATACATTTTCGTAACTGGCGGCGTGGTTTCCTCTTTAGGAAAAGGTTTATCTTCAGCTTCATTATCATATTTACTTCAATCCAGAGGATTTAAAGTTAGATTAAGAAAACTTGACCCCTATTTAAACGTTGATCCTGGAACAATGAGTCCATTCCAACATGGTGAAGTGTTTGTAACTAATGATGGTGCCGAAACTGACTTAGATTTAGGTCACTACGAGAGATTTTCAGGAATATCTACAAACAAATCTGACAATATTACAACAGGAAAAATTTATAATGATGTTATTAAAAGAGAGCGTAAAGGAAAATATTTGGGAAAAACAGTACAAGTTATACCTCATATAACTAACAGAATAAAAGAATTTATTAGAAACGATATATCTAAAGAAGATTTTGTCATTTGCGAAATCGGAGGAACCGTGGGCGATATTGAAAGCCTACCTTTTTTAGAAGCAATCAGACAATTTTCAAACGAATTTGGAAGGAATAATACTTTATTTATTCATCTCACACTTGTCCCATATATGCGAGCATCTGATGAAATAAAAACTAAACCAACGCAGCATTCAGTTAAAGAATTAAGAAGCATTGGAATTCAACCTGACATTATTATTTGTAGGTCAGAAAGATCGATACCTTTGGACCAAAGAAAGAAAATTTCTTTATTTTGCAATGTTTCAATACAAGATGTTATTGAAACTGTTGATGTAAAAACTATTTATGAAGCACCTATAAGTTTTAATAAAGAAAAACTTGATGAAAGAGTTCTTAAATATTTTAAAATTAAATCTAATAAGAAAGTTAATCTTAAACCATGGGTAAATATTACAAAATTAGTACTGACGACTAAAAGAAGAGTTAATATCGGTATAGTTGGAAAATATGTAGAGCTAAAAGATGCTTACAAATCTTTAGATGAGGCTTTAACACATGGAGGCATATCAAATAAATTAAAAGTCAATTTAATAAGAATAGAATCAGATAAGCTCAAACCATCTGATATAAAAAAAAAATTAAAAGATGTTTCAGGCATTTTAATCCCTGGTGGATTTGGAAAAAGAGGCACAGAGGGAAAAATTGCAGCTATAAAACATGCTAGGCTAAAAAAAATTCCTTTTTTTGGTATTTGTTTTGGAATGCAAATGGCAATAATTGAATTTGCAAGAAATATGTTAAATATAAAAAATGCAACATCAAGTGAATTTGGTTCGTCAAAAGCTTCAGTTGTAGGATTAATAGATGAGTGGAAAAAAGATGGTAAATTAATGAAAGGTACAAAAAAAGATTTAGGTGGAACTATGAGATTAGGAAGTTACACTGCTAGACTTAAAAAAGACACAAAAATAAGTAAAATTTATAAAACAACAGTAATAAGCGAAAGACATCGACATAGATATGAAGTTAATATTAATTATAAAGACCAATTTGAGAAGAAAGGGATGATTTTTTCGGGTCTCTCTCCAGACAATAACTTACCAGAGATAATTGAGCTGAGAAATCACCCATGGTTTATAGGGGTACAATTTCATCCTGAATTTAAATCTAGACCTTTGTTACCACATCCTTTATTCTCTTCATTTATAGAGGCTGCAAATAATTACTCAAAAAAATGAACTATCATAAAGTAAAATGTTCAAATTTCGAAATCGCCAACGATAAACCGTTCACTTTAATTGCAGGCCCATGTCAGCTTGAAACTGAGAGTCACGCTATAAAAATATCATCTCAATTAAAAAGCATCACTCAAGAGTTAGGTATTAATTTTATTTATAAAACCTCTTTTGATAAGGCTAATAGAACTAGCTTGAAAGGAAAGAGGGGAATAGGATTGGAAAAATCTTTACCAATTTTTGATAAAATAAGAAAAGAGGTGGATGTTCCAGTTTTGACTGATGTACACACTGCTGAACAGTGTTCAATACTTGCAAAACATGTAGATGTTTTGCAGATCCCTGCTTTTTTATGTAGACAGACAGATATACTTATTGCGGCAGCAAAAACTGGAAAAATAATTAACGTTAAGAAAGGACAATTTTTAGCTCCATGGGATATGGTTAACGTAATAAAAAAAATTGAAGACACTGGAAATAAAAATATATTGATAACAGAAAGAGGAGCGAGCTTTGGTTATAACACTTTAGTTTCAGACATGCGCTCTTTACCCATAATGTCAAGATTTGGTTTTCCTGTTGTATTTGATGCTACACATTCTGTTCAACAACCTGGTGGCATGGGAGAAAAAAGTGGTGGTCAAAGAGAGTTTGTTCCTTATTTATCTCGAGCAGCGATCGCTGTGGGCATTGGAGCAATTTTTATCGAAACTCACGATGATCCTGACAACGCACCATCAGACGGACCAAATATGGTTCCTTTGAAAGATTTGAAAAGTTTATTAAAAACATTAATAGAAATCGATAATTTAGTAAAATAAAGATGACAAAAATAAAAAGTGTAAAAGGCAGACAAGTCTTTGATAGCAGAGGAAATCCTACAGTAGAAGCTGAAATTATTTTAGAAAATGGAATATCTGCATCTGCGATATCTCCTTCTGGAGCATCAACTGGAGCTTTCGAGGCACATGAACTAAGAGATAAAAATATCAAAAAGTTTTTAGGAAAAAGTGTAAATAATGCAGTAGATAATATTAACAACAAAATCAATCCAAAATTAAAAAGTTTTAACACACATGATCAAAAAAATATTGATAGAGTTTTAATAGAATTAGATGGAAGTGAAAATAAAACTAATCTTGGGGCTAATGCAACATTAGCTGTGTCTCTAGCCAACTCTAAATGCTCTGCTTTAGAAAACAAAAAATCACTTTTTAAAAACCTAGGTAAAAATTATTCTTTACCAATTCCTTTAATGAATATAATAAATGGGGGAGCGCATGCCGATAATGATTTAACTGTTCAGGAATTTATGATTAGACCCGACTCCTCATTGAACTTTATGGATGCTATTGAAAAATGTTATTTTGTAATTCAAAATCTTAAAAAATTATTAAAATCAAAAAAAATGTTAACAAACGTTGGTGATGAGGGAGGTTTTGCTCCATCAATCAATACAAACGAGGAGGCTTTAGAATTAATTGTTAGCGCTATAGAAAAATCAAGTTTAAAACCAGGTAAAGACATAGTTATTTGTTTAGACGTTGCTGCTAATGAATTGATGGATAAAAATGGAAATTATTCTATCCAATCTAAAAATTATTTACCTGTAAATGAAGTAATAAAATATTATAAAAAAATTATATCAAAATATCCCATTAAATCTATCGAAGATCCTTTTGCAGAAGATGATTGGAACTCGTGGAAAAAACTTACAAATGAAGTTGGAAATAAAATCCAAATTGTAGGGGACGATTTATTCGTAACTAATAGTAAACGATTAGAGAGAGGGATATCAGAAAAATCAGCTAATTGTATCCTGATAAAACCTAACCAAATTGGCACTTTAACTGAAACATTAGATGTAATAGCGATTGCTAATAATGCAAACTTCAATACAATAATTTCTCATAGATCCGGTGATACCGAAGATACTTTTATTGCTGATTTGGCAGTTGGAACAATGTCTTCCCAGATTAAAACCGGGTCTTTAGCTAGATCCGAAAGGGTATCAAAATATAATAGGTTAATCCGTATAGAAGAAGAGCTTGGAAAATTGGCTAAAATGACTAAAATCTAAGCATGCGACTAAATAAATTTTTAAAATCAAGAAAACTTTTATTATTAAACATTATATTAGTCTTCTATGTTACTGTTAATTTAATAGGGGGTGAAAGAGGTTTAATTTCTTACTTTGAAAAAAATAAATTGTACAAGCATTATTCTGAACAAAAAAAATTTGTTGAAGAAAAAATTAACTATCTTGAAAAAAGAAATGATTTGCTTTCAACAAATTTAGATCTTGATTACATTGATTATTTATATAGACAAAAGTTTAAATTTGGAAAAGAGAATGAGAAAATTATAAAAATTAACAATTAAAAACAAATGAAAACTAGACATCCAGAGAAGGTAAATAAACCATCAAATCCAATCAAAAAAAAACCATCGTGGATTAGATCTAAAATGATTGACTCACAAGTTTTTTTTCAAACAAAACAAGTGGTAAACAAAAATAACTTAGTTACGGTTTGCCAAGAGGCCAATTGTCCAAATATAACAGAGTGTTGGAGCAAAAGGCATGCAACGTTTATGATAATGGGAGATACTTGTACACGAGCATGTGCTTTTTGTGATGTAAAAACTGGAAAACCAACTGATCTAGATATTTATGAACCTATTAAAATTGCAAATGCAGTTAGTAATTTAAATTTAAAACATGTTGTAATAACCTCAGTTGATAGAGATGACTTAGATGATGGCGGTTCAGAACATTTTTATAAAGTCGTTAAAGCAACAAGAAATAAAAATCCTGAAACATCAATAGAGGTTTTGACTCCTGATTTTTTGAGAAAAGGAAATTCTTATAAAAAAATTTTAGAAGCAGATTTGGATGTATTTAACCACAACATAGAAACTGTTCCTAGGCTTTATACAAAAGTAAGGCCAGGTGCTAGATACTTTTCATCTTTAGAACTACTTAAAAATGCCAAAAAATATAATAAAAAAATTTTTACAAAATCTGGAATTATGGTTGGTTTAGGCGAGACTAAAGATGAAGTGATACAAGTAATGGATGATCTTATATCAGCTGAAGTTGATTTCATAACGATAGGTCAATATCTACAACCATCGCCTAAACATCATCCTTTAAATCGCTACTATCACCCAGATGAATTTAAAGAGATGGAAAGAATTGCTAAAACAAAAGGTTTCTTACTTGTATCTTCTTCACCTTTAACAAGGTCTTCATATCATGCTGATGAAGATTTTAAAAAATTACAGGATGCTAGAAAAAGACAATTTGAATGTCCTCAGCGTCAATAAAAAAAATCATACCCTGTAAAAAAAAACAGCTTATAGAAATGGTTCTTGATATTGATAAATATCCTGAATTTGTACCATGGTGCTTAGAGGGAAAAATTCATGAAAAAAAAGAAAGCGAGGATTTAATTGAAATAAAAGCTGATCTTAAAGTAGGCAAAAAATTTTTAAACGAGACTTATACCAGTCTTGTTTTATTACATAAAAAAAAAGACAAAATAATAGTAACAAACATTGATGGCCCACTAAAACACCTTAAAAATGAGTGGAAATTTAAAGAAATAAACCAGGCCACGCAACTTGATTTTACCATAGACTTTGAGCTTAAAAATAACTTTCTTAATTCAATAATGAAACGTTCATTTAATCTTGGTCTGAATAAAATTGCTGATGCTTTTGAAAAAAGAGCTTTAGAATTATTCAAATAGTTTTTAAAATTAATTCTAAAGATTTCTTTACAGTAGACCTTTGAATAAAAATTCTATTCTTATTTTTAAAATTAAACTTATTAATTGAAATCTTGCCCCTATAATTAATACCTACATAAACTAATCCTACTGGTTTTGTTTTTGAGCCGCCGCCAGGCCCAGCAATACCAGTAATAGACACATTTAATTGAGAATTCGAGATCTTACTCAAGTTATTGACCATTGAAATACAGCACTGAGCGCTGACCGCACCGAATTTATTAATTATTTTTTTTGGTACCTTTAAAATGCTTAATTTTGATCTATTTGAATAAGTTACAATTCCCATAGAAAATATTTTTGATGAACCACTTAAAGAAGTCAAAGAACTAGATAACATTCCACCAGTACACGACTCAGCAATCGCAACCTTAATTTTCTTTTTTAAAAGCTCCGATAACACCTTTTTTTTTAATATCATGTTAAAAATTTTATTTTTATAACCATAAATATTATTAATGATAATACGACATAAAGCCCAGCAAGTACATCATCAAAAATTACTCCAAAACTATTTTTAAAATTTTTATCAAAAATATAAATAGGAAAAGGTTTTTTAATATCAAAAAATCGGAATAAAATAAAAATTAAAATGTAGTAAAAAAATGACTCTAGTGGGTTTTTTTGGATACCATGAGAAATTTCATATAAATATATTGGAATAAATTGACCTATCACTTCATCAATAACAATTTCATTTGGATCTTTATTTTCATTATTTTTAATGTAATCACTAACTGCATAAAAAGCGTATATAAAAATTATAATAAAAATTAATAAAATTAAATTACTAGAAAAATTTAGAATATGATACAAACTGAAAAGCAAAATAGTTGTAACTAAAGAAGTTATAGTTCCTGGTGCATACCTAAAAGTACCTAGCCCAAAAAAAGTAACAAATAAAAAGTTGAAATTTTTAATCATATTTTATTACTGAAGTTATCACCTCACAAGCAATAGCTTTCTCTTTACCAATTATACCAAGCTTCTCAGTAGTTTTTGCTTTTATGTTTATTCTATTAGCGGAAATTTCACATAAGTTTGAAATAATTAATTTCATTTTTTTTTTGTACTTAGAAATTTTTGGATGTTGAGTAATAATATTTATATCAATATTATTAATAAAAAAACCTTTTGATTTTATTGTCTTAATTATATTTTCAAGAAGAATTGTAGATCTTATATTTTTAAATTTTTTATTTTTATCGGAAAAAATTTGACCGATATCTCCCATTCTGCAAGCTCCTAAAATAGAGTCAGTGATTGAATGTAAAACTGGATCCCCATCTGAGTGTCCTAGTGTTCCCAGATTTGACTTTATTATCATTCCACCTAAATATAATTTCCTTTTGGGTACTAGACGATGTATATCAAATCCTATGCCAACAAATATTTTGGATTTATATAAATTTTTTAAAATCTCAAAATCCATTTTATCAGTAACTTTAAAATTTGTTTTTTCACCATCAACAAATTTCACTTTATTTAAATCCATATATAATGAAATATCATCATCTTTATATTTATCTCTACCAACTTTATGTAAACGGTAAATTTCTCTCAAATTAAATGCTTGAGGTGTTTGTGTTAAAAATAACTCATCTCTATTTTTACTTAAAATATATTCATTAAAACTTGAATCGATTTTTTGTTTTACCGCGTCATGAATATAAATTTTTGGCACTACCGCTTTAAATTTTTTCATATTTTTAATAATCGTCCTAAGTAAATTTATGGAAAAATTCGGTCTTGCTGCATCATGAATTAAAACACTAGATATACCTTTTTTTTTATATAAATATTTTAATGCGTTAAAAGTTGACTCTTGCCTAGTTCTACCCCCTTTAATTAATTTAACTTTTTTCAGACTTAAGGATTTTATGTGCTTTATATCTATTTTATTATAAACAAGAATAATTTTTTTAATTTCTTTTATTTTTTGAGCCTTATTAATGCTAATCTCTACTAATGATTTACCAGCTATTTTTTGATATGGTTTATGTATAATTGATTTAAACCTATGGCTTTTACCTCCAGCTAAAATGATAAAACAAAAACTCATTGCATTTAGTTATATAATATTTATGTAAATATTTAAAAATTTATCTTTATGTTTAAAATTATTAAAAACTTTCATTGGATTATAGGTTCTTCATTTTTAAGTATTTTTCTTGGTATTTTGACCTTTTATACATTTATAGATCAAGGTCCAATTAATTTAACAGAAAAAAATTTACAAATATTATTAATTATCGACGTTATTCTCTTAGTAACCTTTTTTTATTTTATTTTTAAAAATATATATAGACTTTATTTTGCAGGAAAAAGAAATAAAACTGGATCTCAAACTAATATAAAATACATATCTTTATTCTCAGTTTTTACGCTGATACCTTCTTTAGTAGTTGCAATTTTTTCTTTATTCATTTTTAATTTTGGCATTCAAAAATATTTTGACGATCAAATTACAAAAGCTGTTAATAATTCCTATGATGTAGCTAAAAACTATTTAGAGGAAAGTAAAGAAAACGTTAAATCAGATGTAATTTTGATGAGCGTCGGTCTAAATAGGGCCTCAAGTTTATTTTATGCCAACAATAATAGATTTAAAAATATAATAAGAGGAGAGAAATTATTGAGAAAGATAGATGATGTTTACCTAATAGATAGCGCTGGAAACATTTTAGTATCAGACTTAAGTGGTGTTGATGTAGAATTTAATGTACCATCCGAAGAAGAATTTGATGAAGCTGTGCTAGGTAATCCTGTATTTGTTGCAACTGGCATTAACAACAAAACATCTGTTATGCTTAAACTAAATACTTTAGTTGACACTTATTTGTACATATCAAGAAATATAGAATCTGACATTTTGAGATATTTAAAAGAGACAGAACAAGCGGTGAGTTTCTATTACTCGGTTGAAAATAGTCAAACAGGTATAAAAATAACCTTCGCAATAATTTATATTATAGTTATTACATTATTATTATTTCTTTCAACTGTTATTGCGATAACTTTTGCGACAAGATTAACCAAACCAATAATAAATTTAATTAATGCTTCTCAAAATATAAGTAAAGGATTTTTAGATACTAAAGTACCAAATATTGAAGCTGACGATGAATTTAGAACGTTAAATAAAAATTTTAATCAGATGATTGAAAGGTTAAAAAAACAACAAGATAAATTACTTACAGCTGAAAGATATGAGGCTTGGGAGTCAGTGGCAAGAAAATTAGCTCATGAAATAAAAAACCCATTAACACCAATTCAACTATCTATTGATAGATTACGTGAGAAGTATTCAAAACAACTATCTTCTAATAGCGAAGATTTTGAAAAATACTTACAAACCATTAATAGACAAATCAAAGATATTCAAAATCTAGTAAATGAATTTTCTCATTTTGCTAGAATGCCTAGTCCAATATTTAAAAATATTAATATAATTGAAGTTATCAAAAGAGCAGTAGATTTTGTTAAAATGTCTAGCAAATTCCAAATTAATTTGAAAACGAAACATAGTAATTTACTAATGAGTGGAGATGATGACCAGATTTACAGAGCCTTTTTGAATCTTTTAAAAAATTCTGAAGAGTCTTTAGCAGAAAAAACATTAAAAAACCCTAATTTCAAAGGTAAAATTGACATAGAAATTATCTCTAATAATGACTATATAAGTATCTATATTACTGATAATGGAACCGGTATATCAGATAAACAAAAAATTATGACCCCGTATTACACAACAAAAAAAGAGGGGACTGGACTAGGATTGCCGATTGTAAATAAGATAATAAACGAACATTCAGGAGACTTCACTATTAATAATAACAAAAACTCAAATGGGGTAAAAATAGAAGTAGTTTTTTATAAATAGTTATGAAAAAAGAAATTTTAATCATTGATGATAATCCTGATATCAGATCTTTAATCTGTAATATACTAACTGAAAAAAATTTTTTAGTTAGGTCAGCAGCAAATTATGATCAAGCTTTATTTGAAATAAATAAAAAATTACCAGACTTAGCAATTGTTGATATTAAATTAGACAAGGGAGACAGAGACGGCATAGATCTCTTAAAGCATATTATACGGATAGATAAAAATATACCTGTTATTATGATTTCAGGACATGCAACTGTTAAAATTGCAGTAGAATCAATTAGATTAGGCGCTTACGAGTTTATAGAAAAACCTTTTTCAACAGATAAAATCCTTAATTACGTAAATAGAGCAATTGAAACTTTTAATCTTAAGGCTGAAAAAGAATTTATAGAAAATAAATTATTTCATTCTTTTGATTTAATAGGAAAAAGCCCCTCAGTTATTAAAATAAAAAAAACAATTGAAAAACTCTCTAATTCTGAGAGCAGGGTTTTAATTACTGGCCCGACAGGATCTGGAAAAGAATTAGTGGCAAGAAAGATACATAAAAATTCAATTCGAAATAAAGAACCTTTCGTAATATTAAATGCTGCGTTATTAAAAGAGAATTCATATGAAAAAGAGTTATTTGGAGAAGAATTTAGTGAGGGTAATATTTCTTTTGGTGCATTAGAAAGGGCAAATAAAGGCACTCTGTTAATAGATGAAGTCTCAGAAATACCAATGGAAACTCAAGCTAATATATTAAGAGTTTTGATTGATCAAAAATTCAAACGATTAAACGGAAAAAAATATATTAATGTGAATATAAGATTAATCTCATCTACTTCTAAAAACTTAAAAGATTTAGTTGAAATAGGAAAATTTCGTGAAAGGGGACTCTAGAATTATTCCATTATAATTACCATGCTGTGCTAATTCAACAACGACTCCTGTGCCTAATGACTCTCCATATAGTACAATATCTTTATTTTTTACTCCTTTTGAATTAAGCCATTCAATCGTTTTGCTGGCATCATTATATAAATTTTTTTCAGTTGGTTCACCTTTATTTCCACTAAAACCTCTATAAGCCAAAATTAATATATTAATTTGAAATTTACTTAATTGATTCAATTTATAAGTTCTATTTGACAAGTTCCCTGCGTTACCATGAAGGAAAACTAGTGTTTTATATTTCTTAAAATCTTTTTCAATTATCCAAGATTTTAATTTTAAATCACTTTCCACTTCAATAAATACTTCTTTAAAGTCAAATTGTATCTCGTCGTCTAAATAATTATTTTCACTAGGTAAGTATAAGAGTTTCCGTTGATTTAAGTACATGAAAGCAACTATCACCAAGTAAATTAAAATTATCGAAATGATTAAAGTTATAATTTTCATGACATTTTAGTTAACTTTCTTGCAATATAAACACCAGTAAAAACAAAAGCAGCTCCTAAATAGTGAAATAGCATTAATTTTTCATCAAAGAAAATAATTCCAAAAATTGCTCCATAGATTGCAAATAAATATAAAGTAAATCCAGCAAATGATGCTCCTACATGTTTTTGTAATTTAGAATATAGTGTAAACGCTATAATACTTGGTGATATTGCCGCAAACAAAACCCAAAGGAAAAAAGCTTTGTTATAATATGTTTTAGAAAAATAATCGCTTTCAGGAAAATAAATACTTCCCAAAACATAAACAGGAAGTAAGGACAAAAATCCAAAAAATGCTATAAGAGTAAATCTTGTCATTAAACTAAATTTACTTTTCCAGTTTAATAAATATATAGAGTATAAGGCCCAACCTAAAGCCGCTCCAATCATCCAAATATCGCCTGATGTGAACTTAAAGTTTAAAAAAAATTGCAAGTTTCCTTTAGAAAGAATTATAAATACACCTGTTAAACAAAGTACTAAACCAAATATTCTATTAAAATTTATTTTTTCATTAAAAAACAAAATTGATAATAAAATTATAAAAACTGGTGAAGAGGTATATATTATTCCCATATTTGCCATTGAGGTGCTTAAACCAGCTATAAAAGGGAATGCTCCACATACTCCGCAACCCATTGCACCAAGAAATGACAATTTTAAAAATTCCTTTTTAAAAATCTTTTTCTTTTGAATTATTTCATTATAAAAAAAAGGAAATAAAATTAAAAAAACGGTGAACCAACGCCAAAATGCAAGTGAAATAGGAGGCACATACTCTACACCACCCCTTGCAACAATAGTATTTGTTGCCATAAAAATTGGCTGAATTAATAACAAAAAATATGGAGAATAATCAGTTTTTTTTGTCAAAGAAAGCTTCATAAAGCATCATGACAATAACCAAACCCATTAGAATATAAACTGGTAATACATCTTTAAAACCAATCATTGGAGATCTTGTTAATGTAGTAGCTAAGCCCAATAAAAAAGCTATTGCTACACCACATCCAATTAAAGTCGTAAATTTACTCATTAGTCTTTACAGTTTTGTTCTAACCAGTTAGCTGTTCCAAGAAATCTCAGATCATCCAATTTATCACCAACTAATTGAACTCCCAATGGTAGATTATTTTGTCCTGTTAGTAAAGGTAGTGAAATTGCAGGAAGCCCCATGTAAGTCCAGATTGTACAAAACTCGGGACTTCCAGTTGATTTTAAACCTTTGTCTGCCACACCTGTTGAGCAAGGAGTAAGTACTCCATGATAGTCCTCGAACACCTCGCTGTATGACCTATAACTTTGCTCCATGAAATCTACTGACTCGGTGTATTGATTTGCAGAATATTTCATACCCCTTTCAATGGCCTCTACTAATTTTTTTCCTAATTTTTTTTTCGAATTTTTATAAAATTTTTGAAAACTATTTGCCATATCAGTTTCATGTATTACTTGATGATGAAGATGGATATCTTTAAAATAAGATGGTTCGTCAAATATTTCTATATTTTTTTTAAATTTTTTAATTAAAAATTCAAATGCTTTCTGAGAAACTGTATCTATATTTTTCCAATTCTTTGTTTTATAAAAAATAAATTTTGGCTCAAAATGAGGACCTTTTTTACACTCCTCTAACATATGTTCAGCTGAATAATGAATTGTATCCTTGTCATAAAGATCTTTTTTAATGAGAGATTTAGATAGAAGCGCAACATCTAGAACGTTCTTACCAAAAACTCCTATGTGATCTAACTTCGAGGATTGTTTTAAAACGCCATTTCTTGAAATTAAACCAAAAGATGGTTTATAACCCACAACTCCACAATACGATGCTGGTCTAATAATAGATCCTTTAGTTTGTGATCCAATGGCAAGCGGAGCCATGTAAGCGGCAACAGCTGCAGCAGATCCACTTGAAGAACCTCCTGGTGTTCGTGTTTTATCATGAGGATTTGTTGTTTTACCTGGATCAAAATAAGCTAGTTCAGTAGTTACTGTTTTACCCATTATTATCGCTCCTGAGATTTTTAACAAATTTACTACCTCGGCGTCAGAGCTCTCTGGAACACCTTTTCTCAATTCTGTACCACACTCGGTTGGCATGTCTTCAGTTCCAATGATATCTTTCACCCCAATAGGTAAACCATGTAAAGGACCTAGTGGTTTGCCTGATTTTCTATATTCATCTTTTTCTTCCGCTTTTTCGATAATAGTTTTTTTGTCTATGTAAGCCCAAGCTTTTACTTCTTTTTCAAATTTGTTTACTCTATTAATGTAAGCTTTACATACCTCTACGCAAGAAACTTCGCCTGATCTTAATTTTTCAACAAGCGCGTTGGCTGAAAGAGAGATTATGTTGTCCATATATCCTACTAATTAGCAAACAGAGTATCAGGAAGCCAAAGAGCTATGCCAGGAAATAAATACATTAAAACCATTGCCAAAATTACAATAAGTAAAAAAGGCATTATCCCACTGAATATCTCAAGCAACTCAACATTTTTGGTCTGTACTCCTTTTAAATAATATGCAGACATGGCCATTGGAGGTGTCAAAAAGGATGTTTGCAAATTTAAAGCTATTAACATTGCAAAAAAATATGGATTAACACCAAAAAATTCTACTAGTGGCAAGAAAATAGGTACAAAAATTATTAATATTTCAGTCCATTCTAGAGGCCATCCTAAAAGGAATATAATTAACTGTGTTATTATTAAAAACTGCCATGGGGCCAAATTCATAGACTTAAAAAAATGTTCAAAAACTTCATGACCACCTAAATATGAAAACACGGACGCGAATGTCCACGATCCAATAAACAACCACATGATCATTGCTGTAGTTTTAGCTGTTAAAAATACAGACTCCTTAAAATTTTTCCATTTTAAAGTTTTGTAAAAATAAGAGAGAACCAATGATCCAAATGCACCAACAGCTGCTGCTTCTGCGGGAGTAGCAAGTCCTCCAAGAATGGTGCCTAGAACAAGAATTATTAAAGAAAACAATGGTAGAAAAGAAATTAATACTTCTTTCATTATTACTGCAGTTGGTGGAATTTCTTCTTTTGGTGGTTTTGGTGCAATAGAAGGATTAAAATAAGCTCGAGTAATAGCGTAGCCAATATATAAGCCTGCTAAAAGCAACCCTGGGAATATAGCGGCTGCAAACAATCTTAAAGGTGATAACTGGGCAATTACAGAATAAACTATTAACATAATACTTGGAGGAATTAGAATTCCTAGACAACCTCCTGAGCAAATTACGCCAGATGCAAATTTTTTATCATAGCCAGCTTTAACCATTGCTGGCCAAGCTAATAGACCCATCAATGTTACCACTGCTCCAATTATACCTGTTGCCGTTGAAAATAACGCACAAGTAATAAGGGCAGCCACAGCCATTGACGCTGGAAGCCTATGTGATGCTAATCTAATCGCAAAAAATAGCCTAGAAACTATTCCAGCTCTCTCGACTAAATACCCCATAAATAAAAATAATGGAACTGCTGTTAAAACAGTGTTGTCCATAACAGTGTACGTGTTTTGGACAAATAATTGAAATATTCTATTATCTAATAGATGCTCCATCCTAGTTGGATCATAATAAGCGTAATAACCAAATCCTACTCCCATCGCCATTAGTGTAAAAGCAATTGGAAAACCTAAAAGAACAGCAAATAAAAATATTGCCATCATAAAAATTGCAATCTCTGGATTTGTTAAACTAAATAACATCTTTTTGATCCTCTTCTTGAGAAGTTCTCATTAATATTTTTTCAGTTTCCTCAGCAACTACCATACGTGCAGGCCAATGTCCTGTTTGAATGCAAATTATAGATCTAAATACTTCGCTTATACCCTGAATTATAAGTAGAACACCGGCAGCAGGTATTAATGCTTTTGCCATGTAAATTTGAATTTGAGCAGGACTGTTCCAACTTGTTTCTTTTATTTTCCAAGCTAGAGAAGCATATTCATATCCATAAAAAGCTAAAGCAAGTACACCAGGAAAAAAGAAAAGGAAATAAAGAACTAAATCTATATAACCTTGTGTCTTTGGTTTAAATAATCGGTAAATAACATCACCTCTCACATGGGCTTCGGTAGATAATGTGTAAGCTCCTGCCATCATGAATATAGCTCCATACATTTGTAAGCTAAAATCAAAGTTCCAAAGTGTTGGGGCATTAAAAACTTTTGCCATAAAAACTTCGTAGCAAGTTCCTCCCATCAAAATTACTATAAGCCAGGAAAAAGCTTTTCCAGCAGAAGTACTTAGATGATCAGCAAAATAGATAAATCCCCTCATAACTTAAAACTAATATAATTATAGATTAAATGCTATAAAAAAAGGGGGCATAAAGCCCCCTTTTATTTTTATTTATAAATAATATTAAATTTTTACTTTTCCTAAGCTTCCGAACTCATTTTCGTAAGCCAGTCTATAATTAGGCTGGTTCATCAACAAGTATTTCATTACTCTCTTAGCATAAGCTTTTTGAGAATCTACAATTTTCTTAAAGAAAGGATCTTTTTTATTGAAATCACCAATAACTTTATCCCAACCCTTTAATTGCTCACCCAAAATCGCATCTGAAGTTTGATAAACATTAACTTTGTGTTGGTTCATCAATTTAGATAGATCGGCTGAGTATCTCACTAGAGCTTTGAAGTAATTGTCTGAGTTTGCAGCATAAGCAGCATTTTTTAGAATTGCCTGATGTTTTGGCTCTAAACTATTAAATGTCTTCTTATTTATCGGTATCTCAAACATCTCTTGAGATTGATGGAAACTTCCCAAGTGATAATGTTTAGATACGTCCTGCATACCAAATTGAGAGTCTGAAGTAGGGTTATTAAACTCAGCAGCTTCGATCAAACCTGTTTTCATAGCAGGTTGAATTTCACCACCTGGTAATTGTCTGACTACCATTCCCATTGCTGTAAGAACGTTTGTAGCTAATCCTACAGTTCTGTACTTCATACCTTTTACATCAGACACTTTTGTTACGTTCTTTTTGAACCAACCAAAAGGCTGTGCTGGCATTGGCATATGGAAGAAACCGATGTAATCAAAACCTACTTTTGATAGAGTTTCTTCATATAACTTTCTACCACCGCCATACTCAATCCAACCCATCACTTCTTGTGATGATAGACCGTATGATGGACCTGTTCCGAATAATGATGCAGCTGGATTTTTACCATACCAGTATGCAGTTACCCAGTGTCCCATATCTAAAACCCCAGAACTTACCGCTTGTCCGATCTCTGAAGTTTTTACTACTGCACCTACTGGCTGAAGGTCAACTTTAAGTTCACCGCCTGACATATCTTGAACCATTTTGGCATAGTCTCCTGCCATTTCAAAGAATATGTTAGCACCAGAAGGCCAAGCCGCTTGCATCTTTAAAGTTTTTGGAGCTCCAAGTGCAATATTAGGCATTGCAACTGTTGCTGCCGCTGCTGCACCTGTTGCTGCAGCTACTTTAAAGAACTTACGTCTTGATGGAGTTCTTACTCCTTTTCTTTTTTTTGACATATGTGCTCCTTAATTATTAATTAATAATAATTATTTAAGCATAAACTGAATTCAGAGTCTGCAAGTAATTGAATTTTTATTACAATCAGAAATTGTATTAATTTACTAAATCTTGTGGTTTTTCACCATTAAAAAACATTTCAAGATTTTTTGTGGCTCTATATAACATATCCCACCTAGTTCTTTTTGTTGCACTACCTAAATGGGGAAGAAGAAAAATATTTTTTAATTTTAAATATTCAGGATGAATTTTTGGCTCACCATTGTACACGTCTAAACCATAAGCAAATACTTTTTCAGATTTAAGAGCCTTAATCATAGCTTCGTCATTTACAACATCTCCCCTTGCAGAGTTTCCAACGACACAATTATCTTTAAGATGAGCTATGGTATCAGCATTAACAATATTAGTTGTATCTGGAGTTGCTGGACAATTAATTGACAAAAATTCACTTTGAGAAAAAAGTGAATTTATATCTTTGTGATAAATAGCTCCATCTTCTAATTCTTTTGGTAATTGTTTTCTATTATGATAATGAATTTCCATATTAAAACCCTTTGCTCTTTTTGCTACTGCTCTCCCGATTCTTCCCATACCTAATATTCCAAGTTTTTTATTGGACATTTGTTTTCCTAATAAAAAATCAAATGACCATTTCCAATCTTGTTTTTCTGCTGCAAGCCTGCCTTCAAAAGCTCTTCTTGATGCGCCTAAGAGCAAAAGTATTGCAATATCAGCTGTTGCATCTGTCAAAACATCTGGAGTATTAGTAACTAAAATTTGTCTCTCCTTAGCAGCGGCTATATCTATATTTCCAAATCCTACTGCACCATTTGCAATAATTTTAATTTTATCTGATAACTTTGAAATAACGTTTTTATCAAATTTATCTGAGACTGA
>CACGGZ010000009.1 GCA_902572695.1 uncultured Pelagibacteraceae bacterium | reverse complement strand
TCTCGCAGAACAAGATTGTAAGTCATACATTGTGACTAGTGGTGGTGAATTATTAAAATATGTTAAAAAAGATAAAGTAAGAGTTTTTAAATTACCAGTTCACTCCAAAAATCCTTTATTAATTTTTTTTAATACTATTTTATTAGTTTTTATACAATTTATTTTTAAAATCGATATCGTTCATGCAAGAAGCAGGGCCCCTGCGTGGAGTTGCTATTTATCGTGTATTTTTACTAGAAGAAAATTTGTAACGACTTTTCATGGGACTTATAATTTTAAAAGTGGAATAAAAAAGTTTTATAATAGCGTTATGTTAAGATCCCGTTTGATTATAGCTGGCTCAAATTTTATTTTTGATCACATAAACGAAAATTATCAAAATTACCTCAATCCCAAAAAAAAACTTTTGGTTATTTTTAGAGGAATAAATCTAGATTATTTTCATTATAAAAATATATCAGAATTTAAAAAAAACGAGCTTAAAAATAATTGGGGTTTAGAAGATAATAAGTTTACGATTTTACTCCCAGGAAGATTAAGTAGTTGGAAAGGACAAGAAAAATTTATCGAAGCTTTAAATATTTTAAATGAAGATTACAATATTTCTAACTTTCAAGCGGTGGTGCTAGGTTCAGACCAAGGTAGAAATGTCTATTCAAAAAAACTTATTAATCTAGTTGAAAGATATAATTTAAATCAAAAAATTATATTTATTGAAAAATGCAGAAATATGCCCGCAGCTTATTCTTTAGCTGATGTGATAGTATCATCCTCAATCAGACCCGAAGCATTTGGTAGGGTTGCTGTAGAGGCTCAGGCTATGAAAAAACCAATTGTAGCTAGTAACATTGGTGGCTCAAAAGAAACTATATTAAATAAAAAATCGGGCTTTTTATACAATCATGAGGATCCAAGAGAGTTGGCTGAGGCAATAAATCGAGTAATGCAAATGGATAATGATGCATTGAATTCCATGGCAAACGAGGGTAGAAGAAATGTATCTAAAAAATTTGATGTAGACAAAATGTGTCAAAGAACGTTCGCTGAATATAAAAAATTAATTAATATTTAAATGCCAGATATACAATTATTAGATGGTAAAAAAATTCCTTTCACAAAATCGATAAGTGGTTTCGATTTAATTAAGAAAATAAGTAAGTCTCTCGAGAAATCAGCATTGATAATGGAGGTAAATGGTTCTTTGAAAGATTTAAGTTATGAAATTAAAAACAATTCAAAAGTAAAAATTATTACTTCTAAAGACAAAGAAGGTCTTGAAGTTTTGAGACATGATGCTGCTCACATTATGGCAATGGCAGTACAAGAATTATTTCCAGGGACTCAAGTTACAATAGGTCCTGTTATTGAAAATGGTTTTTATTATGATTTTGCTCGTAAAGAGCCTTTTACAAGCGAAGACTTAAAAAAAATTGAGAATAAAATGGGGGAAATAATAGACAGAGATGTCAAAACTAAACGTGAGGTTTGGGAAAGAAAGAAGGCTATAACTCATTTTAAAAAATTAGGTGAAAAATATAAAGCTGAAATAATTGAGAGTATTCCAGAAAATGAGGAGTTATCCATATACCACCATGGAGAAACTTGGCATGATCTTTGTAGAGGTCCTCATCTAGCTTCCTCTGGAAAAATAGGTAAAGCATTTAAATTAACAAAAGTCTCAGGAGCATACTGGAGAGGAGACTCAAACAATGAAATGCTTCAAAGAATTTATGGAACTTGTTGGAATACCAAAAAAGAACTTGAGGATTATTTAAACAGATTAGAGGAGGCTGAAAAACGTGACCATAGAAAATTAGGCAAAGAAATGGATTTATTTCATTTTAGAGAGGAAAGCCCAGGCTCAGTTTTTTGGCATGAGAAAGGTTGGAATTTGTTCCAAAGATTAATTGATTTCATGAGGACTAAACAACGTTTAGCGGGGTATAAAGAAATAAATACACCAGAGCTGTTAGATAAATCTTTATGGGAAAAATCTGGTCACTGGGAAAAATTTGGTGAGCATATGTTTACATCTGAAACACCTGATGAAAAAATATTTGCAGTAAAACCTATGAATTGCCCAGGCTGTGTTCAAATATTTAATCAGGGCTTAAAAAGCTATAGAGACTTACCTCTAAAATTATCAGAGTTTGGAAAAGTCCATAGATATGAACCCTCTGGTGCTTTGCACGGTTTATTAAGAGTAAGAGCTTTTACTCAAGATGATGCTCACATTTTTTGTTCAGAAGAACAAATAACTGAAGAGTGTCTAACAGTAACAAATTTAATAATTGAAATATACAAAAGTTTAGGATTTAACAATATAATCTTAAAGTATTCAGACAGACCGGAAAAAAGAGTTGGCGATGATAATGTTTGGGATAAATCAGAGGCTGCTTTGCTTTCAGCGATAAAAAAATCAAAACTTAAATACACTATTAATAAAGGCGAAGGAGCTTTCTATGGACCAAAAATAGAATTTGTACTGCGTGATGCAATCGGAAGAGATTGGCAATGTGGAACTTTGCAAGTAGATTTAAATTTGCCAGGAAGACTAGGAGCGTCTTTTGTTGACAAAGATGGAACTAAAAAAGTCCCGGTGATGTTACACAGGGCCTTGTTTGGATCTTTAGAGAGATTTATTGGCATTTTAATAGAACATTACGCTGGAAAGCTACCATTTTGGATGTCTCCAACACAAGCCATTGTGTTGCCAATCTCAGATGAGAACAATAAATATGCGAAAAAGGTATTTGAAGATCTTTTTAAAGAAGGTATAAAATGTGAAGTGGATTTAAAAAACCAAAAAATAAATTATAAAATTAGAGAATATTCTTTAGCAAAAGTTCCATATTTATTAATATGTGGTAAAAAAGAGGAACAAGACAATACTATCACAATAAGAAAATTAGGATCTGAAACACAAGAAACTATTAAAATCAATCAATTAATAAAAAATATGACTTCACTTAACAAGCTTCCATTAAATTAAAAAGTGCCTTACCCTAAAACTAATTTTTTTCATAGGAGAAGCAAACCGCAAGGTCCAAGAGCAAATGAAAAAATACGTGCTCTTGATGTTCAAGTAATTAATAGTGAGGGAAAAAATTTGGGTGTGCTACCTCTTAACAAAGCTGTATCTATCGCAAAAGAGGAGGGATTAGACCTGATCGAGATTTCTCCAAACGCAAACCCTCCGGTATGCAAGATTATGGACATGGGTAAATACAAGTATGACTTACAGAAGAAAGCAAATTTGGCAAAAAAAAATCAAAAAGTTATTTTACTAAAAGAAATAAAATTAAGACCAGTCACTGAGATCCATGACTATAATTTTAAAATTAAAAATGCAAAAAAATTTATTTCAAAGGGAGATAAAGTAAAATTCACAATTAAATTTAAAGGTAGAGAAATGCAACATTTAGATATTGGTAAAAATTTAATGAATAGAATTATTGATGACACAAAAGATATTGCTAAAGTCGAAAACCAACCAAAGTTTGAAGGTAAGCAAATGACAATGATAATTCAGCCAAATTAATACTGAATAACTACTTGTAAACGAGGGTTAAAGTCTATATAAAATTCCAATTATGCCAAAACTGAAAACAAAAAGTTCAGCAAAAAAAAGATTTAGATTTACCGCAAAAGGTAAAGTGAAAATGCCTCAATCAGGAAAAAGGCATGGAATGATTAAAAGGACAAATTCACAAATTAGAAAACAAAGGGGAACAACGATTATGTCTAAGCAAGATTCAAAAATTGTAAAATCGTATATGCCCTATAATTTGTAAAAAAAGAGGAAACAAATGGCTAGGACAAAAAGAGGAGTAGTAAGTAAAGCAAAACATAAAAAGGTTTTGAAGCTCGTAAAAGGTCAATATGGTAGAAGAAAGAATACCATTCGAGTTGCACGTCAGGCGATGGAAAAGGCCATGCAGTATGCTTACAGAGATAGAAAGGCAAAAAAAAGAGAATTTAGATCTCTGTGGATTCAAAGAATTAATGCAGGTGTGAGAAATGAAGGAATGACTTATTCACGTTTTATCAACGGGTTGGCTAAGTCAAAAATCAAGTTAGATAGGAAAGTACTTGCTGAATTAGCTTATAATAATCCAGAAGTCTTCAAATCAATAGTAAAAAAAGTACAATCCTCCCTTAACTAATCAACTTCTTTGATTTATCTTATAAAGTTAAAGGAATCATAATTTTCAATGAGTGAACTAGATAAAATAAAAAAAAATTTTGTTGATAAATTGAATAAAATTAAAACCAAGGAAGATCTTCAGAATTTAAAATCTGAATTTCTAGGAAAAAATGGTTTTGTTACTAATGAGTTTAAAAAAATGAGCCAACTCAACTTGGATCAAAAAAAGGAATTTTCAATTCAGTTAAATGAGATAAAAAATAGTATAAATGACAATTTATTAAATAAGTTAAAAGAAATAGAGAAGGATGAAATAAATAAAAAACTTTCTGATGAGAAAATAGATATTACTTTGCCAGTACGCTCGCAACAAGAAGGAAAAATTCATCCTGTGTCTCAAGTGATAGATGAAATAAGCTCAATCTTTTCTGAAATTGGTTATTCAGTCGCTGAGGGTCCAGATGTGGAAACAGAGCACAATAATTTTACAGCACTTAACACGCCCGAAGACCATCCAGCTAGAGATATGCATGACACTTTCTACCTAGAAAAAAATAAAAGAATTTTGTTAAGAACTCACACTTCTCCAGTTCAAATAAGAACGATGCAAAAAGGCAAACCTCCTTTTAAAATAATAGCACCAGGTAGGACTTATAGATGTGATAGTGACCAAACACATGCTCCTATGTTTCATCAACTAGAGGGATTACATATTGATAAAGAAATAACAATGTCCCACTTAAAAGGATGTTTGAATTATTTTATCCAAGAATTTTTTGAAATAAAAAATATAAAAATGAGATTTAGACCGAGCCATTTCCCATTTACTGAACCGTCGGCAGAAGTAGATATTGGTTATAGGATAGAAAATGACAAAATTTTCATTGGAGATGGTGATAAGTGGTTAGAAATTCTTGGATGTGGAATGGTTCACCCTAACGTTCTTAAAAACTCAAATATTGATGCTAATAAATATCAAGGTTTTGCATTTGGCATGGGTATTGACAGATTAGCAATGCTTAAATATGGAATAAATGATTTGAGATCTTTTTTTGAAACTGATTTCAGATGGTTAAATCACTTTGGCTTCGATCCTCTTGATCTACCAACCAATTACAGGGGACTTAGCAGATGATATTAACCCTATCTTGGTTAAAAAAACATTTAAAGACCCCGGCAAATTTAAATAAAATTATTGATAAATTAACTAATATAGGTCTTGAAGTTGAAAACATAAAAAACGCAAATAAAGCTTCAGAATTATTTAAAATTGCAAAAGTTGTAAAAGTTGAAAAACATCCAAACGCAGATAAATTAAAAATTTGCGATGTTCTCGTCTCAAAAGATGAAATTAAAAAAGTTGTTTGTGGTGCTGATAATGTGAGGCCAGATTTATATACTGTACATGCTTCACCTGGTGCGGTAATTCCAAAATCAAAATTAAAACTTAAAATTGCAAAAATTAGAGGCGTTGAGTCTTTTGGAATGTTGTGTTCTGAAAGCGAGTTAAACATATCAAATGAGAGCGCTGGAATAATCGATTTAAAAAAAAATTCCAACGATGTTGGCAAAAGTTTTTTTAGGGACAAAGATGAAAAAATCGTTGAAATTTCAGTAACACCAAATAGACCTGACTGTTTAGGAATTAGAGGAATTGCAAGAGATTTGTCAGCAGCTGGACTAGGAAGTTTAATTGATATCAAAAAAATATCTTTTAAACAAAAAAAACCACAGAATATAAAAGTTTCTATCTCGAAAGAGAGAGGTCAAGGGTGTCTTTCTTTTGGAAGTTGCTTAATAAAGAATATAAAAAATACCGAAAGTCCTAAATGGCTAAAGGATAAAATAATATCCTTAGGTCTTAAACCAATTTCAGCAATTGTAGATATAACTAATTATGTGATGTTCGATCTAAATAGACCCTTACACGCTTATGATGCCGATAAAATAGATAAGGAAATTATTGTGAGAAACTCGAGGAAAAATGAGACTTTCGACGCTCTTGATGAAAAAAAATATAATTTAGAAGGTGGGATGTGTGTGATAACTGACAGAAGTGGGGTGCTTGGTTTAGGAGGGGTAATCGGAGGTAAAAGATCAGGCACAGAGCTAGAGACAAAGAATATTTTTTTGGAGTCAGCATACTTTCTTCCCTCATCAGTTAGAAAAACATCAAAAGCTTTAAATATTGATACCGATGCTAAATTTAGGTTTGAAAGAGGAATTGATCCAAATTCTATTGAAGAGGGATTAAAAGTTGCAACTGATTTAATTTTAAATATTTGCGGTGGAGAAGCAAGCAAATTTCAAATCACGGGAAAAAAGAATTTTAATAAAAAAAAAATAGAATTAAGTTTAAATAAATTTAAAAAAACTATAGGCTTCTCTATAACTGCAAATGAAACAAAAAAAATTCTCTTAGCATTAGGATTTAAAATTAAAACAAAAAAAAGTAGTCTTACATTAGAAATTCCAAGCTGGAGACCTGATATTAACCAAGAAATAGATATAATCGAGGAATTAATAAGAATTAAAGGTTTCGATAAAATTGAAACAATAGCACCAAATAAAATTAGAGAAAGAGAAACATTAACATTTCCACAAAGACTTTTCCACTTATCACAACGAGCTATATCTAATCAAGGTTACCTTGAAGCCATAACATGGTCATTTACAGATAAAAAAATAGATACGCTTTTTAATCCAGGAGAAAAACCATTAACTATTTTAAATCCAATATCGACGGATCTCGATGTACTAAGAAGGTCAATATTTTCAAATTTAATTTATTACTTAAAAAAAAATCAAGATAGAGGATATCAGGATATATCAATATTTGAAATTGGCCCAACTTTCTATGGAAAAAATCCTGGAGAACAAGAAATAGTCATTGGGGGGTTGAGGTCAGGCAAGTTTAATAAAAAAAGCTGGTCTGAAAAAACTAGAGGTGTAGATGTATTTGATGTCAAAGCAGATGTACTGCAATGTTTAAAGGAGCTTGGATTAAATGAGAAGCAGTTCGATGTTAATGCTGACTCAAAAAATTACTACCACCCAGGAAGATCAGGTTCAGTAGTCAAAGAAGATAAAACATTAGCATTTTTTGGGGAAATACATCCAACCATTATTTCTAAAATGGACTTAAAAGAAAAAAATATTTATGGTTTTGAAATATTTTTAAATAACATTCCGCTTCAAGAGAAAAAATTAAGATTATTAAAGGGTAATTTTAAAGTATCAGATTTTCAAAAATCTGAGAGAGATTTTGCTTTTATATTAAACAAGGATTATAAAGTAGGAAATCTAAAAAATCTTATAAGAGAAGTAAATCCCTCAGTTATCAAATTTGTGAATATTTTCGATGTATTTGAAGGCGAAAATTTACCAGATGGGAAAAAATCAGTGGCAATTAATGTTACTATTCAATCTGATAAGAAAACTCTTTCTGATAATGACCTCAATCAAATCTGTGAAAGTATTATTAAGATTGTTCAGCAAAAAACTGGTGGAAGTATAAGATCCTAAATGACTGAAATAAATAAAATAAGAAATTTTTCAATCATTGCTCATATTGACCATGGAAAATCTACAATTGCCGATCGAATTATACATAGATGTGGTGGCTTGACCGATAGAGAGATGAAAGAACAAGTTCTAGACTCAATGGATATTGAAAGGGAGCGAGGAATTACTATCAAAGCACAAACTGTGAGATTAAATTATAAATCTAAAAATGGAAATGATTATACCTTCAACATAATTGATACACCTGGACACGTTGATTTTAGTTATGAGGTAAGCAGATCTTTATCGGCATGTGAAGGGTCTCTTTTAATTGTTGACAGCTCTCAAGGTGTTGAGGCCCAAACATTAGCCAATGTTTATCAAGCATTAGACATTGATCAAGAAATAATTCCAATATTAAACAAAATTGATTTACCTGCTTCAGATATTGAAAAAACAAAAAAAGAGATTGAGGATGTAATTGGCATTGACACTTCGAATGCTATAAGTTGTTCAGGCAAAACAGGCGAAGGCATTGATGAAATACTAGAGACAATTGTAAACAAACTTCCACCTCCTAAGGGAGATAAACCAAATAAATTAAAATCTCTTTTAGTTGATAGCTGGTATGATAGTTATTTGGGAGTTGTAATTTTGGTAAGAATAATAGACGGATCAATAAAAAAAAATATGAAAATAAAATTTATGTCGAGCAATAAAACTTATGTAATAGAAAGAGTTGGGATATTTACTCCTAAACCAATTGATGTAAAAGAGCTAAGTGCAGGAGAAATTGGTTTCATAATCACTGGAATTAAAACTTTACAAGAAACAAAAGTTGGAGACACAATTTGCGAAGCCGTTAATCCAATAGATACTCCCTTGCCAGGATTTAAGCCAAGTAAGCCAGTCGTTTTCTGCGGTCTATTTCCCGTGGATAGTTCAGAATATCAAAAACTAAAAGACGGCCTGGCAAAACTTCAATTAAACGACGCAAGTTTTTCTTTTGAGGCAGAATCATCAAGCGCTTTAGGATTAGGTTTTAGATGTGGTTTCTTAGGTTTACTGCATCTTGAAATAATAACACAAAGACTTGAGAGAGAATTTGATGTTAACCTTATAACTACCACTCCCGGTGTAATCTATAAGATTAAAAAAAATAATGGTGAAACCTTAAATTTACAAAATCCTACTAACATGCCCGATCCAAGTCAGATTGAAAAAATCGAGGAGCCATGGATAAAAGCAACCATCATAACTCCTGATGAATATTTAGGATCAATTATAAAAATTTGTCAGGATAAAAGAGGTGTTCAAACAAATTTAAACTACTCAGGAAAAAGAGCAGTTTTGACATATGAAATGCCATTAAATGAGGTGGTGTTTGATTTTTATGATAGACTTAAATCAGTTTCCAGTGGTTATGCTAGTTTTGATTACGAAATTATTGGGCACAGAGAAGGAGAATTAGTAAAATTAGCAATATTAGTTAATGGTGAAACCGTTGATGCTCTTGCTATGATAATTCATAAAGAGTTTGCCCAAAAAACAGGTAGGCAAGTTTGCGAAAAACTAAAAGATCTAATTCCGCGCCATAACTTTATGATACCAATTCAAGCAGCAATCGGTTCAAAAATTATAGCTAGAGAGTCGATCAAAGGTTTCAAAAAAGACGTACTAACAAAAATTCATGGTGGCGGCGCTATGGATAGAAAAAGAAAACTTTTAGAGAAACAAAAAAAAGGTAAAGCTAGAGCTAAACAGTTTGGAAAAGTAGAAATTCCGCAAGAGGCTTTTATTGGAGTTTTAAAAATAAATAAAGAGAATTAGTCTTCTAGATGAAAAAAATAATACTTGAAAATATTAAGAAATTTATCTTTAATTACACTCGTTTTGGAGCGCCAAGCTATTCTTATAATTTAGAACCAATTCAACTTTCTGAAATTATTCTCTCAATAGAAAAAACGAAAGAATTAAGTGGCTCTATTTGTGAAATTGGTGTAGCGCGTGGTATGACAACGAGATTTATATGTGAACATTTAAAATTGCTAAATTATAAAGAAAAGTTTTTTTGTATAGATACTTTTTCGTCTTTTGAAAAAGAAGATATTGATTTTGAAATTCAGAACAGACAAAAAAGCATGGAAGAATTAAGAGGTTTTAGTTATAATAATTTCGAAAGATGGAAAAAAAATTTTGAAAACTTTAATTTTGTCAAACCTATAAAAGCAGACATCAAAAAATTTGATTTTAAATTAATTTCTCCATTAAAACTGGTTATTTTGGACGTTGACCTTTATAAGCCAACAATAATTGCATTAAATAATTTAAAAAAAAATATGGTTTCAGGAGGAATTGTAATAGTTGACGATATTAAAAATAATCATGCATGGGATGGCGCCTACCAAGCTTTCAATGAATTTGTAAATTCTAACTCTTATAATTACAGAATTATTAGCACAAAGTGTGGAATAATAAACTTTTAATGATCAAAAAAATAGTAATTGTTTCTAATGAGAAATTTTACGACTCAGATGGTAATTTTAGCTGTGATAATATTGCCGAAAAATCTTTACCAGATGAATTAAAAAAAAAATTTCAAATTAAGATTATAGGTAGAAAGAGTAAATTTAAGCGGGCTCACAATCTAGAAACAAAAAAAATAGAGACTTGTTCAAACATTTTTTCCTTTATTCAAAAAATTTTTGACGAGAGAAAAGATAATAATTCTATCTATTTAGTTTTATCTATATCTCCCTTTACATTTTTATCAGTTTTTATATTAAGTTTATTTAAAAAAAAAATTTTTACATATTTAAGAAGCAACGGTTATGAGGAATACAAAAAAATAATTGGTTCTATAGGACCCAAAATTTATAATCTCATGTTTAATTATACCGCAAAAAAAAGTATTCTTATTAGTTGTAGAAAACATATATTAATGAAAAAAAAGGGATTTGTTGTAGAGCCTTCAGAATTAGACGATAATTGGTCAAGAAATATATCTGAAAAAAACATTAAAGATTTTAAATTATTATATGTTGGAAGAGTTAAAGTTGAAAAAGGGGTATTTTCGCTTGATAACTTGTTACAGTCCTTGAATAAAAATTTATCTCTAACCATAGTTGGATCCGATAAAAATCATAAAGAATTGAAATATAAAAATACAAAAATTTATCCTATTGAAAAAGATCAAAAAAAATTAATAAATTTTTATGACGAGTGCAATATTTTCATTCTTCCATCTTTTACAGAGGGGCATCCTATGGCTTTACTGGAAGCATTATCAAGGTTGAGACCAGTTATAATCTTCAAGGACATTGAGCATATTATTGGAGAAAAAAAAGGGATATTTGCAGTTGAAAGAAACGAAAAAAGTCTTTTAAAAATTCTTTATTTTATAAAAGAAAATTACAATTCTATTCAGCAAGAAATGAAAAAAAATATCTTACCTAATAAAAAAGATTTCATAAATAATTTATCAAAAATTGTTTCTGGAGAGATTTTTTAGGAGAGGTGGCCGAGTGGTTGAAGGCGCACGCTTGGAAAGCGTGTAAACGGGAAACCGTTTCGAGGGTTCGAATCCCTCTCTCTCCGCCATTTATTATCCACATACAACTAAAAAGAGTCTAACGATAAAATCATGAATCATTTAAATTATTATTAAGGGCAGCTAAGGGAGACTGAGGCTGCCTTTGCTTTTTAGGGTCTTTTTATTCCAATTACTTTTAAATTTGCTGTTCGTTTTATTCTTTCAATTGTCTGATCAATTCCCATAATAACTGTTTTTTTCATGGGCCCGTAAGCATGAATAAGTTTTTTATTTGATAAGGCAACTGCAACGTGACCTTTCCAATAAATTAGATCATTTTTTTTTATTTTTTTTAGTTTTATATTTTTTCTAAAATATTTGACCTGATCTTTTGCATCTCTTGGGCAATATTTGTTGTGAAAATTAAAAAAAATTTGCACTAAGGCAGAACAATCGATTCCTTTAAAAGATTTACCTCCCCATTTATATCTAATATTTTTAAAAATATTAATTTTATTAAAAAAATTTTTTTCTTTATAAGAAATTGGTTTAATATCTTTTAAACTTATCCAACCTTTTTCAAATTTAAGAAAATTTGTTTTTTTTTCTAAAACTTTTATTTTTGAACCAAAAGTTAATTTGCTTATCTCATTTCGTTTATTAGGAAATTTATAAACTTTTGCTTTTAAAACCGCCACTTTATGAGATGATTTAATGTACTGGGAAAAATTTTTGTTAATCACATAGCCTGTATAATTGTCTTCTTTAATTTTTACCTTAAGCCATTTTTTTGTTTTTTTTGTAAGCGAGAAACTATCTCCATAAATCATTTGTGTAACTATTTCAGACTTAGTAGAGGGTTTTTTATGTAAATTAATTATTGAAAAGTTATTTGTTAAGTATTTAGTCATTTAATTTAAGTTTATCTTTAATCATGTAAAGAAATATAAGAGAGGGTATTACCATTAACGCAGTGATTATAAAGAAAATTCCCCAATCTCCATTTAACCAATCAACCAAAGCACCTGACGACGCTGCAAGAGTAGTTCTTCCAGCTGTTCCAATAGAAGCTAGAAGAGCATATTGTGTTGCAGTATAAGTTCTATCTACTAGCATCGATATAAAAGCAACAAAAGCAACCGTTGCAAATGCTGCAGCCATATCATCGAATATAACAGCTATTGCAAACAAAAATTCAGACTTACCTGACCAGGCTAGAAAAGAAAATAAAAGATTTGTAGAAGCCATCAATATTCCAGAGACAAACATCGCCTTAATAACCCCAGATCGGATTGCAAATATTCCACCTAGCAAAGTAAATATAACAGTTGTAATCCATCCAAGTCCTTTAGAATATAAAGCGATATCTGATTTAGTGAACCCTATTTCTTTATAGAAGATAACAGACATTCTTCCTAAGAAAGCTTCACCAATTTTAAACAAAAAAACAAATCCTAAAATTGCAATTGCAATGTTAAAGCCATTTTTTTTGAAGAAACTTATTACAGGTCCAATTACTGTCCCAGTTAACCAAGCAATTACTTTTTTTAAGAAACTTGGAGAACCTAATTTGTCTTCAATAAATTTATCGGTTTGTCTTTGACTTTCAGCTCTATCAATGGGTTGAGGCTCATTCACAAACATAAGACCAATATTGCAACCAATTACCAGTATTCCTAAAACTAAAAAAGTTATTTGCCAGTAGTTTTCGTAACCCAATTGCTGAAATAGCTCAGCAGCATTAAGAGCTACAACTCCACCTAATTTATATCCAGTCCACCAACCGACTACTGCCATTGCAGCACCCGCCTGCATTGATCTGCCTTCATGCTCACCTATTTGCTCAATTCTTAAAGCATCAACGGTAATATCTTGAGTTGCAGATGCGATTGCAATTATAAGCCCAATGCTAATAACCAATGTCAAATTCGCAGATGGATTTATTAAACTCCAACAAACTAAACAAATCAAAATTAAAGTTTGCATAGATATAATCCATCCACGTCTATGACCAACTTTCTTAGTTAACCAAGGAATTCTTACTCTGTCTATAATTGGAGCCCATAGATAATTAAAAGCATATACAGCAAATATTAAACCAGCCCAACCAATTGTGCTTCGACTAAGTCCATCTTCTTTTAACCAAAGACTCAAACTGCTACCAATAATAACCCAAGGAAACCCACTGATCGCACCTAAAAGCAATATTTTTAACATTCTTTTATCGAAATATATTAAAAAAGTTTCTGATAAAGATTGTTTTTTATAAATTTGCATAACTAATTTAATTTCTCCAGAAGGAAGGGAAGAATAATACCAAAACAGCAAAAAGTTCTAATCTACCTAAAAGCATCCCAATACTTAAAATCCATTTAGAAATATCTGGAATAGAATTATAATTACCGTTAGGACCAATTGTGCCTCCCAGTCCAGGGCCAACATTAGATATAGCGCTAGCGGCACCCGATACCGCTGTAATAAAATCAAGACCTGTTATAGATAACAGCATTGCGATTATTAGAAAAATAAATAAGAAAGAGAAAATAAATATTATAACTGAATTAATAAAATTATCTGAAATTTTTTGTTTATTATACTTGGTTATAATTATACTGTTTGGAGATATTAATTTTTTTAATTGATTTTTTAAAAAAATTATTAACATTTGTAGTCTAAAAATTTTTATACCACAAGCTGTAGAACCTGCACAACCTCCTACAAACATTAAAAAAAGGAAAAATACTAAAGAAAATTTTCCCCAAAGACCAAAATCATCTGTAACATAACCTGTTCCTGAAAGAATAGAGATAACATTAAAAGAAGCAATTCTAATTTTATCGAAAATTGAGCTCTCAGAATTTATGAGATATAAATACAAAAACATTACTAAAATAGAAAATAATAAAAAATAAATTAAACCTTTGATTTGAACGTCTTCAAAAAAGATTTTCCTATTACCTTTAATAAATTTTAAATAAGATATAAAAGGTATACTTCCTAAAATTATGAATAAACTTGATACAATCTCTATATTAGAATTTTTAAAAAAACCAATCGACTCATTATGAGTAGAAAAACCTCCTGTGGCAATGGTTGTCATAGAGTGCGCTATACTATCGAATACTGACATTCCAAAAATCCAATAAAAAAAGCTACATATTATTGTAAGCACTAGATAAGTAGAAACTATTATCGTTGCAACTTCTATTGTTCGAGGTAAAATTTTTTCTGTTGTGTCAGGACCTTCCATTTTAAAAAGTTGCATACCACCAACCTTGAGAAGAGGTAAAATAGTAATGGCCATAACAACAATACCAATCCCTCCTAACCATTGCATGAGAGCACGCCATAATAAAATACTTTTGGGAGTACTTTCCAAGTTAATTATAATAGTAGCTCCAGTTGTGGTGATACCAGACATACTTTCAAAAAAAGCCTCACTAACAGTAAATTTTTCTGACGACATAACATAAGGTAAGGAGCCAAATGCAGCTACGAACAACCAAGCTAAAGTAGAAAACAAAAAAGTTTGCTGAAGGTTTAATTTATTCTCCTTTTTAATATTTGCCAGAATAAATAATACCCCAACAAATATGGTGATAAATGAGGAGGATACAAAACTATGATTTTTCTCATTATATAAAAGTTGTATTAGGTAAGGAAGAAGCATAGAAATTCCTAAAATTACTAACAATATTCCAATTATAAAAAAAACAGTTTTATTATCACTCATGACTAATTAGATTATTTAAATAGTTACAAAATTCAACTTAATATGTGTAAATTATATCTGTATTTTATATACAAAATTTAATAAACCATAAATATGCTTGATAAGAACTTAATTCAGTCCACCTCATCTTGGCCTTTTGTTGAGGTAAGGAAGCTTCTCAAAGATAGAAAAGATATTATTAAAACAAAAAAAAAAATAGTTTTTCAAACAGGTTACGGTCCTAGTGGATTACCCCATATAGGGACTTTTGGAGAAGTTGCAAGAACAAGCATGATGATTAATGCTTTAAAACATATTCAAAAAATTGATATAGAGCTTATTACTTTTTCAGATGATATGGATGGATTAAGAAAAATTCCAGAGAATATCCCAAATGATGATATCTTAAAAAAAAACATAGGCAAGCCACTTACAGACGTCCCGGATCCTTTTAAAAAATTTTCTAGCTTTGGGGAACATAATAATGAAATGTTAAAAGATTTTTTAAAAAAATTTAATTTTGATTTTAAATTTGAAAGCTCAACTTCAAATTACAAAAATGGAAAATTTAATAATTCTCTAATGAGAGTGCTTGAAAAATATGATGAAATTATGAATATAATTTTACCTACTCTAAGAGAGGAGAGAAGAAAAACCTATTGTCCATTTTTACCGATCTGTCCTAAAAGCGGAAAGGTATTAGAAATTCCTCTTAAATTTGCAGATAAAAAAAATGGAAATGTAACTTTTGATAATAATGGTAGTAATCTAGAAACAAATATTTTAGATGGAAATTGCAAATTACAATGGAAAGTTGATTGGGCAATGAGATGGTTTACATTTGATGTTGATTTTGAAATGTATGGTAAAGATCTGACCGAAAGTGCAATTTTATCAAATAAAATATGTAAGATTTTGGGAAAAAAACCACCAAACGGATTTGCTTACGAATTATTTTTAGATGAAAAAGGTGAAAAAATTTCAAAATCTAAAGGTAATGGAATTTCAATTGATCAATGGTTAAGATATGCATCACCAGAGAGCTTATCGTTATATATGTATCCAAACCCCAAAAGAGCAAAAAAACTTTACTCTGAAGTGGTTCCAAAAACAGTTGATGAATATCTTGATTTAATTGAAAAATATCAAAAACAAGAAATCAAAGATAAAATAACTAATCCAGTTTGGCACGTACACAATGGTAATCCACCAAATGAAAATATAGTTATGCCTTTTTCAATGTTATTAAATTTAGTTGGATCAAGTAATGCAGACAACAAAGAAGTTTTATGGAAATTTATAAATAAGTTTCATAGTAAAATAACTCCAAATGACCACCCAATATTAGATAGCCTCACATCTTATGCTATAAATTATTTCAAAGATAAGGTTGAGCCGAACAAAAATTTTAAAACACCAAATCAGAATGAAAAAAAAGCATTGAATAATTTATTATTAAAATTAGAGGATATAAATCAAAATTTCGAACCAGAGGAAATTCAGACTATTATATATTCTGTTGGTAAAGAAAATGGTTATGAAAAAAATTTAAGAGATTGGTTTAAATTAATTTATCAAGTTCTTTTTGGGGAAGAAAATGGACCAAGAATGGGTTTTTTTGTAAGTTTTTTTGGTTTAAAAGAAACAATAAATTTAATTAAAGATAAAATAAAATAATGATATTTTCGCTTTTAAAACCACTTATTTTTTCAGTTGATCCGGAAGTTGCTCATGATTTAGCTATAAAATCCCTTAAGACTAAAATATTACCTGAAAAATTATTTCATGTTGAAAAGGAGGAATTGTTAGAAACCAAACTTTTTAATAGAAAAATTAAAAATCCAATTGGTTTAGCAGCTGGTTTTGATAAAAGCGCAGAAGTCTACAACTCTTTGTATAAATTGGGGTTTGGCTTTGTTGAGGTTGGAACAATTACGCCCAGAAGACAATTAGGTAATCCAAAACCGAGAGTATTCAGGCTGGAAAAGGACAATGCATTAATAAATAGATTAGGATTTAATAATCATGGCTCAGATGAAGTAGCAGAAAGAATTTCAAGAGAAAAACCAAATGGTTTTCTGGGAATAAATATTGGTCCAAATCGTGATACAAAAAATAAGATTGATGATTTTAATTTATGTTTTTCAAAACTTTATAAGTTAGCTGACTATGTAACTATAAATATTTCATCTCCTAATACTGAGGGACTAAGAGATTTACACGATGAAAATTCATTAGAAAAGTTATTAAAAAATTTAAGCAATTTTAAGAAACAAAAAAATGCTCAAGTCCCAATTGTTATAAAAATATCTCCAGATATTAATGAAAAAAATATAAATTCTATTTCAGAATTAATTTTAAAATATAAAATAGATGGATTAATTTTATCGAATACCACTGACCAAAACAGAGAGAAACTTCGAGATACAAATAAGAATGAAAAGGGTGGGTTATCTGGATTGCCTATAAAGGATCTGTCAACGAATTTGATTAAGAAATTTAGAAAAAAATTAAATAATACAATATCTATAATAGGTGTTGGTGGTGTAGACTCCGGTGAGAGTGCTTTTGAAAAAATCACTGCTGGAGCTTCAGCCATTCAATTATATACCGGTATGGTATACAAAGGCCCTACAATTGTTAAAGAAATCAAGAGAGAGTTGATTAAAATTTTGCAAAAGGAAAAAATTAGTCACATAAGTAAAGCTATCGGAATTAATTCCTAGAAGTTTTATAAAATATTAAAAAAAGCTTGACCTAATTTAAATGAGGACTTATATACTCACGGTATGTCAAAAAGATGTGAATTAACAGGTGTTTCTCCTTTAAAAGGTAATAACGTTAGTCACGCTAATAATAAAACCAAAAAACGTTTCCTTCCAAATCTTAAAAAAATTACTTTTAAAAGTGACGCTTTAAAAAGAAATATAAGATTGAATGTTACTAGTTCGGCCTTAAGGACAGTGGACTTTAAAGGAGGATTAGACAAATTCCTTAAAACTGCAAAAACAAAAAATTTATCTAAGAGGGTAAAGAAAATCAAATTATCAATCACTGCAAAATAAATGGTTCAAAATAATAAACTTTTTTTTATTTTATCTATTTGCATGGGTCTTATAGTTATTGCCTCTAATTATTTAGTTCAGTTTCCTATAAATAAATACGGATTAGAAGAAATCCTGACTTATGGTGCATTTAGTTATCCAATAACTTTTTTAATAACCGATATGGCAAATAGAACATATGGTAAAATAAAAGCTCGAAAAATAGTTATTTTAGGTTTTATAATTGGAATTTTTTTAACTTTTTTTATTTCAACTAATTACTCAGATATAATTTCAATAAGAATAGCAATAGGATCTGGTTTTGCTTTTTTTGTTGCTCAAAATATTGACATACAGATTTTTGATAAGTTGAGATTAAATAAAAAATGGTATATTGCACCGCTAATTTCCTCAACTTCAGCATCTATCATTGATACCTTTTTATTTTTTTCAATAGCATTTTATATGACCGGTATTCCTTGGTTAACTCTTGCATTAGGAGATTTGATAGTAAAATTATTAATTACTTTAGCAATGTTAATACCGTTTAGAGTATTTATAAATTACTTTAGGGAAATCTCGTATTACAAATTAGAGAACAGAAGTTAATGAATTGTTTTATTTTTATTGCTTGAAAAAAGATCAGTAAGTTGATTTATCATTACATCTCCTAAATCTTGAACATCAACGATTTTAACAGCTTTTTTATAATAACGAGTTACATCATGCCCAATCCCTATTGCTAAAAGCTCAATATTTGACTTATTTTCGATCCATTCAACAACTTTTTTAAGATTTTTTTCAAGATAATCGCTGGAGTTAGTTGAGAGAGTTGAGTCATCCACTGGAGCTCCATCGGATATCACCATTAGAATTTTTCTCTCTTCTTTTCTTTTTGACATACATTTATAAGCCCACTTCAATGCTTCTCCATCAATATTTTCTTTTAGTAAACCCTCTTTAAGCATTAATCCCATATTCTTTTTCGCTTGCCTCCAAGGCATATCAGCTGATTTATAAACTATATGCCTTAAATCGTTCAATCTACCTGGCAAACTCGGTTTATCATTTTTCATCCACAAGTCTCTACTTGAACCTCCCTTCCAGTGCTTTGTTGTAAAACCTAAAATCTCAACTTTGACCATACATCTCTCTAAAGTTCTTGATAAAATATCGGCACAAATTGCAGCCACAGATATGGGCTTACCCCTCATTGACCCTGAGTTATCTATTAAAATAGTGACTAAAGTATCTTTAAATTCCATATCCTTTTCTTTTTTAAAAGATAAAGAATTGTAAGGATCAATAATAATCCTTGTTAGTTTGGACGTATCTAAAATACCCTCTTCTAAATCAAAGTCCCATGTTCTATTTTGTTTTGCCATTAATTTTCTTTGGAGCTTGTTTGCTAATTTGGATATAAAATTCTTAAGTTGTAATAATTGTTGATCTAAATTTTGCCTTAACCTTATAAGTTCCTCTTCAGACTCTAAATCTTCAGCTTTTATAATTTCATCAAATTCGCTTGTATAAAACTTGTAATTTTCATCAACAATTCTAATATTTTTCTCTCGTTTTATTTCACCTGCCTCAGTAGGATTATCTAGATCAATTTCTTCTTGATTTTTATCATTATCGTCAGCCGTAATTTCTAAGTCTGAGATGCTTGTATCTATTGCCATTTCTTTATTTTCTTT
>CACGGZ010000008.1 GCA_902572695.1 uncultured Pelagibacteraceae bacterium | reverse complement strand
TTGAGTGAAATATTGTTTGATGAAGGTTTTTCACAGAAATTTTTTGGAGATATCTTTGAAATTAATCAGGAATTATCTTTCAAATTATATAAAAATTATATGATTTATATAACAAAAAAATTAAGGTCTTTTGGTTTAAATATAAATACAGTGCCAGTAAATGATTTATTAACTAATTCTTCAAGTAAAATTCTTAAAAATAGATGCTTCTCTCAACAAAAAAATATAATCAAAAAACTGAGTAATTTTTGTATCAATGTTTATCGCAAAAAGAAAATTGGAACTGTAATAAAACACATTCCAGGACATGGAAAAGCAAAAACTGATAGCCATAAATTTTTACCAATAGTTAAAACAAATAAAAAGACTTTATTTAAAAATGATTTTAATTGTTTTCGAAAACAAAAGTCTCACTTTGCTATGACAGCCCATATTTTATATAAAAATATAGACAAACAAAATTGTGCAACACACTCATCAAAAATTATAAAATTGATTAGAAATAAAATTGGTTTTGATGGACTTATAATGACTGATGATATTTCAATGAAAGCTTTAAAGTATGATATTTGCACAAATGCAAAAAAAGCACTTAACGCAGGTTGTAATTTAGTTCTTTATTGCAATGGAGATATCTCTGAATGTAGAAAATTAATAAAAAATATCCCCTTTATTGACAGATTTACTCAAAAAAAAACATCGGAATTTTTTAAATTTTTAAGTTAATATTGGTTATGGAATCAACTAGAAATAAATCTTTAAATTTAGATATACCAAATTTTTCTGGACCACTTGAGTTGCTATTGGATTTAGCTAAATCACAAAAAGTAAACTTAAACGAAATATCAATTACCCTTTTAGCAGATCAATTTTTAGAGTTTATTAAGAATTCCGATAACCTGAATTTAGAGTCTGCATCTGAATATTTATTAATGGCAACATGGTTAGCTTATTTAAAATCTAAACTACTATTACCGGAGGAAGACGATGAAGACTTCCAAGCTTTAGAAATTGCAGAAAAGTTAAAGTTACAATTAAAAAAACTTGAATTGATAAGACTTTTATCTGATCAACTTTTAAACAAAAAAAGAATAGGAAGAGACCTTCATTATAGAGGAATGAAAGGAGGTATAAAATCTATAAACACACCAGTTTATGATATTACTTTGTACGAACTTTTAAAAACATACGCAAATATAAATATGCAAAAAGCTTTTCAAATAATAAATATTCCTAAACTACCAGTTTTTACAACTGAAGAAGGTATAAAACATATAAATAAAAATTTAGAAAACTTAGATACTTGGAAAAATATCAATGATTTAATACCCAAATATTACAAAAACAACAAAATGTTAAAAACTGGATCAGCTGGATTACTAGCAGCATGTCTCGAGTTAACAAAAGAGGGTATTTTAAATATCGAACAAAAAAAAATCTTTGGTGAATTACTTATAAAAAAAAATAATTGATGACGACGAAAAAACCGAAAAATAATATTTTAAATTTTCCAAGTAAAATTTCTAAACTTGAAAGACAAGTTGAAGCGATTTTATTTGCTGCATCTGAACCACTTGATGAGGAAACTATTGAAAAAAGAATCGTAACAAAAACTAGTTTAAAAAAAGTCTTAGAAAAAATTCAAGCCAATTATTCTACTAGAGGAATCAATTTAGTTTGTATTAGAAACAAATGGGCATTTAGGACAGCTGATGATTTATCAAAAACAATGGCTTTACAAAAAACAACACAAAAAAAACTTTCAAAAGCAACAATAGAGACACTAGCTATAATAGTTTACCATCAACCAGTTACTAGATCTGAGATAGAACAGATAAGAGGTGTAGCTTTTGGAACAAACACACTTGATATTTTACTTGAATTACAGTGGGTAAGAACAGCTGGAAGAAAAGATGTGCCAGGTAAACCTATTCAATATATCACTACTGATAATTTCTTAGATCATTTTAATATACAGAAACTTTCAGATTTACCCACTATAGATGAATTAAGTGCAGCTGGATTGATCGACTCTTCTAGTGTGAATCCAAATATATTTGGAACTGGTAAATTTTTTAAAGAACAAACTGTTAAAAATAAAGACACTATTTATTCAGATATGGATAAAACCTTAGATGAAACACAAAAAACTGATAAATAAAGTTATTTATTTAAACTAAATAATTGTATATATATATTTTATGAGCATAGGTTTTTGGCAAATCGCAATAGTAGTAATTTTAGTAGTTCTCTTGTTTGGTCGAGGTAAAATATCAGATCTGATGGGTGACGTTGCAAAGGGTATAAAAAGTTTTAAAAAAGGCATGTCTGATAATCAAGAAAATACTAAAAAGGAAGACATCGAAGATAAAAATAATTCTAATAATTCTAATAATACTTAATAAATGCCACAAATAGGTTGGTTTGAATTACTATTAATTGTAATCATAGCCATTTTGATTATTGGACCAAAAGATTTTCCTGTAGTTTTAAAAAAACTTGGCAGCATGGTAGCTGGTATAAAAAATTATTTTCTAGAAATTCAGAAAAATGTTGATGAGGTTACAAATTTAGAAAGTGAAGATCAGGACAAAAATAAAAAAGATGAATGAAAAAAATACTAATCCATCAACGAGTTTTATATCTCATTTATCCGAGTTAAGATCTAGATTATTGAGATCATCCGCATTTTTTTTAATAGCTTTTGTCATCAGTTACATATTTGCTGAAAATATCTACAGTTATTTAGTTAAACCTTATTCTAATGCAGTAATAGAAAATCAATTAAATCGCAGACTTATTTTTACAGCTTTACATGAAGCATTTCTTACTTATTTAAAGGTTGCGTTTTTTACTGCAGTCTTTGTCACAAGTCCAATATTTCTAACAGAAATATGGAAATTCGTTGCTCCTGGCCTTTATAAAAATGAGAAGAAAACCTTATTACCTTACTTAATTGCAACACCACTTCTTTTTTTCTTCGGAGGAATTCTTGTTTACTATTTTATCATGCCTCTTGCTATTAAATTTTTTTTAAGTTTTGAAACTGCTGCTAATCCACAAATGATTGCTATGCAACTTGAGGCAAAAGTTAATGAGTATCTCTCTTTAATTATGAGATTAATTTTTGCATTTGGTATAAGCTTTCAACTACCAGTAGTCTTAAGTTTGCTAGCAAGAATAGGAGTGGTAAACTCTAAATATTTAAAAGAAAGAAGAAAATATGTTGTAGTGATAATGTTTATAGCTGCTGCTATTTTGACTCCACCAGACCCAATTACTCAAATAGGTTTAGCATTACCTTTATTATTATTATATGAATTATCTATTCTTACTGTAAAAATGATAGAAAAAAATAAAAATGCATAACATTAAAGATATAAGAAAAAATTTTGAATACTTCTTAAAAAAAATAACTGAAAGAAATGTTAAATTTAATTTAAAAGAATTAATGGATCTTGATAAAACTAATCGAGAACTTTTACAAAATAAAGAAAAATTAGAACAAGAAAAAAAAAATATTTCAAAATCAAAAGATGAGAAAAATTTTCAAACTTCAAAGGATTTATCAGCTCAAATAAATTTACTATCAGATAAACAAACTCTAATTAAAAAAAAATTAGATCAATTACTATCCTCTTTACCTAATTTGTCATTAGACGATGTACCTGTTGGCAAAGATGAAAAATCTAACAAAATAGTAAAGAAAATTGGAAAAATTAGAAGTTTTGATTTTAATATTAAGTCCCACATAGATCTCGGAAAAAAGAATGGTGGAATAGATTTTGAAATAGCTACTAAATTATCTGGAGCAAGATTTGTAGTTTTAAAAAATAATTTTGCTCTATTAGAGAGAGCTTTAATAAATTTTATGCTTGATACACATACAAATAGGTTTGGATATGAGGAAATTTCTCCGCCAGTAATTGTTAATGAAGAAATAATGTTTGGGACAGGTCAATTACCTAAATTTCTAGAAGATCAATTTGAATTAAAAATTGACAATAAAAATGATAAAAATAAAAAATTTTTAATACCAACCGCTGAAGTTGTTTTAACAAATTTAGTTAGAGACTCAGTTATAAACAAAGATGATTTACCAAAAAGATTTGTAGCCTCAACACCTTGTTTTAGAAAGGAAGCGGGATCCTATGGAAAGGATACCAGAGGTATGATTAGGCAACATCAATTTTTTAAAGTAGAATTAGTAAGTATTGTTGAACCAAATGATTGCGAAAAAGAACTTGAAAGAAAATTAAATTGTGCTGAAGAAATACTTAAATTATTAGATTTACCTTATCAGGTTACTTTATTATCAACTGGGGATATGGGCTTTAGTGCTGAAAAAACATATGATGTTGAAGTATGGATGCCATTCGAAAAAAAATATAGAGAGATATCTAGCTGTTCCTCATGTGGAACCTTCCAATCTAGACGAATGTCGGCAAAATATAAGACGCAAAAAGGTGTAGAATTATTGGGTACGTTAAATGGGTCAGGATTAGCAGTTGGTAGATTATTGATTGCTCTTATAGAAAACAATCAAAATGACGATGGTTCAATAAATATTCCTGACGTATTAAAAAAATATATGAATAACATTACCAAAATTTAAATATTATTTTCTTGTGATAATTAATCTTTTAATATAATTATTTATTATGGATGCTCAAGGATTAGCTCAATTTATACCTTTAATTTTAATTTTTGTTATATTTTACTTTTTTTTAATTCGACCCCAACAAAAAAGAGTAAAAGAACATAGAGCTATGGTCCAAGGTTTGAAAAGGGGAGATGAAGTAATTACTTCTGGAGGAATTATAGGAGTGGTAGATAAAGTTGGGGAAGACGATAAAATCGAGGTCCGTCTTGCAGACAACGTCACAGTTCAAATTGTTAAATCAACTATAACAAGTTTACTGAAAAAGGAAGAAATTAAAAAATAATCTTTTTGTGCTTAATTTCTCAAAATTTCAAACATTTTTAATTTATTTTATTTTTGTTTTATTTAGCTTTTTTGCTTTACTTAACTTTCAATCCAAAGATAAAATTATTTTGGATAAAAAAGTAAATTTAGGTCTTGATTTACAAGGCGGCTCTTATCTCTTGCTTGAAATAGATACAAAGCCCCTTATAAAAGAAAAAATTCAAAGCAAACTAGTTCCTCTAAAAAAATTTTTAAAAAAAAATGAATTGAATTTTTCAAATTTTGAAGTTGAAGAAAATTTTATCTCCTTTGTACCAGAAAAAAAAGATATAGAAAAAATTGAGTTATTGTTTTTTTCAAAAAAAGAGAATGAAATTAACCCGTATATAGACAAATATAATACTCATGAACTTGAATTAGATATTACAAATAATAAAATTAAAATATATTTTTCAAAATATGGCAAATTAAACTTGAATAATTTAGCATTATCTCAATCGATTGAAATTGTTAGAAGAAGAATTGATGACGTGGGGACAAAAGAACCAACTATTTTACAAAGGGGCGATAAGAGAATATTAGTTGAGCTGCCTGGATTGAAAGATCCTGCAAGAATAAAAAATTTATTAGGAAAAACCGCTCAACTAAATTTTAGATTAGTTTCTGATAAAAAAAATGAATTTGGTGTAGAAAAATTAATTTCAGATATCGGTGAAGAATTAATGGTAAATAAACGAATAGTCATGAGTGGTGAAAATTTAATAGACGCTCAACCCAGATTAGATAATCAAATTAATGAACCAATTGTATCTTTTACTTTGGATCGGCTGGGAGCGCAAAAATTTGGAAAAACAACATCAGAAAGTGTTGGAAAAAGACTTGCTATTATTCTAGACGGAAAAATAATTAGCGCTCCATCTATCAGAGAGCCAATAACAGGGGGTAGCGGGACTATTTCCGGAAATTTTTCATTCCAAGAGGCAACTGACTTAGCATTACTGCTTAGATCTGGTGCGCTTCCAACTCCAATAAACATAGTAGAAGAAAGGACAGTCGGTCCTGATTTAGGAGAAGACTCAATCAAATCAGGTAAAATTTCACTGGTTGTAGGTTTTTGTTTAGTAATTTTATTTATGTTTTTTAAATATAAATTCTTTGGCCTAGTTGCAAATCTTTCCTTAATTGCAAATCTATTTATGCTTGTGGGCATATTAACAATTTTAGAGGCGACTTTAACTTTACCTGGAATAGCAGGAATTATTTTGACTGTTGGAATGGCAGTTGACGCAAATGTTCTTATATTCGAGAGAATTAAAGAAGAATTAAAAACAGAAAAATCAATAATTCATGCTTTTGAAATAGGATACAACAAAGCTAGAATAACAGTTTTGGATGCAAACATAACAACATTATTAGCCGCCATTATTTTGTTCTTTTTTGGGTCTGGTCCTGTCAAAGGTTTTGCAGTAACCCTTGGTATTGGTATATTAACAACTTTGTTTTCTGCATATTATATAGCTAGACATTTGACCTCTTTTTATATTTTTAAGAATAAAGATAAAATAATAAGAATATGATTAATCAAATTAATTTTTCAAAATATTTTAATAAATTCAATATTTTTTCTTTAGTTATATTTTCTTTAAGTATTATTATTATCATTTTTAAGGGTTTAAATTTTGGAATAGATTTTAAAGGAGGTACATTAATCGAATTAAAAACTTCAAATAATATTCAAATTTCAGATATCCGATTTTCTCTTAACAAATTAAACTTAGGAGATGTAAGTGTAAAAGAATTTGGAAAAAAAGGAAATTATATAATCAAAATTGAAAAAAAGCTGGAAAATAAGAACAATCTTATCTCTGAAATAAAAGATTCTATATCTCAAACTTTAAATACAAATGTTAATTTTAGAAGAGTTGAAAATGTAGGTCCTAAAGTGAGCGCTGAGTTGCTTAAATCTGGAATATTAGCTATATCGCTATCTTTACTGGCAATGTTGTTTTATATATGGATTCGATTTGAGTGGCAATTTAGTTTAGGATCAATCCTAGCTTTGTTTCATGACGTTTTTATTACTATAGGAATATTTTCTATTCTCTCTATCGAAATAAATTTATCAATAGTGGCAGCAGTTTTGACAATTATAGGATATTCTATGAATGATACTGTTGTTATCTATGATAGAATAAGAGAGAATTTAGGCAAATATAACAAGTTGAAATTTAATGATCTAGCTGATTTATCAATTAACGAAACTTTATCAAGAACACTTATAACTTCAATTACAACCCTTTTAGCGTTGTTTTCTATTTTTTTATTAGGAGGCCAAATACTTAAAGGTTTCTCATTTGCAATGATTATTGGAGTAATAATTGGAACTTATTCTTCAATATTTGTAGCATCGCCTTTTTTAGGCCTTTTGAAAGTTAATTATAAAACTCTTGAAAAAAAAGAGGAAAATATTTCTAATTAAATTAATATAAATTTTGTGCGGCTACCATTGTTAAAAGCATTGGTATAGAAAGAAGAGTGTTTACTCTCGAGGTAAGCATTGCTGTTTTTGCAGATTTTGCTTTTTCTTCTGGACTTGACTCTATAATTCCTAAAGCTCTTTTTTGATTAGGCCAAATTATAAACCAAACGTTATATGCCATGATTAAACCAAGCCACATTCCAATTCCAATTGCTGTATGTTTTCCAACGCCATCACCAATTCCTAATGTCATGGCTTGATGTAAATATCCGTTTAAGTAAGCAACAATTAAACCGGTTAAAATAGTAGCAAAAGCTGCCCATCTAAACCAAAATAAAACTTTTGGAGCAATTACTTTTCCAATAGCTGGTTTTTGTTCATCAGGGATACTCGGCATACTAGGGATTTGCACAAAATTTAAGTACCAAAGTAATCCGATCCACATTATACCTGCTATTACATGAGCATACCTAAATAACCAACTCCAAAATATTTGGTCGAATGCCCATTCACCTCCTAAAAAATATAGTCCAACAAACAACAGAATCGCCAAGACTAATGATAGATGAATAGTTTTTGAGAGTGATTGAAGTATATTAACCATGATTCCTTATATCATAAATCACGAGATTTAAGCAGTTTTTTTCATTTTAGCTTCACCCATTAATTCTTTAATGAATTTTCCCGTGTAACTATTATCGTTTTTAGCAACTATTTCAGGGGTTCCCTCAGCCACTATCTCACCTCCGGCTGAACCACCTTCAGGCCCCATGTCAATTATATGATCAGCTGTTTTGATTACATCTAGGTTATGTTCTATAACAACAACCGTATTACCAGAATTTGTAAATGCTTGTAATATATCTAAAAGTTTTTTTATATCGTGCGAATGCAAGCCTGTGGTAGGTTCATCTAAAATATACAAAGTTCTACCTGTTGATCTTTTTGACAATTCTTTAGCTAATTTTATTCTTTGAGCCTCACCTCCAGAGAGAGTAGTCGCTTGTTGACCTATTTTCATATAACCTAAACCCACATGTTTAAGTGTAATTAATTTTGATTTTATTGTTTGAATATTTTCAAAAAAATCACATCCTTCATCCACAGTCATATCTAAAACTTCAGCGATGTTTTTATTTTTAAACTTGATTTCTAGTGTTTCTCTATTGTATCTAGCACCCTTGCAAGTATCACAAGGAATGAATACATCAGGTAAAAAATGCATTTCATATGTTATTACTCCATCACCTTCACATGTTTCACATCTCCCACCTTTAACATTAAATGAATATCGCCCAACTTTATATCCTCTAGCTTTTGACTCTGGTAAATTAGCAAACCAATCTCTAATTGGACCAAAAGCGCCGGTATATGTTGCTGGATTTGATCTTGGTGTTCTACCAATTGGAGATTGATCGATATCAATAATTTTATCAATTAGTTCTGTCCCTTTAAATCCCTTGAATGCTTTCGGTATCTTTCTTGATTTATTTTTATTCAACATCAAGTTTAATGCATTATAAAGAGTGTGAAGTACTAAAGTAGACTTTCCACTACCTGAAACTCCAGTAACACAAGTGAAAGTCCCAAGTGGAATTTTTAAATTTACATTTTTCAAATTATTTCCTGTTGCACCACTAATTTCTAAATATCTTCCATTCTTAGCTGATCTTCTTTTTTTTGGTGTATGTATAATTTTTTTTCCAGATAGATAATCAGCGGTTAAACTATTTTTGTTAGAAATTATTTCTTTCAGATTTCCTTGGGCAACAACTTTTCCACCATTTATTCCTGCCTCAGGACCAATATCTATTATATGATCTGCATTTTCGATTGTTTCAATATCATGCTCAACAACTATTACTGTATTACCAAGATCTCTTAGTCTTTTTAAGGCTTTTATTAATTTTTTGTTATCTCTTTGATGCAATCCAATAGAAGGTTCATCAAGAACATAAAGAACACCAGTTAGACCTGAGCCAATTTGTGACGCCAATCTTATTCTTTGAGCCTCTCCTCCAGAAAGTGTACCTGACTCTCTTGAAAGAGTAAGATAATTTAATCCAACATTTAATAAAAAATTTAATCTTTCATTGATCTCTTTCAATATATGTTGAGCTATTTTTTTTTCTCTTTCATTAAAAAAATTGTATAAATTTTCAAACCAATCTTTTGCTTCATCAATTGATTTCTGAGTAACCTCACTTATATTTTTGGAATTTATTTTTACACACAAAGCTTCGTCTTTTAATCTAAATCCTTTACATTTTTCACAACTTGACTCGCTTTGATATTGGGATATTTCATCTCTTTTCCAATCACTATCTGTTTCAAGATATCTTCTTTCGAGATTATTAATTACACCCTCAAATGTTTTTTTTGTACTATATTTTCCATAACCATCATCGTAATGAAATTTTATTTCTTCTTCATCGGAACCAAAAAGAATTATATCCTTAATTTTGTTTGATAATTTTTTCCACTGTTCCGTAAGCGAAAATTTATAGTGTTTTGATAAAGATGCTAGTGTTTGAGCATAATATAAAGAGGTTGATTTTGACCATGGAAGTATGGCGCCATCTTGAATACTTTTTTTTTCGTCTGGTATTACAAGTTTAGGGTCAACATTTAAATTGCTACCTATACCTTCGCATTCCTCACAAGCTCCATATGGTGAATTAAATGAAAAAAGTCTAGGTTCAATTTCTTCAATTGTAAAACCACTTTCTGGGCATGAAAATTTTGAAGAAAATAATATTGACTCTATTTTTCTATAATTTTTTGGCAACGTCTCATTTTCATATTCAACTGACAAAAGACCATTCGATAAGTTTAAAGCTGTTTCAATACTATCAGCTAATCTATTCCCTAAAGAAGAGTTAAGAACAATTCTATCAACAATAATTGAAATATCATGTTTAATTTTTTTGTTTAAATTAGGAAATTTATCAATTTCATAATATTTTCCATCAACTTTCACCTTTTGAAAACCTCTTTTTTTGTAATTCAAAATTTCTTTTTTATATTCTCCTTTTCTTCCACGCACTATTGGGGCCAACAAATAAATTGTATTATTTTTTGGAAGTTTTTTTATTTTATCCACCATGTCACTTACCGATTGAGATACTATTGGTTTACCTGTGAAAGGTGAATATGGCACTCCTACTCTAGCAAACAGAACTCTCATATAGTCGTAAATTTCTGTTACCGTTGCTACTGTCGATCTAGGATTTTTTGAAGTATTTTTTTGCTCTATTGATATAGCTGGACTTAAACCCTCGATTAAATCAACATTAGGTTTTTTCATTTTGTCTAAAAACTGTCTGGCATACGCTGATAAACTTTCTACGTATCTTCTTTGACCTTCAGCATAAATAGTGTCAAAAGCTAAAGATGATTTGCCAGACCCTGACAATCCAGTTATAACTACAAAATTATCTTTAGGCAGTTCTAATGAAACATTTTTTAAATTGTGTTCTTTAGCGCCTTTTATAACGATTTTTTTCAACATATTTATGCGTAACCTTAATAATCAGCTTATCTTTATTAGTCAAATATGATATAAATTTAATATAATTAATTTATAAATCAAAAAAAAATTCTATTCAATATGGCAGGTAGTCTTAATAAAGTAATGTTAATCGGGCGATTAGGAGCTGACCCTGAAATCAAGCAAATGGTTAACGGTAAAAACGTCGCAAGGTTAAGCTTAGCAACAAGCCAGACGTGGAAAGACAAAAATTCAGGTGAGAGAAAAGAAAAAACAGAATGGCATAGAATAGTCATTTTCAACGAGGGGTTAATCAATGTTGTTCAGCAATATCTAAAAAAAGGGGGCAAATGTTTTTGTTGAAGGTCAACTATCAACAAGAAAATGGAAAGATGAGTCAACAGGCCAAGATAAATACTCTACTGAAATAATTTTACAAGGATACAACTCAAGTTTAACTATGTTAGATTCTCGTGGAAAAACAGACTCACAAAATCTAGTTACAGAAAATAAAAGCTCTTTACCCAAAGATGAAATGAATCAAATAAACTCTGATCTGGATGACGAAATTCCATTTTAAAAATTATGGAAAAAAGTGATATAAAATCTAATAATACCCAAAAACCAATTTTAGTCCAAGATGAAATGAGCTCATCTTACCTATCCTACGCGATGAGCGTAATAGTAAGTCGAGCTTTACCTGACGTAAGAGACGGTCTTAAACCAGTTCATAGAAGAATAATTTATGCTATGTATAAAGGGGGTTACGATTGGACCAAAAATTTCAGAAAATCTGCTAGAATAGTCGGTGATGTTATAGGTAAATACCATCCGCACGGTGACCAAGCAGTTTATGACGCATTAGTAAGATTAGTACAAGATTTTTCAATGAGTTTACCGCTTATTGAAGGGCAGGGTAATTTTGGTTCAATAGACGGTGACCCTCCAGCAGCAATGAGATACACTGAGACTAAACTAGCTAAAATTTCAAAGTTTTTAACCGAAGATTTAGAAAAAAATACAGTTGATTATAGAAATAATTACGACGAAACTGAACGAGAACCAACAGTGTTGCCGTCACAATATCCAAATTTATTGGTTAACGGCGCAGGAGGTATCGCAGTTGGTATGGCAACAAGTATTCCTCCGCATAATTTGGGCGAAATTATTGACGCAACAATTTCTTATATTGCAAATAAAGATATAACTATAGCTCAACTTATGAAATTAGTGCCAGGACCTGATTTTCCAACTGGTGGGTTAATAATAGGTAAAGATATAATTAAACAAGGATATAACAAGGGAAGAGGATCTTTTAAAATAAGAGGCGAGATAGATTTTGAAGAGAAAAAGAATGGAAGATCAATACTAATTATAAAGTCAATCCCATATCAAATAAATAAATCAGTTTTAAATGAAAAAATAGCACAATTAGCGAGAGATAAAAAAATTGAGGGAATCAGTGACATCAGAGATGAGTCAAATCGAGAGGGAATTAGAGTTGTTCTTGAGTTGAGAAGAGGAGTAGAACCAGAGACCGTCAGAAGACAACTATATAAACTTACTAGTATAGAAAGTTCTTTCAGCTTTAATACTTTAGCGCTAGTTGACAACAAGCCCAAAATATTAAATTTAAAAGATTTTATTGCAGAATTTTTAAAATTTAGAGAAACTACGGTTACAAAAAGAGTAGAATTTGATTTAAAGAAAGCCGAGGAAAGAGCTCATATTTTAATTGGACTTGCAGCTGCTGTTGAAAATATTGATGAGATTATAAAAATAATTAAAAAATCCAAAGATACACAAACCGCAAAAAAAAATCTTACATCAAAAAAATGGAAAATAAAAAAAAGTGCTAAATTAGTAAATATTATTGAGAAAAAGAAAAATACATCTAATTATTTATTATCAAACGAGCAAGCTTCGGCAATTTTAGAATTAAAATTACAAAAACTCACTAGTTATGGTATTTCTGAAATTGAAACAGAAATTGTTAAATTATCAAATCTTATCCAAGAATTTAAGAAAATTTTGAATTCTAAAAAAGAATTGTACAAATTAATCTCTGAAGAATTAAATGAAATTAAAAAAAGATTCAGTGTTCCTAGAAGAACAAAAATTATTGATGCCGTATTAAATTATAATATTGAGGAAACTATCCAGAAAGAGTCTGTAATTATTAATATTACAAATCAAGGATACATTAAGAGAAGTCCATTGGTATCTTTAAAGTCACAAAAAAGAGGGGGAAAAGGTAAAACTGGTATTACTACCAGAGACGAAGATTTTGTCGTTCAGCTATTTACTGCTAATACACACACTCCAGTGTTATTTTTTTCAACTCAAGGTCTTGTATATAAAATTAAGGCTTACAAAATCCCTGAAGGAACCGCAGCATCAAAAGGTAAATCAATTTTCAATATTTTACCTTTAAAAAATCACCACTCCATAAGCTCTATTATGCCTTTGCCAGAAGATGAAAATGAATGGAAAAAATTTATGGTTATATTTGTTACCTCAAACGGCAACGTAAGAAAAAATTCTCTCGAAGATTTTATAAATATAAACGCCTCAGGTAAAATAGCTATGAAATTAGAGGAAAATGATAAAATTATAGGTGTCAAAATTTGTAGAGATGATCAAGATATTTTGCTTAGTACGAAATTTGGAAAATGTATTAGATTTATGTCAAAGAAACTAAGACTATTCAAAGGAAGATCTTCAAAAGGAATAAGAGGAATTCAATTAAATGAAAACGATAAAGTGATTTCCTTATCAATTTTAGATAATCCAAAAATTGATAAAAAAACTATAAATTTAGATAAAAATTTGAAAAATAATTTAGATAAATTTATTCTTTCAGTTTCAGAAAATGGTTACGGTAAAAGAACATCATACACTCAATACAGAGTCACAAATAGGGGAGGGAAAGGGATTATAGGCATTATAAATTCTGATAGAAACGGAGATATTGCATCAAGTCTGGTTGTTAATGAAAGCGATGAGATAATTCTCTCAACAGATAAAGGAAGTGTTATGAGATGTGCTGTTAAAGAAATACGAACAGCAGGTAGAAATACTCAAGGTGTAAGAATCAAGAAACTTAATGATAAAGAAAAAGTTGTTTCTGTAATAAAAATAGAAGATAATATTTCCTAAATGAGAACAGCTATTTATCCCGGAACCTTTGATCCAATAACTCTAGGACACATTGACGTAATTAAAAAATCTTTAAAAATAGTCGACAGACTGATAATTGCTACAACGGATAACATTAATAAAGAATATTTTTTTTCTATTGAAGAAAGGCTTAAAATTATAGAGAGCGCATTATTTACTGACCTTAAGTTAAATAAAAAAAAAATTAAGGTGATATCTTTCAACAACTTGACAATAAATCTTTGTAAAAAATACAATGCTTCTATTATAATAAGAGGATTGAGAGCAGTTTCAGATTTTGAATATGAATTTCAATTGGCGGGTATGAATAAAAAATTAAATAATACAATAGAGACTATATTTTTGATGTCTGATATAGAAAATCAAATTATATCCTCTAAGTTTGTAAAGGAAATATATAAATTAAACGGTGATACTAGGAGATTTTTGACTAAATCTACTGTAAAATATCTTAAAAATAAGTTTTAATGCGATTAATTATTTATATAAAAATATTATTTTTTTTTTTATTTATTAATTTAAAAGCGGAGACTGATATTATGATAATGAAACTAGAAAAGGGAAATGTAGTAATTGAACTTTTTTCAGATATTGCACCTAATCACGTAAAAAGATTCAAAAAATTATCTGACGATGGTAAATATGATAATGTAGTTTTTCATAGAGTGATTGATGGATTTATGGCACAGACAGGAGATGTAAAGTTTGGGAAAACTGATAGTAAAGATTTTAATTTGTCTCTAGCAGGCACAGGAGGATCTGAATTGCCTAATGTAGATGCTGAATTTTCAGATGTTGCACACGTAAGAGGTACACTGTCTGCAGCAAGGTCTACTGATCCAAATAGTTTTAATAGTCAGTTTTTTATCTGTTTTGACTCGGCTCCACATCTTGATCGCCAATATTCTGCTTTCGGAAAAGTTGTAAAAGGCATGGAATTTATAGATCAATTAAAAAAAGGTGAAGGTGCCAACGGCCTTGTTGATAATCCAGATAAGATTATAAGCATAAGATCAAAATAATTTAAATGAAAAATAATTTTTCGTTTAAAGTTGTTAAAAACAACGATCAATCAAGACTAGGAAAGATTATTACTCCGAGGGGTCAAATAGATACACCTGCTTTTATGCCAGTCGGGACACTGGGCACAGTAAAAGGTATCTATACCGATGATATAAAAAAAACTGGAACTCAAATAATTTTAGGAAATACTTATCATTTGTTTTTAAGACCTGGTGAAGAAGTATTAAAAAAATTTAATGGTATACATAAATTTATAAACTGGGATAAACCAGTGCTTACTGACTCTGGCGGTTATCAAATTATGTCGTTATCTAAATTTAATAAAATTGATAAAAATTTAGGCGCTATTTTTAGATCTCATCTTGATGGAAAAAAAATAATTTTAAGCCCAGAAAAAAGCATTCAAATTCAAAAAAATATAAATTCAGATATAATGATGGTACTTGATGAATGTCCAGAACTTACTAGAGATAAAAAAATTCTTTCAAATGCAATCGATACCTCTACTAAGTGGGCAAAAAGATGCAAAATTGAATTTGGTAATGATAAAAGAAAAGCTCTGTTCGGAATTACCCAAGGTGGTTTGTATAAAGATTTAAGAATTGAAAGTTTAGAAAAATTAAAAGAAATTGATTTTGATGGTTACGCCATAGGCGGTATGGCAGTTGGTGAAACTCAAAGCCAAATGTTTAAAATATTAGAAAATTTTGTTAAATTTTTACCAAAAAATAAACCGAGATATTTAATGGGTGTTGGTATGCCCGGAGATATATTAGGTGCTGTAAAAAATGGTGTAGATATGTTTGACTGTGTTTTGCCCACGAGGTCAGGCAGAACTGGGTTAGCATTTACTTGGCAAGGTAAGGTTAATTTGAGAAATTCTAAATATAAATATGATAAATCACCTCTAGATAGAAAAACAAAAATTAGAAACCTAAATTCTTATTCTAAAAGTTATTTAAATCACCTTATAAAAAGTAATGAAATACTGGCTTCAATGCTTATTTCTCTACATAATGTCAATTTTTACCAAGAATTAATGAGCGAGATTAGGAAAAATATAAAAAAAGGTAGTTTTCTCAAGTTTTATAATAAATATATAAAAATATTGTGAAAAAAATAGTAATTGAAATTTTATTAAATTATATATAAAAGCTTTTTTCTAGCGGGCCCTTAGCTCAGTTGGTAGAGCACCTCCCTTTTAAGGAGGGTGTCGATGGTTCGAGTCCATCAGGGCTCACCAAAAAACTTAATTTAAGTTTGTATTGGTGGATATTTAATAATTATATCATTAACCCATTTACTTAGATTATTTATTCTATTTTTACTAGAAGGATGCGTGCTCATAAACTGAGGAGGCTCCTTGCCTTTATTTTTCTCTGCCATTCTTTTCCACAAATTAATAGATTCTTTAATATTATAGCCTGATAGAGAAGAAAAAATTAACCCCAAATAGTCTGCTTCGGTTTCTTGCTTTCTACCAAACGGATTCATAATACCCAATTGAAAAATATCAAACCCAGTATTTCTACCAACTGTACTACGAGTTCTATTTATTGCTCCACCTAAAAATATATCAGCAACTTGTGTTCCAATATTTAAAGTTAAAGCTTGGCTTTGTCTTTCTATCGAATGTTTAGCAACAGCATGAGCTATTTCATGCCCCATAACTATTGACAATGCGTCCAAATTTTTTGTTATTTTTAAGATTCCTGTATAAACAGCTATTTTTCCTCCGGGCATACACCAAGCATTAACAATTTTATCATTGTCTACTAGGACATATTCCCAGTCAAAATTTTTTGTTGGATCGTTTAAGTTTTCTCTTTGAAAGTATATTTTGACAGCATTTTCAATTTTTTTACCTATACTAGTAATATTGTTAATCTCTTTTCCAGTGTTAATAAGTTTATTTTTACTTTTGAAAGAATTGTAGGCAGAAGCAGCTTGACGATTTATTACTGATTCAGGATAAATAGTTAATTGTCTTCTTTCAGTAATTGGTACTGTTGAGCAGGATCCTAAAGCTAAAGAATAGCATCCACAACTAAATAATTTAAGAAATTTTCTTCTATTTATGTTATTATCCATATAATGATTTTAAATAATAAATTGCTAATTGCAATTTTTATATTAATAATGATTTTTATAATACATTCAAGCTACTCATAAATGCAAAAAAATAAAGAAAAAAAGTCAATTGTTGCAAAAATAAGAAATTATTTTTTAGCCGGTGCAGTGGTGTTGATACCTATTGGTATCACTCTTTATGTAACATTGTTTATAATAAAAATATCTTCAAAAATACTTCCTAAAGAATTAAATCCGAATAGCTATTTACCTGTTGATATACCTGGTATTGAAATAATCATAGCATTTTTATTAATCACAATTATTGGCTGGATATCAGTTTCTTTTTTAGGAAAAAAAATAATTGATCTTTTAAATGCAGTTTTAAAAAAGATACCAATTTTAAGAACTATTTATTCTGCAATAGGTCAAATGACTCAAACGCTTACAAAAAGTGATAGTGATCAAAAAAGTGTAGTTTTAATGGAATATCCAAGGACAGGTATATGGGCACTAGGTTTTGCTACAAAAGATAATAAGGGGATAATTAGTAAAAAAACGGGAATAGAATTAGTAAATGTTTTTGTTCCTACTACACCAAATCCGACTAGTGGATTTTTACTTATGGTTCCTAAAAAAGATTTAATTTTTTTGGATATTTCTTTTGAGCAAGCGTCAAAATTTATAGTATCAGCAGGGACATCAAATTTAGACTAAATAATATCAGTCTTATCAAAAAATTTTAATAGAAAATTATATTTTCTTATATTTTTGTAATTATGATTTTCTTTTTTGATAATCTTTTCTGCTATTTGAAATAAATTTTTGTGCATCATCGGATCAGCGATCTTGAAATATTTTATTCCACTTTGCTGGAATCCAATTAAATCACCATATCCTCTCAATTGCATATCTTTTTCAGATATATCAAAACCATCGTTGGATGATTTTAAAATTTTTATTCTTTTTATCGCATTCTTACTTAAACTTTCTTTATACATAAGTATACAAACGCCTTGTTTTTTACCTCTACCAACTCTCCCCCTAAGTTGATGAAGTTGTGCTAACCCAAATTTATTAGAATTATCAATAATAATTAAATTTGCATTTGGAAAATCTATACCAACCTCTATCACAGTTGTCGAAATTAAAATTTTGATTTCTTTTTTCAAAAACTTCTCTAATAAACTCTCTTGTTCAATTTTATTTAAAGAGCCATGTATTAATCCAACTTTTTTTGGAAATTTTTTATTAATTAGTTCATATCTTTTCTTAACTGATATAAATTCTGGATTGTTTCTATCTTCTATATAAGGGCAAACCCAAAAAACTTGATTATTAAGATTAATCTGTTTTTCAACATAATTTATAACTTCATCAATTTTTTTTTCTGGTTTGCTAAAAGTTAAAACTGGCTTTCTATCCAAAGGTTTTTCTTTCAAAATTGATATATCCATGTCACCATATATGGTCATCATCATTGTTCGTGGAATTGGAGTTGCAGACATTAAGAGTATATCACAATTTTTTCCACCTTTATTAGATAGATCCATTCTTTGTTTAACACCAAATTTATGTTGTTCATCAATTATAACATAACCTAAATTATTAAATTTAATTGATTTTTGAAATAAAGAATGTGTGCCAAAAATAAAATTTGTTTTTCCATATTTAATTTGTTCGGAAATTTTTTTTTTTTCAGAATATTTTGTTTTTCCAGTTAAAATTTGAACATTAAAATTTAAATAACCAAATAATTTTTTAAAAGATTGAAAATGTTGTTTAGCCAAGATTTCTGTTGGAGCCATCAAAGCACATTGATATCCAGATTTAATAACATTTAGAGCTGTTATAAAACTTATAATTGTTTTACCTGACCCAACGTCTCCTTGAAGGATTCTAAACATTTTTTTTTCAGATGTTAAGTCATTAAGAATTTCTGTTATAATATTTTTCTGATTTTTAGTAAGTTCAAAACCAATTTTATTCTTAAAATTTAAATTAAGATCAGTAATTTTTTTTTGTTTTTTTTTAATTTTCTTAATTTTTTCTCTATTATACGAATGTATTAACAAGTTTGTGAATATTTCATCAAAGGCCAATCTTTTATAATAGATAGAGTTTAAATCTTTCTTAATTTCCGGATTATGTAAATTTACGATTGAATTTTTCCAACTTGGTAAATTTAATTTTTTGAATAAATCATCATCATGCCACTCGTCTAGATTAGGTATTGTATTAAGAACATTTCCAATAATTTTTCTATATTTTTTTTCAGTTAAACCCTCGGTTAAGGCATATTTTGGAATTAATCTTTGAACTTCTTTAATATTCTTAGCATTAGTAACATATTCAGGATTTGTTATTTGATATTTGTTTTTATAATAATTTACTTTTCCGCTTACAACTACATAGCCATCTAAAGGATAAATTTTCTTTAAATAAGGTTCTTTTGAATTAAAATACACTATTTCAATTTTTCCCTTGTCATCTTCGCATATAATTTTATTAGGTAAATTTCTTATTCTTGGGAAATTATATTTTAATACTTTAAGTCGAAGAGTTGCAAT
>CACGGZ010000007.1 GCA_902572695.1 uncultured Pelagibacteraceae bacterium | reverse complement strand
TATTTTCCTTTTCAATTTTGATGTAATTTTTTTCTCTTTCTATCTCTTTTTTGGTAAGATAATGAATAGAGCCTTTTGTTTGAATAACATTATCTCCATTAATTTCGTCATGCTCTGGACATATAACTAAGTCAAATTTGTTAAGGGAAACTTTTGGATCTTGTATATGAATTGTAAAAATTTTATCCTTATATTTTTTTTTCAAAGCTAAAGAGGGTATTACACTTTTTCTCCCACAAGAAATTACTATTTTCGAATCAAAAATAAAATCACTCTTTAATACTGATAAAGAAGTTGGAGTTAAAAATGGAGGCACAAATTCCCAAAATTTCTTTAATTTTATGTTTTGATGTTTGTAGTTTAATTCTAAAGCTTTTGCTAGCCCTTCAACTTGACTTATCATACCGTGCATACCTTGCGTTAAAAGTAGTGCTTTTAATTTAGACATTTGTTACTATATACCTCCATTAAGATGAATAATAAATCAAGTAAACATACAAAAGTGTTGATTCTTGGGTCGGGACCAGCCGGATATACGGCAGCAATTTATGCTGCGAGGGCTTTGTTAAAGCCAATATTAGTATCTGGTGCAGTTCCAGGGGGACAACTTACCACAACCACCGATGTTGAAAATTACCCTGGGTATTCAAAAGTCATACAAGGTCCATGGCTAATGGAAGAAATGAAAGGCCAAGCTCAAGCTGTGGGCACTGAGATGATTCAAGATCATATAAAAAAAGTTGATCTTTCAAAAAAACCTTTTTCGGCTCATGGTGACAGTGGTCAAATTTATACTGCAGATAGTATTATTATTTCTACAGGCGCTCAAGCAAGATGGTTAAACTTAGAATCTGAACAAAAATTTAGAGGGTTTGGTGTGTCTGCTTGTGCAACATGTGATGGTTTTTTCTTTAAAGAAAAAGAAGTTGCCGTCGTGGGTGGTGGAAACGCTGCAGTAGAAGAAGCAATGTTTTTAACTAAATTTGCTTCTAAAGTTCACTTAATACATAGAAGAAACGAGTTGAGAGCAGAAAAATTATTACAAGAAAAGCTTAAAGCTAACAAAAAAATTCAAATTATTTGGGATAGTGTTGTTGAAGAAGTAATGGGAACAAACGAGCCCAAAGGAGTTAATGGAATTAAAATAAAAAACGTCAAAACAAATAAAACTTCTGATCTTAAAGTTGATGGTTTATTTATAGCAATAGGTCACGACCCAGCTACATCTTTATTTAAAGATCAATTAAAAATGGATAAAGAAGGTTATTTAATTACTAAACCAGACTCAACTATTACAAATATACCAGGAGTATTTGCCGCTGGAGATGTGAAAGATAAAATTTTTAGGCAAGCAGTAACTGCTGCTGGAATGGGTTGTATGGCTGCACTAGAAGCTGAAAAGCATTTATCAAGTAAATAAAGTGAAAAACAATTTACATGTATTTTTAGGTTCTACTGTTGCTGATGCAGCTGCAAGACCTTTGCATTGGGTATATAATCAAAAAAAATTACTCAATTATATTAGAGGAAAAAAAGATTTTACTTTTTTAAAAAGAAATAAAAGCCCTTTCTATAGCATTAAAACTGGTAAAGTTTCTGGTTACAATGATATTGGTCAAGTCATGTTCAAAACATTAATTGAGGGACATACAAATATTGAAAGTAGATTTAAAAAAAATATTATTAAAAATTTTGGTCCTGGAAGCATATATTGGAAGAATTATAATCTAAGAGCAAAATATAGAAAAGTTAAGGACTGGCGTGGAATAATTAAAGGTCCTTGGATACATCAAAATATTATTGAAACAGTTCAAAATATTAAAAAAGGGAAAAAATTAACAGGAGGAAGAAAAGTAAATGAGTCGGATGGTTTCTGTGCAGCGCTACCCTACTTTTTATATGGTTGTAGTTTTAAAAATCTTAAAAAAATTATTTCGTTAGTCACAGTTTCAAAAATTAGTATAAGGTACGCTTTGGCTAAATTTCATATAATAGATTTGGCTCTTAAAGGTTCAAAAAATCCTATAAAAGAATTTACTTTGAAATATAAAAATAATTCATATTTCAAAAACATCGTGATGAAAATAAATAAAATAAAACGATTAAAAAAAAAACCTCATACGCAGATAGTAAAAAAACTTGGAATGGCTTGTAGTTATCCCGGGACTTTTGAAAGTGCTGTTCATTCTATTTTAACCTCTTCTAATTATAAAAGAGCTGTTTTAAAAACAATTAAAGCAGGAGGATGTAACTGTTCTAGAGCAAACTTTATTGGTGCATATTATGCAGCATTAAAAGGAGTGGGATCTATTCCAAAATCGTGGGTGAAAAAAACAGATGCAGCTAAAAGAATTTTAATACAAAATTAATTATTTAAGCTATTACAAAAATCCTTAATTCTTGTTATGGCTTTTTTTAAATTTTCCATAGAGGTTGCGTATGATATTCTAAAATAACCTTCTAATCCAAAAGCAGAGCCCTGAACTACAGCAACCATCGATTTTTCTAATAATTTTTGAACAAATTCAGTGTCAGTTTTAATTTTAGTTTTTTTATTTAAGAGAGCTTTGCAGCTTGGAAAAACATAAAAAGCTCCGTTTGGTGTTAAACAATTAATCCCTTTTATTTTATTTAAACTACTTACAACAAAATCTCTTCTTTCTTTGAAGGCTTCTGCTCTTTCTTTAATAAAATTTTGTTGCCCATTTAATGCCTCCACTGCTGCTGCCTGGCTTATAGATGAAGGATTTGAAGTAGATTGAGATTGAATCTTTCTAATTGCGTTAATTATTTCTTTAGGACCTGCCGCATATCCAATTCTCCAACCTGTCATCGCGTAAGACTTGCTCACTCCATTCATGGTCAAAGTTCTCTCTTTAAGTTTTGAAATTTGAGCAATTGTAAAAAAATTAAAACCTTCGTATCTAATATGTTCATAAATGTCGTCACTTAAAATTAAAATTTTTTTATGTTTAAGTAACACTTTTGATAAATCCTCTATTTCTTTTTTTGTATATCCTGCTCCTGTCGGATTAGATGGAGAGTTTAAAATAAGCCATTTTGTTTTTTTAGATATTGCTTTTTCTAATTTTTTTGCTGAAAGTTTAAAGCCATCTTTTTCCTCACACTTTATAATCTTAGGAGTGCCACCAGCTAATAAAACCATGTCAGGGTAAGAAACCCAAAAAGGCGCAGGTATAATTACCTCATCTCCTTTATTCAATGTTGCCATGAAGGTGTTGTATATAACTTGTTTGCCCCCAGTTCCTACTGTAACTTGGTCAGTTGTATAATCTAAATTATTCTCTCTTTTAAACTTTTCAACAATTGCTTTTTTTAGGTCTAGAGTTCCATCAACTGCCGTGTACTTGGTTTCACCGTTTTTGATAGCTTCTATAGCGGCCTCTTTAATGTTGTCTGGGGTGTCAAAATCTGGCTCTCCAGCACCTAATCCTATAACATCCCTCCCGCTTGCCCGCATTTCTCTGGCTTTTGTAGTAACTGCAATGGTAGGCGACGGTTTTATACGTTTTAAATTGTTGGAAATTATGCTCATTGAATTTTATAATGTTTTTTTTATTATTAATATCACAGAATGCAAAATACGTATCAAGAAAAAATATTAGATTTAGAAAATACTAACAACTCTATTGATAAAAAATTAGAGGGAGGTATAAAATTTAAAATAAAAAGTAATTTTCAACCTGCTGGAGACCAGCCTCAAGCTATCAAAAAACTGATTTCTAATCTTAAAGGTCAAAAGAACGAACAAGTCTTACTTGGTGTTACAGGCTCTGGAAAAACTTTTACGATGGCAAAAGTAATTGAGGCATCTAACAGACCAGCTTTAGTTCTCGCTCCGAATAAAACTTTAGCCGCACAGCTTTACGGTGAGTTTAAAAGTTTTTTTCCAGATAATGCTGTAGAATACTTTGTTTCATATTATGATTATTATACTCCAGAAGCTTATGTTCCAAGGTCTGACACTTACATTGAAAAAGAAGCATCTATCAATGAACAAATAGATAGGATGAGGCATTCAGCTACTAGGTCACTATTGGAAAGAGATGATGTGATAATTGTTGCGAGTGTTTCATGCATCTATGGTCTTGGATCTGTAGAAGCTTATTCAAAAATGACCATAACTCTTAAAAAAAACTATGAATATGACAGAGATCAGTTAATTAGGGCGTTTATTAACTTGCAATATAAAAGAAATGATCAAAATTTTTTTAGAGGAACATTTAGAGTTAGGGGAGAAAATTTAGAGATATTTCCATCACATTTAGAAGATAGGGCTTGGAGATTAAGTTTAAATTTAAATAAATTAGAAAAAATTGAAGAATTTGATCCTTTAACTGGAGATAAGACTAGTGATTTTTCAATTATTAAAATTTATGCTAACAGTCACTATATTACTCCTAAACCAACAATCGATCAGGCTATTCAAGAGATTAAAAAAGAACTAGAGGTCACTTTAAAAAAACATCAGGATAACAACAAATTATTAGAGGCTCAAAGATTAAGAGAGAGGACAAAATTTGATTTAGAAATGATTGAGGCTACAGGTACTTGTGCTGGAATTGAAAATTATTCACGATTTTTGTCTGGAAGAAAACCTGGAGAACCTCCCCCAACATTATTTGAATACTTTCCTGATAATACAATTATTTTTGTTGATGAAAGTCACGTAACTGTGCCACAGCTTAACGGGATGTATAAAGGTGACAGAACCAGAAAAAGTACATTAGCTGAATATGGTTTTAGGCTTCCGTCATGTATGGATAATAGACCTTTAAAGTTTGAAGAATGGGATTTAATGAGAACTCAAACAATATTTGTATCTGCTACACCTGGACCGTGGGAATTAAAACAAACAAAGAATGAATTTATAGATCAAATTATCCGTCCTACAGGTTTGATAGATCCGCCCGTAGAAATAAGACCAGCAAAAACTCAGGTGGACGATTTAATGCACGAAGCAAAAGGTATCGTAAAAAAAGGTTTCAGAATTTTAGCTACAACGTTAACAAAAAAAATGGCTGAAGACTTAACTGAGTATCTTCATGAAAATGGATTAAAGGTACGATATATGCATTCTGACATCGATACACTGGAAAGAATAGAAATTATAAGAGATTTGAGAATGGGCGTATTCGATATTCTAGTTGGAATAAATTTATTAAGGGAGGGATTGGATATTCCTGAATGTGCGCTGGTAGCAATACTTGATGCAGACAAAGAGGGCTTCTTAAGATCAGAAACATCTTTAATTCAAACTATAGGAAGAGCTGCTAGAAATGTAGATGGTAAGGTGATTTTATACGCAGACAAAGTTACAAAAAGCATAGATAAAGCTATCAAAGAAACTGATCGAAGGAGAAGTAAGCAATTACAATATAACAAAAAAAATAAAATTACAGCAGAGTCAGTTAAAAAAGAAATAAGTGATATTTTAGAGTCAGTGTATGAGAAAGACTATGTAAAAATAAGCGAAGGTTCAAACGTTGGTGGAAATCTTAAGAAACATTTAAAAGCTCTTAATAGAAAAATGAAAGAGTCCGCTGCGAATTTGGAATTTGAAGAAGCTGCCAAAATTCGTGATGAAATAAGAAAATTGGAAGCAAGTGAGCTAGAGATATCTTTAAATCCAAAAATTAATCAGTACAAATTAAAAAATAAAGTATACCCTAAAGGCAGATCAACAATGGGGATGCCAGGCACTAAGCCTAGAAAAGCAATAAAAAAATGGAAGCCAAAAAAATAATTATTACAGGTGGTGCAACGAGAGTTGGAGCCGCTATTGCGAAAAGTTTAGCAGGTTACGATATTAATATCACAATTCATTATAATAAATCAAAAAATCTAGCCAATAAATTAAAAAAAGAATTAGAAGATTTAGGTAGCAATGTATTTTTAATTAAGGCTGACTTAAATAATTCAAATCAATTACGAAAATTAATAAAAGATGCTTTTAGTAAAATGAAAGGTTTAGACTGCCTTATTAACAATGCTTCGGTTTTTGAAAATGATAACCTCAGCAACCTTAACGATAAAAGCTTTTTAAAACACATGAATGTTAATCTTAAAGCCCCAGCTTTATTAACTCAAAATTTTAAAAAATATGTAAAAAAAAACTATGGAACTATCATTAATATTATCGATCAAAGAATTGAAAAATTAACACCTTATTTTCTATCTTACACTTTAAGTAAGTCAGCTTTAGGAACTCTTACTATCACTTCGGCCATGAAATTAGCTCCTAATATTAGAGTTAATGCGATATCTCCTGGTCCAACTCTTAAGAATAAGAGACAATCAGAATCTCATTTTAAAAAACAGTGGAAATCGGTTTTATTGAAGAAGCAAGTGGATGTAGAAAACATCAGTGAAACAGTAAAATTTCTTATAAAAAATGACAATATAACAGGAGAAATAATAAATGTTGATAGCGGCCAGAGACTTGCGTGGTTAACGCCTGATATAATAAATGTAAAAGAATGAAAATAATAAAATTTAAAGATAAAAAAAAATACAAATATAAAAGAAAAGTAAGTATTAAAAACTTAATACTAAAAATCTCAATAGGTCTTCATGATTTTGAAAAAAAAGAGAGACAAAGAGTGAGATTTAATATTGATATTTCGACTGACTCAAATATTAAACCAGATAATAATAATTTGGCGTCTATAGTAAATTATGAGGATACTATAAATAAAATAACGTATATTACAGAAAAGAAACACCATGCACTTTTAGAAGATTTAGCAGAAAATATTTTTGATATAATTTTTGAAAGTAAGATAGTTAAAAAAGTTAATCTTAAATTAGAGAAATTAGATATTATCAAGAATACAGAGTCTGTGGGTATAGAGGTGTCAAAAAGTAGAGATGAATAATAGTTTAGAATTAGGGAAGAAGGTTATAAAAGAAAAAATTCCGCTTATACCGAAAAATCCTGGTATTTATAGAATGATAAGTGTTTCTGGAGAAATTTTATATATTGGAAAGGCTAAAAATATTCCCAATAGACTTAAGAGTTATGTTTCCGACACAAACTTACCAATTAGGACCGAAAGAATGCTTTCTCTAACACATAACCTTGAAATAACTACTACTAATAATGAGAGTGAGGCTCTTCTTCTAGAAGCTAACCTTATCAAGAAACATAAGCCAAGATTTAATATTTTGTTGAGAGACGATAAATCATTTCCATATATTTATATTGGCCACAAAGATAAATGGCCTCAACTAACTAAATTGCGAGGGAAAAAATCTAGAAATGGATATTATTTTGGGCCTTTTGCTTCAATTGGATCTGCCAACTGGACAATTAAAATTTTACAAAAAATTTTCCAACTACGTGTTTGTGACGATACTGTTTTTAAAAATAGAGAGAGACCATGTATTTTGTATCAAATTAAAAGATGTTCTGCTCCATGCGTTGGGCACATTGACGAGTCTCATTACAAAAAAACAGTGTCGGAAGCTATAGATTTTATTTCAGGTAAATCAAGAAGAATACAAAAGTCTTTATCTAAAGACATGGAGCTAGCAAGTAGAGAATTAGATTTTGAAAAAGCTGCAATAGCTAGAGATAGAATAAAAGCTTTAACTCAAATTCAAACGTCACAAAAAATAAATCAAACAAATTTAAATGAAGCAGACGTTGTGAGTATTTACAAAGAGTCAGGGAAAACTTGTATACAAGTATTCTTTTTTAGATCAAAACAAAACTGGGGAAATCAAGCTTTTTACCCAAAACACGATACAGATGACAATGTAAAAGAGATCATGACTTCTTTTTTAACCCAATTTTACGAAAATAAAGTTGTGCCATCCATGATAATAACAAATACTGAGGTTGAAGATTTAAAACTTTTAGAAAATGCCTTTTCACAAAAAGAAAAGAGAGATATCCTAATAAAAAAAGCTAAGACAAAGGACGAAGTAAATATATCAAAATTAGCTGAAAAAAATGCTAAACAAGCTTTAACACAAAAACTTTATCAAACCGAAAGTAACAACAACTTAATAGAAAATTTAGCAAATAAGTTTGATTTAAATAATAATATAAATCTAATTGAGGTTTACGATAATAGTCATATTCAAGGTAGTGACTCCGTGGGAGCTTTAATATGTTTTGGTAACGAAGGTTTTGTAAAAAAAAGATATAGAAAATTTAATATAAAAAATGAAAAAATAAAAAATGATGATTTCGGTATGATGAAGGAAGTTTTGTTTAGAAGATTTTCAAAAGCGATAAAGGAAAAATCTGGGTCTCTTTCTTTACCAGAATTAATTTTAATAGATGGTGGCAAAGGTCAATATTCAGTGAGTAGAGAAGTATTAAATGAGCTAGGTTTACATGATTTGCCAATAATAGCTGTTGCAAAAGGTAAAAATAGGAATGCTGGAGAAGAAAAAATATACCATGAAAATAAAGAATATCTTCTAAAAAAAAATGATCCTTTGTTATTTTTTATACAAAGATTGCGAGATGAAGCACATAGATTTGCAATAAGTACTCATAGAGCAAAAAGAAAAAAAAGCTTAAGTAAATCTTTACTAGATCAAATTGATGGAATAGGAAAACAGAGAAAAAGATCTTTACTTAATCATTTTGGGTCAGCAAGATCAGTAGAATCTGCTAGCTTAGAAGATTTAAAATCTGTAGAAGGTATTGAAGAAAATATTGCAAAAAAAATATATGATCATTTTCACGAATAAACATGAAAATTAAAATTCCAAACATACTAACAATTGGTAGAATAATTATTGTTCCTTTTTTTGTTACATCTTTTTATTTACCTGGATTTTTTGGAGATTTAATTCCTTTTTTTCTTTTTGTGCTTGCAAGTTTTACAGATTATTTAGATGGTTTGTTAGCTAGATTGTTTAAAGAGGAATCGAAGTTAGGTGAATTACTTGATCCTATTGCAGATAAAATTATAGTAGCTGCTGCATTAATTTTACTTGTGATGAATGGAACAATAAAAAATTTTGAGGTAATTGCTGCTATAATTATCTTAACTAGAGAAATATTGATTTCAGGATTACGAGAGTTTTTAGCAAAATTAAGCATTGATATGCCAGTAAATAGTTTAACGAAGGTAAAAACTTTTCTTCAAATGTCTGCTATTGCAATATTGTTAACAGGCGAAAGTGGAAATAAAGTCATAAATTTTCAAGACTATAATGCTCAAACAATAGGCATAATTTTACTCTGGGTTTCTGCTTTTCTTACTTTATACACTGGTTATGATTATTTAGTTAAAGGCATAGACCATGCTTTAAGTAAAGATAAGGAAAATTAAAAATTATGAGTTTATCTGAAATTAATAAGAGAGAAAAAGATTTTCATAATAATTTACAAAAAAAAGAGGGTAGAAAATTCGAGAGTAATTTTTATAAAGCTATAAAGAATATGTTCGATGATTTTCATGCAAAGATTAAAGAAAATTGTTTTCAAAATAATATTTTAGATTTTGGATGTGGAATTGGAAAAAACTTAGAGACGGTAGTGAATTTTAATCCAAAAGAAATTACAGCTATCGATATTTCAGATGTTTCAATTGAAAAAGCAAAAAAAAATTCTGAAAATTTCAACTCAAAAATTATATTTAAAACAGGTAATTGTGAGTCTACCGGTCTTGAAGGTGAAAAATTTGACTTAGTTTATGGATCCGGAATTCTTCATCATTTAAAACTTGAAAAAGCGATTATAGAAATAAAAAGAGTTCTTAAAAAAGAAGGCAAAATTGTTTTTGTAGAGCCTTTGGGAACAAATCCTTTAATTAACTTATACAGGAAACTTACTCCAGGCTCCCGATCTCCAGACGAACATCCTTTTGTAAAATCTGATTTTGATCTTATCGGCAAATATTTTGAAAATATAAATATTAAATATTATGGTTTTTTAACATTGGTTTTTTTACCATTTTATAGATCTAAAAATAATTCATATGTATTTAAAATTTTAAAAAGTTTAGATCAATTTTTATTTAGATTTTATATATTTAGGTTTTTCGCTTGGTCTTTTCTTATTACAGCAAAAAAAAATTAGGCTGCAGTTTTTTTTCTTACCAAAGCCTGATAACTTTCACTTAAATCCTTTATAAGATCAGTTACCTTAAATTTATTTTCAGCTATTAAAGAAACTGGAGTTATCTCAGCTGCTGTACCAGTAAGAAAGCATCCAATAAAATCTTTCATTTCCTCAGGTTTTATCTTCCTTTCAACTACTTCTATATTTTTTGACTTAGCAATATCAATCACACATCTTCTTGTAATTCCATCTAAAAAAGAATCGGGGATAGGTGTATGAATTTGTTTTTCTCTATTGATAAAAAATATATTTGCTCCAGTTGCTTCAGCAATATTTCCTTGATGATCCAACATTAACGAGTCGGTAAAACCATTGCTCTCAGCCTCATGCTTAGATAAAGTACAAATCATATAAAGACCTGCTGCCTTAGTATCCCATGGAACTGAATTTGGTGATGGTCTTCTCCACGATGAAATATTTAATTTAATACCTTCTAATTTTAATTTTGGATCAAAATAAGATCCCCATTCCCAAGTAGCGATTGCAACATTGATTTTGTTTTTTTGAGCAGAAATAGCCATCATTTCGCTTCCTCTCCATATAACCGGTCTTACGTATCCATTCTTAACTTTTTGAATATTAACTATTTGTTTGCAGGCTTCATTTAATTCTTTTTTTGAATATGGAATACTTATTCCCATTCTTTTAGCGGAGTAAAATAATCTATCTGTGTGCTCTTCAAGTTTAAAAATTTCACCGTCATAAACACGTTCACCTTCAAAAACACAGCTCGCATAGTGTAATCCATGATTTAAAACATGGACACTAGCCTTGGTCCAGTCAACAGTTTTACCATTAAACCATATTTTTCCTGATCTTTTGTCGTAAGGTATTGTTTCCATAAAAAATGTAATATAACTATTTTTTTCTTACAAAAAAGTATATTTCTTAATAGAATAAGTCAATAAGACTTACCAATTATGAAAGATTTACTTTATTTAAAAGATGAGCAAATTAAAGATTTTATCCAACTATTATTTTATGCTTATAGGGAAACTTTTGCAGATCCAAAAGAAATTTTATCAAAAAAGTTTTTTGGTCCAGCGCATTTAAGAACTTTAAATCTGATAGAAAGGAATCCAGGAATAAGCCTTAGTGAACTTATATTCAAATTAAAAATTACCAAACAAAGTATAAACAGAGTATTAAGAGATCTTATCAAATCTAAAATGATTAAACAAATAAAAGATAATATTGATACAAGAAAAAAAAACTTATTCCTTGATAAAGAAGGCAAGATTTTTTTTGACTCTGTGTATAGCTTACAGAAGAAAAGAATATTCAATGCATTACGAAGTTCTGAACCGGACTCTGTAATTAAATTTAAAGAGGTTTTAAAAAAAATTATAGATGGTAAATAAATCACATATACTAGTAGTTGATGATGATAATAGAATAAGAGATTTAATAAAAGAATATTTAAAATCTAATGATTATATAATATCCACTGCTATTGATGTCGAGAGTGCAAAAAAAAAATTATCACACTTTAAATTTGATTTGATTGTTTTAGATATCATGATGCCAGGGCAAAATGGATATGATTTTACAAAAGAATTTAAAAAGAGGGATACAACACCTATAATTCTTCTTACAGCTAAAGGAGAGGTTGAAAACAGAATTAAAGGGCTTGAAATTGGAGCAGATGATTATTTGGGAAAGCCTTTTGAGCCAAAAGAATTGCTTTTGAGAATAAAAAATATCATTTCAAAAAACACCAAATTAGATCTTAAAAAAGTACATAAGATTGGTGATGCTAAAGTAGACCTAACAAAAATGTTAGTTACAATTAAAAACAAAGTTAAAAAAATTAACTCTACTGAAAAAAAGGTTTTATCTGAGATGTTGTCCAACCTTGGAAAAACTTATAGCAGAGAGCAAATGAGTAAAATAACTGGAATTTCTCATCAAAGATCCATAGATGTAATGATAACTCGATTAAGACAAAAGATAGAGGTTAGTCCGAGTAAACCTAAGTACTTACAAACAATAAGAGGAGCAGGATATGTTCTCTGGGCTGAATAAATATTTAAAAATAATTCTTCCAAAAAGGCTTTTTTATAGAGCCTTGATAATTGTTGCAGCTCCAACAATTCTTTTGCAAATAATAGTGACTGTAGTTTTTTTTGATAGTATCTGGATAAAAGCAAATAAAGGTATGACACGTTCTCTTGTTGGTGAAATAAAAACTTTAGTAGATCTTTATAAAGCTGGAGATAAAAATCAAATTGATCTAATTAACAAAACTTATAAAGAAAATTTCGATTATGTGATTAATTTTCTTGATGGTGATACTTTAAATGATAATTTTGAAAGAAAGTTTAGTCCGATGGATAGATCTTTAAGAAGAGAGCTAAAATCAACATTCGGAAACAATAATTATTGGTTTAGTACCACAAATTATACAGAAACTGTCGAAGTTAAAATCAAAGTGGATAATAAGATAATTCAATTTTTTTTTCCAAAAGAAAAAATTGCAACATCATCGGTTAGATTATTTATTCTATGGATAACTTTGCCTTCAATTTTATTAATCTTAATCGCTTTACTTTTTTTAAAAAATCAAACAAGGCCAATAATAAATTTAGCAAAGGCAGCAGAAAGATTTGGAAAAGGAGACTACATTAATGAGTTTAGACCTTCTGGTGCTTTAGAAATAAGAAAAGCAGGTTATGAATTTGATAAGATGGCTAAAAGAATAAATAGACATCTTAATCAGAGATCAGAAATGTTATCAGGAATAAGTCATGATTTAAGAACACCGTTAACTAGATTAAAACTTCAGCTTGCTTTGCTAAATCAAAAAGATCTCTCAAAAAAAATGTCGAAAGATATAGATGAAATGGAAAAAATGCTTAACGATTATTTATCTTTCGCTAAAACTCAATCTCAAGAAGAAACAACAAATGTCGATGTCGGAAAAATTTTAGATAATATTGAAATGGAATTAAAAAATAGTAATTTTACTCTTCAAACAAAAAATGATCTTGTGATTATAGGAAGGGCTAATTCACTGAAACGTTGTTTTCTAAATATTATTCAAAATGGTTTAGTTTATGGAGAAAAAGTACATGCATCCGCAGAAAAAACAGCTAATAGACTTGTGATTGTGTTTGAAGATGACGGCCCAGGTATTCCAAAAGATCAATATAAAAATGTTTTTAAACCATTTTATAGATTAGATAAAAGTAGAAGTCTTAATAAATCGGGGATAGGATTAGGTTTGGCAATAGTAGAGGATATAATTAATTCACATGGCGGAAATATTCAACTTTCAAAAAGTAAATATAACGGGCTTAAATTTAAAGTTACCTTGCCTTTTTAGATTTATTTTTTTTTAATTTTTTGATTTCTTTTTCTTGTTTTTGTACAATCTTCTTAAGATTATAAAATTCTTCTTTTGAAACTATTTTAAGAGAATTTAGCAATTTATCTCTTTGAAATTTTAAAGAGTTTTTGATTTCATTTTTTGTGTCTTGTGAATTCAAGATGCTATTTTCTAAAATACCAGATAATATTTTGAGAAATTTTTCTGATGATTTCATATTTAATTTATTTATAAGATAATTTTTATCAATTATGTTATAAAATCTCAAATGTACATACATAATTTAGACCCAATTTTAGTTCAATTAGGTTTTTTTTCACTAAGATGGTACTCTTTAGCCTATATTTTTGGAATTTTGTTTGGATGGTGGTATGGAAGGAAAATAATTTATTTCCTCAAAAATAATTATAATTCAGGCGTAGATAAAAAAGATTTTGATGATTTAATAACCTATATAATCATCTCTATTATTATTGGTGGAAGACTTGGGTATGTGTTGTTTTACGATTTTAGCTATTTCTTAAGTAATTTCTTTGAAGTTTTTAAAATATGGAATGGTGGGATGTCGTTTCATGGAGGGTTAATAGGAGTTATAATTGGTATCATAATTTTTGCAAAGAAAAAAAAAATTAAAGCTTTTTTATTACTTGATATAATATCAGTCGTTGCCCCTATAGGTTTATTTTTTGGTAGAATTGCCAACTTTGTAAATAGTGAGCTCTATGGAAAACCTACAAGTTTTTTTTTAGGGGTAATATTCCCAAAAGTTGATATGACTCCTAGGCACCCTTCTCAATTATATGAAGCTTTCCTTGAAGGAATAATATTATTTTCACTATTAAATTTGATTATATTTTTGACAAAATATAGGAGTGGGATCTGCTCGTGTTTGTTTTTAATTTTCTACGGAACCTTCAGAATAATTTCTGAATTATTTAGAGAGCCCGATGAGCACATCGGTTATATAATAAACAATATTTCTATGGGATCTTTTTTAAGTTTTTTTATGATAATAAGTGGAATTTACCTTTTTTTAAATTTAAAGAAATATGAATCTAAATAAGAAAATATTTTTAGATAAAAAAAAACTTTCTGTAGATAAATTTTTAGATAAAGTTTTATACAATAAAACTTATGGATATTACTCTACAAAAAATCCATTTGGTCGAAATGGAGATTTTATTACATCTCCAAACATTAGTTTTTTGTTTAATGAAATTATTGCTATATGGATTATAACAGAATGGAAAAAACTAAGGAAACCAAAAAAAATAAATTTAATTGAATTGGGCCCTGGAAATGGATTAATGAGCTTAACAATTCTCAAAACACTTAAAAGATTTCCTGAATTGGCAAATTCAATAAATTATTTTTTATTTGAAAAAAGTAACTATTTAAAAAAATTGCAAAAAAAAAATTTAAAGAATTATGATGTTAAATGGATAGAAAATTTCAAAAAATTAAAAAAATTCCCCTCAATTTTTTTTGGAAATGAGTTTTTTGATGCTCTGCCAATTAAACAATTTATAAAGAAGGATAATTTTGTTTACGAAAAGTTTTTTGAACTTGATAAGAAAAGCAATATTCAGGCAAACTTTTATAAAATAAATAAAGATCAGCTCAAATTATTTAATAATTATCAATGTTTAACAAACAAAAAATTTATTGAGTTTCCTGATCAAGGTTTTAAAGAATTAGAAAAAATGACTAGAGTTATAAAAAAAAATAGTGGAGGAATCTTGCTTATAGATTACGGGTATGACAGAGACTTTGATACCTTTACATTACAATCTGTAATTAAACATAAAAAAAATTCTATTCTTAAAAATTTAGGTAAAGCAGACATTACTTATTTAGTTAACTTTAGATTAATCAAAGAATTTTTTGGAAAACAGAAATTAAATGTTAGTAAAATAGAAACGCAAGGAGATTTTCTCAGAAAATATGGAATAGAGCATAGAGCGGAAATAATAAGCAAAAAAATGAGTTTTAAATCAAAAGCCGATCTTTATTTCAGATTAAAAAGACTAATTAGCCCAGAGTTTATGGGAAAACACTTTAAAGTAATTTATGCATGTGCAAATAATTAAAATAATATGTTTTTCTCAAAAAAATTAAAAAAACTAAATGTATCTCATTGTTTTTTTTCAAGAAATAGTGGCTTTTCAAAAGGTATCTATAGGAGTTTAAATTGTGGTATTGGATCAAACGATAATAAAAAATTAGTCCATAAGAATATAAAATTTGTAGAGTCTTTTTTAAAGATAAAAAAAAACAAACTAAAACTTATGTATCAAACACACAGCTCTAAAATATTAAAAATTAATCATAAAAATTTAAAGAAAAAAAAGTTCAAATCAGATGGTATTACATCTGATTTAAAAGGGGTTGCACTTGGGGTTCTCACAGCAGATTGTGTACCCATTCTTATGTACGACAAAATTAATAAAAAAATTTGTGTTTTGCATGCTGGTTGGAAGGGTATTTTTAAAGGTATAGTTGAAAAGGGAATAAAAAAATTTAGTAAAAATAATTTAAATTCTTTAATTGTTGCAATTGGCCCATGTATTGGAAAAAAAAGTTATGAAGTTGATAAATTTTTAAAATTGAAATTTTTGAGGCAAAGTAAATATTATAAAAAATTTTTTAAGCCTTTAAAGAAGGGAAAGTTTTTGTTTGATTTAAGATCTATGGTTAATTATAAATTAAAAAAGCCGGAGTAAGAGAAATAGATAATATCAATTTTGATACGTTTAGAAATTCTAAGAACTTTTTTAGTCATAGAAGATCAAAGCAATTAAAAGAGCCTGATTATGGGCGTTGTTTATCAGTTATAACTCTTTAAAATAAATTAATTTGAAAACTTTTAAAAATAAATGTATAAGTAGTTGAATCTCATGAAAATTCTTTCTGGAACTAGCAATCTTAAGCTCAGTAAGGATATTTCGAAGCATCTTAAATCTAAATTGGTAAATACAAATATAAAAAGATTTGCTGATGGAGAAATTTATATTGAAATAAATGAGAATATTAGAGGAAACAGCGTTTTTGTAATACAATCTACTTCTAACCCAGCAAATGATAATCTAATGGAATTGCTTTTAGTTATCGATGCTTTGAAAAGGTCTTCTGCAAAAAATATAACTGCAGTAATTCCTTATTTTGGATACGCAAGACAAGATAGAAAAGTTGTGCCAAGGACTTCTATTTCAGCAAAAGTAGTAGCTAATTTAATTTCTAACACCGGTGCAAGTAGAGTTGTAACTGTAGATTTACACGCAGGACAAATACAAGGTTTTTTTGATATGCCTGTAGATAATTTATTTACAACTCCACTGTTTGCGAGATACATTAAAAAAAAACTTAAGAGTAAAAATTTAATTTGTGTTTCTCCAGATGTTGGTGGAGTGCAGAGAACTAGAGGGCTAGCTACTAAAATTTCAGCTGATTTAGCAATTATAGACAAAAGAAGACCAGCTCCAGGGAAGTCTCAGGTAATGAATATAATTGGTGATGTAAAAAATAAGACATGCATTATAGTGGACGATATAATTGATAGTGGTGGAACAATTGTAAATGCTGTGCAAGAATTAAAGAAAAATGGCGCTTTGGATGTATATGTGTTTATCACTCACGGAGTCTTAAGTGGTAGCGCAATTGAAAAAATTAAAAAATCTAAAATAAAAAAACTTATTATTACTGATACTATAGATAATTCTAAAAGAATTAAAAATAATAGTAAAATTGAGGTTTTGTCTATTTCCTCTTTGATGGCAGAGGCTATAAAAAGAATTTCAAATTCGACGTCAGTTTCAGATTTGTTTAATTAATGCTTGTTTTATTTCTAAAGTTGAGTTAAATAACCTTTTCAATAAATTGAGCATTATGAATAATATTAAAGCAAAAAAAAGAGAGAATACTGCCTCAGGTTTCACAAACAACCTAAGAAAAAAGGGTCTAATACCTGCAATATTATATGGAGGGAAAAATCCAAATCAAAATATTTCTGTTGAAAAAAAATCAATTTCCAAAATTATTAATTCAGACTCTTTTCTCTCAAAAGTTTTGGAATTAGATATTGAGGGAAAAAAAGAAAAAGTTTTGCCAAGAGATGTTGCGTATCATGTTCTTTCTGATGAACCGGTCCACATTGATTTTATGAGAATAGTATCAGGTTCAAAACTTGTTTTAGAAATTCCTGTAAAATTTGAAAATCAATCTGAGTCTCCTGGCCTGAAAAGAGGTGGTGTGCTTAATATAGTAAGAAGAAAAGTAGAACTAAAATGCCCGGCTGATAATATTCCTGATGATATCATTATTGACTTAACTGGGACAGATATTGGTACCAGCATAAAAATATCATCTGTTAAATTGAGTGATAATGTTAAGCCAACTATTACTGATAGAGATTTCGTTATTGCTACAGTAGCGCCACCGACAATAATTAAAGAACCTGAAAAACCTACTGAGGCGGAAGGTGCTGAGGGTGCCGAGGGAGAGGCAGCAGCAACTGGAGCAGAGGGTGAAGCGCCACCAAAAGATGCGGATGCAGCAAAAAAAGGTGAGGCATCTGCTAAAGGTGATATGCCTAAAAAAGATGAAAAATCAAAATCAACAGCTGAAAAAAAACCTACTGAGAAAAAATAACATCATATGCTTTTACTTGTTGGATTAGGAAATCCTGGACCAGATAGTTCAAATAATAGACACAATATAGGTTATAAAATTATAGATGCAATTAATTTACATTTTAAATTATCAAAACAAAAACCAAAATTTAAAGGATTGCTAACAACTGGAAATATAGACTCTAAAAAAGTTTACGCAATTAAACCTTTAACTTTCATGAACAATTCAGGCACTGCGGTAAAAGAATTAATAGATTATTTCAAAATCGACGCAAAAAATGTGATTGTTTTTCATGATGATATGGACATTGATTTTGGTAAAGTTAAAGCCAAGTTTGGTGGTAGTAGCGCAGGACACAATGGAATTGAGTCTATCGACAAACTTATAGGTAAAGATTATTCTAGAGTTAGAGTTGGTATCGGTCATCCAAAAAATAAAAGAACAGTTAATAAACATGTTTTAGAAGATTTTAAGGATAATGAGGTTGAGAGAATTGAAGAAATTACACAAAAAATTGTTGAATTAATTCCTACTCTAATAGAAAAAAAAATGGATTTATTTTCTAGCAAAGTAAATCAAAATTTAAATGGGGTTTAAATGTGGAATTGTTGGTCTTCCAAACGTTGGGAAGTCAACACTATTTAATGCGTTAACAGCCTCAAAAAAAGCAGAGGCAGGAAACTTTCCGTTCTGTACAATTGACCCTAATATTGGAATTGTTGATGTTCTTGATCAAAGATTAGATAAACTTTCTGAGCTTTCAAAATCAAAAAAAAAAATTTATACATCAATTACTTTTGTAGATATTGCTGGTCTTGTAAAAGGCGCCTCGAAAGGGGAAGGTCTTGGGAATAAGTTTTTATCACACATAAGAGAGGTTGATGCGATTATACATCTTTTAAGATGCTTTGACTCAAATAAGATTACTCATGTTAATTCAAAAATAGATCCTATTAATGATATTGAAACTATTAAAACAGAAATAATTTTAGCTGATATTGATTTAATTGAGAGAAAGTTAGAAAAATCAAAAAGAAAACTTCTTAGTGAAAAAGAAGTTAGCATTTTAAAAAATAAATTAAAAAATCTAAATGAAGGAAATGACAGTTTATCTGAAACCGAGGTTGAAAATAATTTCTTATTAAAATTAGGGTTGTTGAGCACAAAACCTAAAATAATTGTTTGTAATGTAGATGAAAAAAGCCTTGATTCTGGAAATAGGTTTACGGAGAGTATTGAAAATAAATTTTCAAATGAAAAAATAATTAAGATTTGCGCAGATATAGAAGATCAAATCATGGGTTTAGACTCCAATGAACGAGCTAATTTTATGAGAGAAATTGGATTAAAAAAAACTGGATTAAATCAATTAATTAGAAATGGTTATGATTTATTGAAATTAAATACTTTTTTTACATCAGGCCCTGAGGAAAGTAGAGCATGGACCATAAAAAAAAATACTACTGCACCTAAAGCAGCTGCGGTAATCCATTCTGATTTTGAAAAGAAATTCATAAAAGCTGAAGCTGTTTCATGCGAGGATTTTATAAAATTTGGAAGTGCTGAAAAATGTAAGGAAAACGGGAAATTGAGGATTGAAGGTAAAGATTATTTAGTAAAGGATGGTGATGTTTTACATTTCAGAGTCAATTCTTGACCATATTTTTTTCATACTGAGATAAACAAGAATTGAGAGTAAAATTAAATAAATCATAACTTTAATACCAGTTTTATGTCTTTCCTCCAATTCTGGTTCAGCAGCCCAAGCCAAAAAAGTAGTAACATCTTTTGCCATTTGATCTACTGTGGCTGAAGTACCATCAGCATATTCTACTAGACCATCAGACAAATTATTGGGCATTTTTATCTTATTCCCTATCATGTATTTATTATAATAAACTCCATCATCCAATGTAACGCCAGCTGGCGGATCTTCATACCCAACTAAAACTGAATAAATATAATTTGCTCCACCCTTTCTTGCTTTTACCAAGACTGACATGTCTGGAGGATAAGCACCTCCGTTAGCTGCTGCTGCTGCTTTAACATTTGGATATGGGCTTACAAATTTGTCAGACGGCCTTCCAGGTCTAGTAAACATTTCACCTTGTGCGTCTGGTCCATCAGAAACTTCAAAGCTTGCAGCGATAGCTTTTACTTCTGCCTCTGAAAATTCAGGGCCTCCGGGCTCGCCTAGGTTTCTGTAGCTTAAATATTGCATGGAGTGGCATGAGGCACATACCTCTTTGTAAACCTGAAAACCTCTTTGTAGAGACGATCTATCAAATTTTCCAGTTAAACCTTTAAAACTCCAATCAATTTTTATTGGCTCGGCTTGCTCTCCTGCAGCGTTTAATTTTAAATTGATACTGAATAAAAATAATGCTGTTAATAAAAGAATTTTAAATTTTTTCATCAGTTTTTTTTGCCAGACCTAAGTTAGCAGAGCCTGTCATTACTGGTTCTGAAATACTGATCGGGATGGGATCAGTTTTTTCAAAATAACCAACTAAAGGTAAAACTACTAAGAAATGTAAAAAGTAATATATAGTTCCTACTCTAGCTAAAACTAAATATAATCCTTCTGCTGGCATCGCGCCCACATAACCTAATAAAAATATATCTATAACTAAGATCCAGAAAAATTGCTTGTATATCGGCCTATAAACAGCGGACCTTACTTTTGAGGTATCTAACCAGGGTAAAATAAACAGAATAAATATTGCCGAAAACATTAAAATCACACCTCCTAATTTATCGGGAACAGATCTTAAGATTGCATAAAAAGGTAACAAGTACCACTCTGGCACGATATGGGCAGGCGTAACCATTGGATTTGCTGGAATATAATTGTCAGAATGTCCTAAAACATTTGGAGCAAAAAATACAAAACCTGCAAATAAAATTGTAAACATTAGTAAAGCAAAAATATCCTTTATTGTTATGTAAGGATGAAAAGGAACGGTATCCTTTGAGGGTTTCTTTATATCTATACCAACTGGATTGTTGTTACCTGGGACATGTAAAGCCCAAATATGCAAAACGACTAAACCAAGTATTAAAAAAGGTATTAAATAGTGTAGACTAAAAAATCTATTTAGAGTCGGATTGTCAACGGAGTAGGCGCCCCATAACCAAGTTGTTATACTTTCACCAACTAAAGGTATTGCGCTAAAAAGATTTGTTATAACTGTTGCGCCCCAAAAACTCATCTGTCCCCAAGGTAAAACATATCCCATAAATGCTGCTGCCATCATTAGAAGGTAAATTAAAATACCTATTATCCAAATCACCTCTCTGGGTGACTTATATGAACCATAGAATAATGATCTAAAAATATGAATATAAACTGCCAAGAAAAACATTGATGCACCATTGCTATGTATATATCTTATTAACCATCCATAATTTACATCTCTCATGATATGTTCAACACTTCCAAAGGCAAGGTCCGCATGCGCCACATAATGCATGGCTAGAACTATTCCAGTTACAATTTGTGTTATTAAACAAAAGGTTAGTATTCCTCCAAATGTCCACCAGTAATTAAGATTTTTAGGAGTTGGATAATCTTTTAAATGTGAAGCTAAAGATAAAAGTGGTAATCTATCGTTAAACCACTTACCTACTTTTGAGTCTGGTGTATAATTTTCGCTCATTTCTTATCCAATCTTAATAGTATTGTTGTCAACAAATTCATATTTAGGAATCTCCATATTAATTGGTGCAGGTCCTTTTCTAATTCTTCCAGATACATCGTAATGTGAACCATGACAAGGGCAAAACCAGCCATTATAATCTCCCTTGTCTGCTAATGGCACACATCCAAGGTGTGTACATACTCCTAACATTACTAACCATTCATCATTTCCTTTTTTTACTCTATCTTCATCTTTTTCAGGATCTTTAAGTTCATTTAAACTTACTGATCTAGCTTCAGCAATCTCCTCTGGAGTTCTGCGTTTCAAAAAAACAGGTTTACCTCTCCAAAGAACTGTAATTGATTTTCCTGGCTCAATATTTGTAATATCGACTTCAGTAGTCGCCAAAGCTTGAACAGATTTATCAGGATTCATCTGGTCAATAAAAGGCCAAATTGTTGCACCTACACCTATGGCTCCCAATGTATAAGTGGCTGTAAATAGGAAATCTCTTCTGTTAGTTTTTTTGGTATCTGTCATATCTTGTTTATAATGTAATTCTCAAATAATATTAATCTTAATATTTTTCTAGGGTCAGAATGACACATAAAACTGATAAATAATGATTAGCATAGCTCTTTATAAACCAGATATACCTCAAAATACAGCAGCAATCCTTAGATTAAGTGCTTGTTTAAAAATAAAGGTTCATATTATTGAGCCGTGTGCATTTAATTTGGCAGATCCAAGGTTTAAAAGAGTTATTATGGACTATAATAGATTTATCACGTTAAAAAAATATCATGATTATGATAGTTTTGATAATGATAATCATAATTCAAGAATTATTCTAATGACCACAAAAGGTAAGAAATATTATCACAAGTTTAAATTTCATAAGGATGATATCTTGCTTTATGGTAATGAGAGTTCAGGTGTTCCTATGTTTATACATAAGAAAATCAAAACAAAATTAAAAATACCAATGTCAAAAAAAACACGATCTCTAAATATAAGTTCTGCGGTAGCTATATCGGCATCTGAAGCGCTGAGACAAACTAATCAAATATGAATTTAGAAAATAAGAAAAAAATTGTTAATGATTGGTTTTGTTACTTGCATGCTCAAATTTGTAAAGAATTTGAGGCTATAGAGTCTACAAAATCTAAAGTATCAAAAAAATTTATTAATAGAACTTGGTCT